>JANQIO010000092.1 GCA_028282105.1 Halieaceae bacterium | reverse complement strand
CCAACCGAGTCCATCGGGAAAGCGAACCTCCACACCTGTAAGGTCACTCGGATCAAACAGCCGCATATTGACGCCCACCTGGTCGACAGCACCGTGCTCGCGCTGATACGCCTGGGTAACCGTGCAACAAACTGCCGAGCCGCATGCACAGGTTCCAGTCATCTTCTGCTCCTGGGTTTAATCTTCGAACGCAGGGTAAACAATGAACTCGAGGAGGTTCCGGTCGGGGTCGCGAGTATACACACTCATACCCAGCGCCCCTTGCTGGCGTCCGCCGGTTCTTTCCACGGGGCCTTCCTCGATCTCGGCGCCGAGTCCTGCAAGCAACTGCTTGAGGTCTTCCACCGTGCCATCCCAAACGAAACAGAAATCCCCCGAGCCAGGCAAGGCCGTCTGTCCCCGCAGGGTCATGTTTTCGTCCTGCCAGAGCTGCGGCACATGGAAGTTCAGCTTGTTATTGCCGAAATACACCGAATAAAGGAGCCCGAAATACTCTTCCTCTATGGTGCAGCCAAGTGCTCGATAGAACGCCAGCATCTCATCGACGGCTTCGATGGGTGCTGCGGCATGGTCCAAACCACTAATCATAAATCAGCTCTCCCGGCCGTTGCGCCAGACACACCCGCGGTCATCGATCCAGCGCCGAGGGTGTCGCCGCCGCCAGCCTCATTGCGGGGACGGAATGGTGTGCTCAATCACTTCGCTGAAGCTACCCCCTGGAGCCGATTGCAAGCATAGCAGCTGAGCGGCGCACCGAATGGCAAATCGCCGCCTAGTGAAGCGTACCCATATGCTTGGCGATGATGCTGAGCATGGTCTCGTCGGATCCGCCACCGATGCAGCTCACGCGGTTGTCACGCAAAGCCCGGGCGCAATAGTTGTCCCACATGAAGCCCATGCCGCCCCAGTACTGCAGGCAACTGTTGGCCACTTCCACCGCCAGCCTTCCGGCCTTGAGCTTGACCATGGAGGCCTTCATGGTCATATCCTCACCGGCCACGTGCTGCTCCACGGCGGCATAGGTCAACGCGCGCACCGCTTCCACTTCGGTCTGCAACTCCGCCAGCCGGAACTGGATAACCTGGTTGTCCAGCAGCGGCTTGCCGAAGGCGCTGCGCTCGCGGGTGTACTCAATGGTCTTCTGGATGCAGTTGTCCATGTTCTTGAGCAGCACCAGCGCGCAGTACATGCGCTCCTCCTGGAACTGCTTCATCTGGTAGATGAAGCCCACACCTTCCTCGCCGATGCGATAGCGCTGGGGTACCCGCACATCCTCAAAAAACACCTGGGCGGTGTCCGAAGCGCGCAGGCCGAGCTTGTCGAGCCTGGGGGCAACCGTGACCCCCGGCGTATCGCTGGGCACGATGATCAGGGACTTGTTATTGTGTACCGGGCCCTCGCCGGTGTTGGCGAGCAGGCAAAAGAAATCCGCCTGGGTGGAATTGGTAATCCACATCTTGGTGCCGTTGATAACGTAGTCGTCTCCATCCTGCCTCGCAGTGGTCTTGATGGCCGACACATCGGAGCCCGCCTGCGGTTCACTGACTGCGATACTGGATACCGTATCGCCGGCAATGGCCGGCGCCAGGAACTGCTCGCGCAGCTCGTCACTGCCATAACGCGCCAGCGCCGGCGTCGACATCATGGTGTGCACCCCCAGCAACAGCGGCGAGCTGCCATGGTCGGCGCCGCCAAGCTCTTCCGAGAACACTGCCTGGTAAGAGAAATCCAGGCCCAGGCCGCCGTAGCTCTCCGGCTTATCAATACCCAGCAAACCCAGTTCACCGGCTTTTTTCATGATGGCGTGGCTGGGCAACTCGCCGGCCGCTTCCCAGGCTTCCACGTTGGGATTCAGCTCTTCCCGCACAAAGCGGGCTACCGTATTGCGCAGCGCAACGTGTTGTTCAGTGAACTGCATTGTCTGTTACCTCGCTCTCTTTCAGCCCGGCGCTCAGGACGCCTCGGCGATCTCCAGCAAGACCGCGCCCGCGGCCACCTGCTCTCCAGTGCTGGCATGAATAGCCACCACCTCGCCGGCCACTTCCGCCACCAGCCGATGCTCCATCTTCATGGCCTCCATCACCAGCAGGCCATCGCCTTCGCTGACGCTATCACCCACCTTCACCATCACATCCAGCAGGTTGCCGTGCATGGGCGCGGTTACCGTGCCACTGCCGGCCGCTGCCTTGTCAGCCGCAGTGAAGGCCAACTGGTTGGTGAATTGGGCGGCATGGCCGCCCAGCTGCAGGGCTACCTCGCCGCGCGCCGGGAAGCAGAAGGCCAGGTTGTACTGCACCCCGTCCACGGCAATGCGCGCAGCACCGGTCCCGAATTCATCGAGCCAGGCAATCTCATGCTCGGCATCGCCCAGCTCTACCCGGTAGCGATCCGTACCGAGCTGGCCAACGTGAATGTCCACTACCGCCTCGTCCATTTCAAAGCGGACCTGGCTGGCCAGGCCACGTGTGCCGCTCCAGCCGCTGAGGGACAGCGAGGGCGCCACCATGCCCTGCTCCGAGCCTTCCAGCCCTTCGAGATAATGCAGGCAGGCAGCGACCAGCAGCAGCGGTTCATCCGGCGTCGGATTGCTATAACCGTCGGGGAACTGCTCTGCGATAAACGCCGTGGTAGCGCCACCCGCAGCGAAACACTCATTGGCCAGCACGTCGATGAGGAAGGCGCGGTTGGTTTCAAAACCGAACAGCGCGGTGTTCTCCAGCGCCCGCAGCAGTCGACGACGCGCCACCTCTCGGTCCGGGCCCCAGGTGATGATCTTGGCCACCATGGGGTCGTAGAAGGGCGACACCTCCTGGCCCTGCAACAGGCCGTGATCAACCCGCACGCCCTCGCCGGCTGGCAGCCGCCACAACAGCGCGGGGCCGGAGGCCGGCAGGAAATCGTTCCGGGAATCCTCGGCGTACAGGCGCACCTCAATGGAATGTCCGGTCAGCGTCACATCATCCTGCGTGAGCGGTAGCGGCAGACCCTGGGCAACATCGAGCTGCAACGCGACCAGGTCGAGGTCGGTCACCAGCTCGGTCACCGGGTGCTCCACCTGCAGGCGTGTGTTCATTTCCAGGAAGTAGAAATCCCCGCTGGCATCGAGCAGGAATTCCACCGTGCCAGCACCCACATAGTCGATACTGCTGGCGGCATTAACCGCCGCTGCGCCCAGCGCGGCCCGCAGTTCGTCGGTCATTACCGGGCAGGGTGCTTCCTCCACCACTTTCTGGTGGCGGCGCTGTACCGAACAGTCCCGTTCGCCGAGGTGAATGACATTGCCCTGCTGGTCGCCAAACACCTGCACCTCCACGTGGCGCGGTTGCAGCACGGCTTTCTCGAGGATCAGCTCGCCGGAACCGAAGGCGCTCTCCGCTTCGGAGCGGGCCGAGGCCAGGGCGTCCGGCAGCTCGGCATCACCGTGCACCAGGCGCATGCCGCGGCCCCCGCCACCGGCGGCCGCCTTGACCATAACCGGGAAGCCGATCTCCGCGGCAGCGGCCAGCAGGGTTGCGTCGGACTGGTCAGTATCCTGGTAGCCCGGAATACAGGGAACCTTGGCCTCCAGCATGCGGCGCTTGGATTCCGCCTTGTTGCCCATCGCGTCGATGGCCTCCGGTGACGGCCCGATAAACACCAGCCCCGCCTCGCTGCAGGCGCGCGCGAAATCGGCGTTCTCGGACAGAAAACCGTAGCCCGGGTGAATCGCCTGGGCGCCGGTACGCGCCGCCGCCTCCAGAATGCGCTGGGGATCCAGGTAACTCTCCTTCACCGGCGCCGGTCCGATCAGCACCGCCTGGTCAGCCATTTGCACATGCGGCGCATCGGCGTCGGCCTCGGAGTACACCGCGATAGTGCGGTAACCCTGCGCGCGGGCGGTACGTATAACCCGGCAGGCAATCTCACCGCGGTTGGCTACCAGGACACTGTCAAAAGCACTCATGCGGATTCCTCCCCGCTGGCCGCCCAGCTCGGCAGACGTTTCTCGGAGAACGCCGCCATCCCCTCGCGGCCCTCCTCGCCCAACATGGCGTCGGCGAAACGCTCGGCGGCAAACTGCACGATGTCATCGCCGCGCAGGGTTTCGCTGGCGCCAATGATCTGTTTGGTCAGGGCGATCGCGCCGGGGGCCCCACGGCGCGCCGCAGCAATCAACTCCGCCGCCTGGGCATCCAGGCCGGCCGCATCGTCTACCAGGAAGTGGGCAAAACCGAGGCGATGGGCCTCGGTGCCGTCAAAGCGCTGGGCTGTCAGCAACAGGCGGCGGGCTTCCGACGCACCGATGCGTTTGATCACCACCGGGGTAATCTGGGCGGGTGGAATCCCCAGTGTGACTTCAGTGAGGGAGTATCTGGCATCGGCGGTGGTCACCACCACGTCCGCCAGGCAGGAGATACCCAGCCCTCCCGCCATGGCAAAGCCCTCGATCAGCACGATAAACAGCTGCGGCAGATCGTTGATGGCGTGACACATGCGGCCAAAGCTGGCGTTGAAGCCGACGATATCCTCGCGACTGGCGCCGCCCTGGAACACCGTCTTGAACATCTTCAGGTCACCACCGGAGCAGAAGGCGCCGCCGCGCCCGCGCAGGATGACAAAACGGATATCGCGCTCCTGCGGCAGGGCTTCCAGCACTGCCGCCAGCTCCCCCGCCATTTCATCCGACAGGGCATTTTTCACTTCCGGGCGATTGAACCAGATGGTCAGGGTATCGCCGGTCTGTTCGAGATCGAGAAACTCTACGTCAGGTAACATGCTGTCCTCGCTGTTGCCGGCCTACATGCGGCCGACGCCGAAGCTGTTGGGATAAGTGGTGCGGTGCTGGGCTTCCCAGCAGGTTTGCAGGGCCATGCCCAGCACCCGGCGCGAGTCTCGCGGGTCGATGATGCCGTCATCCAGCATGCGGCCCGAGGTATAGAAGGCGTCAGACTGGCGATCGTAATGCGCTACCACCCTCGCCTCCTGCTCGGCGAGCATGTCTTCGTCCACATCCTGGCCCTTGCGGGCGGCGCTGTCCCGGAACACCTGGGACATGGTCTTGGCGGCCTGCTCACCACCCATCACGCCGATCTGGATATTGGGCCAACTGAACACGAAGTCCGGGTCATAACCCTGGCCACACATGCCGTAGTTGCCGGCGCCAAAGCTGGCGCCGATCATCAGTGTCAGGCGCGGTACCCGGGCGTTGGTAACGGCCTGGATCATCTTCGCGCCATGCTTGATCATGCCGGCCTGCTCGTACTCCGTGCCCACCATGTAGCCGGTGATGTTCTGCAGGAACACGAGTGGCGTGCCCGCCTGGTCGCAGAGCTGGATGAACTGGGCGGCTTTGGCCGCACCGTTGGGGTCGATTGGGCCGTTGTTGCAGAGAATACCCACTGGCATGCCGTAAACGCTGGCCTGCAGGCAGACCATGGATACGCCGTAACCGGGCTTGAAATCGGTAAAGCTGGAGCCGTCCACCAACCGCGCCACCACTTCGCGAGCGTCGTAGGGCTGGCGGTAGTCTACCGGCACGACGCCCAGCAGTTCCTCGGTGGCGTACACCGGCTCGTCGAAGTCTTTCGGCAGCGGGACCGCGCAGTGGCGATTCCAGTCCAGTCGCGCCACCACATCGCGACACAGGGCCAGGGCGTGGGCATCGTCCTCCGCCAGGTATTCAACCAGGCCGGAGGTGGTGGCGTGCATTTCAGACCCCCCCAGGGTGGCCTGCTCGGCGACCTCACCCGTGGCGGCTTTCAGCAGCGCCGGGCCCGCCAGTGCCGCCATGCCGTTATCCTTCACGCCAATCACATAGTCCGACATGCCGGGCATGTAAGCGCCGCCCGCCACCGACAGGCCGTGCAACACGGTAATCACCGGCAGGCCCGCGGCTGAGAGCCGCGCCAGTCGGGCAAACACGCCGCCTGCCGACATCCACATTTCCACCTGGTACTTGAACAGGTCAGCACCGGCGCTCTCCACCAGGTGTACGAAGGGCAGCTTTTTGTCCAGCGCAATCTCCATGCAGCGGATGATCTTCTTGCTGGAAAAGGTGGTCATGGCGCCGGCATTGATGCCGGAATCATCCACCACCACCATGCAGCGGGTGCCGGCAATAAAGCCGATGCCGTTGATACCGGTGGCGCCGGGGATAGAGGTTTCCCGGTTCTCGTCCTCCACCAGGAAGCCCGCCATATTGTTGATTTCCAGGAACGGTGAACCGGGGTCCAGCAGGCGTCCGAGCCGCTCGCGGGGCAACAACTGGCCGCGCTTCTGGAAGCGCGGCAGGGCCTTGTCGGACAGGGCGGTGGCGCGACCCAGCACTTCGTTGAGCTGGTCGACCAGTCCCTGCATGCCCTGGCGATTACTCGCGAATTCCTCGGAGCCGGGATTCACCCGGCTGTGAAACGGGGGCGGCGCTGTACTCATGGCAATCCTCTCGGTGGAACGCGGTTCAGATCAGGTGAAACTTCTGGGCCAGGTGATGGGGAATGGGTACCTGCTCCGCCAGCAGCAGCTGGGCGTAGCCCTTGCCCTGGGGGTCTACCCTGAGACTGGCCACCCCGCCGCCGCCCAGGACATCCTTGAGCAGGAAGTTGAAGGCGTGGCTGCCCGGCAGGTAGAAGCGTTTGACGCTGCCCTCGGGCGAGGCCAGGAAGTGGGCGAAGTAGCCCGCCACCCGGTCTTCCGTCAGCGAAGCGGCGATATAGGGTGCGAATTCCGGACGCCGCGAGATTATGCCGATGTTGGCGAAGTTGCCCTTGTCGCCACTGCGGCCAAAGGCCAGTGCCTCCAGCGGCACGTTAACCTGGGGGCCGTCCTCGGTGCGGGGGATGGGATGCGGCGCCGGTACCCCGATATCGCCGCCGTACTCCTCGTCACACACTTCCCGGTGGCCATCGACTTCCACGGTGACCGACAGTTCGCTTTTCGGCACCAGCATGGAGAACAGCCGCACCACCGGCGAGGGCTTGGCCCGGGCGCCGGCAAAGCCGGTCAGGCCGGGCGGCGCGGTCAGCGCCATGCCGGTCATCTCCTTGAGGAAAATGCCGATACCCGCGGCGCTGGGGTGTTTGACGGCGATTTTCACGTCGACCTCGCGCACCCCACGCGCCTGGCGCGCAGCCCCGAAATGGGTTTCCGCGCCGATCACTTCCACGCTGGTTTCGGTAAACGATGGCAGGCCGGCGGCGTGCAGGGCAGCGCCGGCACGCTCGAATACCGAGCGGGCAAAATGCTCTGCCTTGGTTTCGGCATCGCGGCCGTACATGGTCCACACATGGCCGGCGCGGTAGCCGTCCGCCCAGGTGGCGCTGACCTTGTAACTGGACGGCGCACCGCGGCCGCGCGCGCCCGCCACCCGAACCCGATTCTCCCCGGTCTGCTCGATAGTGACCTCTGAGAAATCACAGATCACATCCGGCAGGGTGTAGGCCTGGGGGTCGCCAATCTCGTAGAGCATCTGCTCCGCGACCGTGCCCACCGACACCAGGCCGCCGGTACCGGCGGGCTTGGTCACGGTAAACGCGCCACCGGCTTCCACTTCGGCGATGGGGTAGCCCGCCTGCTGCAGGTCGTGGGCCACGCTCTCCCAGTCGGTGTAATTGCCACCGGTCGCCTGGGTGCCACATTCCAGGATATGCCCGGCCAGGCTGCCCTGGGCCAGCTTGTCAAAATCGTTGCGCAACCAACCAAAGGCGTGAATACAGGCGCCCAGGGTGACGGCACTGTCCACACAGCGCCCGGTAATCACGATATCGGCGCCCAGCTCCAGGGCCCGGGCGATCGGGAAGGCGCCCAGGTAAGCGTTAATGCTGGCGACCGATTCCGGGTCCGGGAAGGATTCGCCGGTAAACATCTCGGTGGCCTCGGCAAAGTCGGCCGCCGAACCGCGCAGGTCATCGCCGCTGACCACCGCCACTTTCAGGTCCAGGCCCTGGCCGGAAATGATGAAGCGCAGCGCCTCCGCACAGGCCTCCGGGTTCACGCCGCCGGCATTGGAGATCACCTTGACACCGTGCTCGGCAATGACATCCAGGTTGGGCGCCATGGCGGCATTGGCAAAATCCGTGGCGTAGCCCTTGGTGTCATCCGCAGCGCGGGCCCTGGCCATAATCGACATGGTGATCTCAGCCAGGTAGTCGTACACCAGGTAATCCAGCCGCGACATCGAAATGAGCTGTTTGGTGGCAGACGGCGCGTCGCCCCAGAAGCCCGATGCCCCGCCAATACGAATCTTGTCTGCGCTCACGATTACCTCCTGTTTGCGTGACTGAGCAATACTAGTATAGGATTGAGCAGTACTCAACTTTCTTGAAAGGCGCCGCCACTCCTCCACTGGTGAGTGCGCGCTCTGGAACACCACCATGACTGATGTTGCGGCACAGCGTCCACTCTCTCGCAGCGCCCAGCGCGAAGCGGATATCCTCGAGGCCGCCACCCACCTGTTTGGCGAGCAGGGCTTTCACAGTGTTACTACCCGCAAAATTGCCGCCAGCGCCGGTATCTCTGAGGGCACCCTGTTCAACTATTTCAGCTCCAAGAACGAGTTGATGCGCGCCATCCTGGAGCGCATCTACGAGGAGCTGCGTGAAAACGCATCCGCCATCCTCCGGGAAGAGCTGGATTCACGCACGCGCCTGCAACTGCTGGCAGAGAACCACATCCAGGTCATGTCCCGTGACAATGCCCTGTTCATGCGCATGATCCAGGCGTACATGAACGTAGACCTGGGCGGCTATACCAGGATTCGAGGGTCGGTGCTGCACAAGCTCAACCTGAGTTACGCCTGGGTGTTCGACACGGCGGTGCAGGAGGCCCAACAGCGGGGCGAGGTGCGCGATGACCTCAACCTCTCCGCCCTGCGCGACCTGTTTTTTGGCGGCCTGGAGTACCTGAGCCGCACGCTGTTCCTGCACGCTGCTTTCGATCAGATGAGTGAACGGGTCAGCTCAGTGGTGGAACCGCTGTGGCAGAGCATGCAGGCACTTTCACCGGCCCTGCCCGACCGCCTCGAGCAGGCCTGCGAGCGGGTAGAAGCCGTTGCCCGACAGCTCGAACAGCAGGCGGGCAAGGCATGACTAGCACGTCGCTGCTGGCGTTCTGGTGTGAACAGGTGGCGCGGCCAGGGCAAGACTGGCGCGAACGCCTTCGCGGCTGGCAGTGTGCGCCCGGTGACGAGCGCTGGGATTCAGTAGCGGAAGCGACGGCCCGGGCCCGGGAATGGGCTGGCGCTTCCGACTTCACTGCGAGGCCTGTCAATGAGCAGGCTGCCATCGTCGTCTGCCTGTCACAATCGGAACAGCTCGCCGACCAGGCGCTGGCCGTGTCCCTGTCAGCCTCGCTGGGGGATAGTGAGCTCACCCGGTGTTTGCAGGAACGTCACGAGGTCATCCGCCAATACCGGCGCTTCCCCGCCAGAAATCGTACACTCGGCCGCGGCAGTACCCCGGCGGAAGCCTACTTCCTCACTACCGCGGGCCAGCACTACCGCTAATCCCCGTCAGGCCGCCTGCAGGGTGAAACCCTCCACCGGGAAGTGCACGTGAACGCGCCCGCACTCGGTGTCGCGGGCAACAATCCAGCGCTGCTCATCGGCACCCACCAGTTCGCCCCGGGTCGCCTCCAGGGCATAGTCGTCAGGGCCGATGGCCACCTGCTCGCCGACCCGCGCGTGGGCCGCCCGCTGCGCCGACACCGGTCGCGGTTCGCTGTCACTGACCACAGCCAGGGCCTGCCGGCCGGAAGTTTCCGTGTACTCGCCGTGGCCGATGGCGCCCATACGGGCATACCAGGCCAGCACCGCCGGCACGCCTTCGGGTTCAGGCCGTTCACCCACCACGGTCTGGAACCACAGGGTGTGGTAGGCGGCGAAGTCGAGATAGTTGGGACTTGCGCCGCCGAGAAAGTCACCCCCGGCTGACAGGTACGCCTCCAGGCCTTCCAGGTGGCGGCGGAAGACGAGCCGGGCTTGTTTCGGTCCCATGGGCTTCAAGCTGGCCTTGCGCGCCACGCTGGCACGATCCCTGATAAAGCGGTAGGCGCCCAGGATGGAGATATTGCGCACCAGTTGCTTGATAATCTGTCCGCCGGGGATGGAGGTAACACAGGCCCAGAATACCTCGCTCTCCAGCCCGTCTTGCAGGCCCAGGGCAGACTCATTGCAATTGTCCGGGTCGAGCTCCGCATGCCCACTGCGCGCTGCGAGCTCGGCACTGATCAGGCGAGAGTCACAGAAATAGTCGGCGCCATCCTGCGCCACCGGGATGCGCCGATAACCAGCCAGCACCGGGTCGAGATTGGGCCGCGGCGGCATCTCGGGAGACAGCACGCCCTGCCAGGCAGTGCCGGTGTAGCCGAACATCAGCCGTATCTTCTCCGAGTACGGCGACATCGGGTAGTGGTGCAGCAGCATCAGCCCTGCCTCTCAGTCAGGCGTACCTGGCGGGCCGCTTTTCGAATTCGGACATCACCGCCTCGACCTGGTTGGGCTTGCCAATCACGCCGTCCTGCTCGCGGGATTCCGCCACCAGCAGTTCTTCCGTGCTGCTGTCCGCCAGGCTGTTCAGGAGCCGCTTGTCGGCGCGGATCGCATCCGGGTTGCGCCCGGCGATGTCGCGGGCGGTTTCCACGGCCAGGGCCAGCGGGTCGTCACTTACGCGGGTAACAATGCCCAGGGACTGGGCTTCATCTGCCTCGAAGATACGCCCGGTGTAAACCAGCTCGCGCAGCTGGTCACCGCGCACCAGTTCCCGCAGCAGCGGCATGCCCGACATATCGGGCACCAGGCCCCACTTGATTTCCATCACCGAGAAACGTGTGCCGGGCGCGGCATAGCGCAGGTCTGCGCCCAGCGCCACCTGCAGGCCACCACCGAAGGCCACACCGTGCACGGCGGCAATCACCGGCACCGGCAGGTCGCGCCATACCCAGGCCGCGTGCTGGGGCCGATTGGCGATACCGTGGGTGCGGTTTTCCAGTGGTTCGTGGACCACGCCTCCGGAGTCGCCGCCGGCCATGGCCATGAAGTTGCTGGTATCCAGACCGGCACAGAAGGCCTTGCCCTCGGCGCTCAGCACCACCACGCGCACGCTCGGGTCGGCTTCAATTTGCTTGCCCACTGCCTCGAAGGCATCAAACATCTGGCTGTCCAGGGCGTTCATCTTGTCGGCGCGAATCAGGCGGGCGTGGGCAATGCCGTTCTCAACATCCAGGGCGATACGGTTTTCCATAGTCATAGCGGCGGGAACTCTCATGCGGGGCAGGTATAAAGACAGCCGGCATTGAATGCCCTCGAGGCGCGCGCGTCAAGTCGCTGTTGGGGACTAGTCCAGGCTCAGCAACCGACGCCACCAGGGTTTTGCCGGCGCAGGCCGGGCCGAGGGCTTGTGGGACTCAGGGACTCCGTGAGCGGCGTAGTATTCCTGCCACTCCCAGGGGGTCAGGGTGGTGGGGATCTTGTCGCCGGTAGCGCGGTCCAGCGCCTGCTTCTGTAGCGAGTGGTCGTTCTCGGCTTCGGCTTCGCCCAGCAGTTCGTCGATCAGCTTTTGTTGGCGGTGCGCCATGTCGATCCCTTGCCTCACCTTGTATTGGTAGCGTCCTGTCTATAGATACGACGCCGGCGCCAACCGGATGTGCCCTAGCCGCCGGCAAACCGGGCCCGGGCGGCGTCGGTAATCTTCAGGGCAAAGGGCTGGCTGAGCCTGCGCTCCGGCGAGATCAGGTAAAACATTTCCCGCAGGCCGGTGACCCGCCCCACCGGGGTCGCACCGTACATGTGCGCCACCTCCTGCTGGATGGCCACTGGCGCCGGAAAGATGGCAGTGCCGGATTCGCCAAAGGCTTTCATCAGTGCGCTGTCGTCAAACTCCGCCACCACCTTGGGCACCACGCCGGTATCGGCCAGCCAGTCATCGAGGCCGCGCCGGATCGCCGTGCTGCTAACCGGCATTAGCATATTGGCGCCGTGGATCGAGCCGGGGAAGCCTTCCCGGTAACGCTGAGCCAGTTCATCGAGAGCAAACAGGGCAATCTCACTCTCGCCGAGCTTGTGGCTGTAGGCTCGGACATTGAGGCCGGTGGGAATAGGTCGATCCGACAACACCATGTCCAGGCGGTGTACAGACAGGTCTGCCAGCAGTTTGTCGAGGTCGCCTTCATAGCACATCAGGCGCGGCGCCTCGTCATCCAGCAGCACCGGCTCGAGGGTGCGGTAGGCAATCAGCTTGGGCAGCGAATTCACCACACCGATGTTAAGCGTTGAGGGCAGGCCGCGGTCGTCTCCCTGCACCCGCCGCGCCAGCTCCGTACCCAGCGAGAAAATCTCATCGGCGTAGGGCATCACGGCGCGGCCGGCTTCGGTGAGCACCAGGCCGCGGCCGGAGCGCTCGAACAGGCGCGCGTCGATGGCACGCTCCAACTGTTTGATCTGGCCGCTGATGGTCTGCGGCGTGAGATTCAGCACCGCTGCTGCCGCCGCGACGCTGCCCTCCTGGGCCACCGTCCAGAAGTACAGCAGGTGGTTGTAATTCAGGTGTCGCAGCAAGCGATGGGAGGCCTGTTCGGACTTGCCCATATCTATCCTTAATTCGTATACCCCGAGTCTTTGGGAAAGTATATTCGAATTGTGCGAAGTGTCTATTTCTTTAGACTGCCGCTTTAGTCAACAATGGTGACCGCGTTGAATACGACCCGTTGCCTCGGCACACAGCGGACAAAAGCTTCACGTCCCTCTCCACAAGCACTACACTCCGGCCTCTCGAAAGGAAACCTGCAATGAACCTGCGCCTCGGCATCGTCGGCGGCGGGCAGCTGGGTATGTACCTCTCCCAGGCGGCCGCCCGGCTCGGAATTGAAACCTGTGTGCTCACCGAGGAGGCAGACGCTCCCGCGGCCAGCTTTGCCACCCAACTTATTGTCGGTGAGCCCGGAGACGCGGAGGTACTGGAGCGCTTCATCGACGCCAGCGACGTGGTGACCTTTGACAAGGAAGACATCCCCAACGAAGCCCTGATGCAACTGCGACAGGCGGCCTGCAACCGCCGGGTGGAGATTCGCCCGGAGGCGGAAACCCTGTTCCTGCTCAAGGACAAGGGCCAGCAGAAAACCTGGCTCAGCGAGTGCAAGTTCCCCACCCTGCCCTTCAAGCTGCTGCAGGGAAAACTCTCCAGCGCGGAACGCGAGGCGGTGGCCGAGGAGTTTGGCCTGCCGTTGGTGCAGAAGGCCCGCTGCGGTGGCTATGACGGGCGCGGCGTGCAGATTATCGACAACCTCGACGCCCTCTGGGACACGCCGTCGCTGATCGAGCCCTTCCTGGCGGGCACCCGGGAAATCGCCGTGCTGCTGGCCCGCGACATCGAGGGTAACAGTGCAGCCTGGCCGCCGCTGGGCATGGATTTCGACCCCAAGCTCAACTCGGTCACCACCGTGTACACCCCGGCATCGATTCCCCAGAGCCTGGCGGAAGAGGCGGTGGCTCTGGGTGTGCGCATCATCGACCGGCTCGGAGGCGTAGGTGTGTTCGCCATCGAGATGTTTATCGACGGCGATGGCGCACTGCAGGTCAATGAGATCTCCCCCCGGGTGCACAACTCCGGCCACCTCACCATGGAGGCCTCGCCGGTCTGTCAGTTTGAGCAACACGTACGCGCCGTCTGCGGCCTGGCCCTGGGCGACGTCAGCGACACACAGCCAGCGGCCATGAGCAACATCCTCTACCGGGAAGCCTTCCGCAAGGCCTGCCCGCCTGCACCGGAGGCGCAGACCGGCGAGGCCGACAACATTACTCTACACTGGTATGGCAAAGCCCCGGGACGCCCGGGCAGAAAAATGGGGCACATCACGGCGTTGGCGGCAGATCCACAGGAGGCCAGCCGACTGGCGCAGGAAGCCCTGGAAAACCTTGCTGATTCGGAGACACAGGCGGCATGAAGCCACTGGTAGGCGTGATTATGGGCAGCGACTCGGACCTGGCAGTGATGAGTGCGGCCCCCACCACGCTGGATAAACTGGAAATACCCTGGGAGCTGGACATTGTCAGCGCCCATCGCACCCCCGACCGCACCGAGGCCTACGCTCGCGAGGCCGAGCAACGCGGCCTGCGGGTGATCATTGCCGGCGCCGGCGGCGCCGCGCACCTGCCGGGCATGATTGCCGCGTCCACGCCATTGCCGGTCATCGGCGTACCCGTGAGCGCCACCAAGATGCGCGGTGAGGATGCGCTGTACTCAATTGTACAGATGCCCGCCGGCGTGCCGGTGGCCACGGTGGCGATCGACAATGCCACCAACGCCGCCATCCTTGCCGCCCAAATTCTTGGCGCCGGTGACGACGCCATCCGCGAGCGCATCGCCCAGTACAAGCGCGACATGCACGCGGTGGTGGTGGCAAAGTCGGAAAACCTGCGCGCGACCAGCCTAAGCTGAACGGGGAATTTCCTCCCACGTCCGCGGTCTCAAGCTCGCTGTACCCACGGACTGATTGCAGGAGCCCTTGTGACTTTCTTCAAAACCCTGGCGATGCCATTGATGTTGATGGCGTTGCTCACCGCCTGTGCCCAGGAAACGCGCGAGGCCGGCACCACGCTCACCAACGCCGCGGGCATCGCCATCGGCGGCTACGATCCGGTCGCCTACTTCACGGACGCGGCAGCCACTCCCGGTAAACCGGAATTCAATGCCCGCCATCGGGAGGCCACCTGGTGGTTCGCCAGCGCTGAGCATCGCGACCTGTTCCTGCAGGATCCCGAACGCTATCTGCCCGCCTACGGGGGTTGGTGTGCCTACGGCATGGCCGAGGGCTACGCCGCAGAAACCGATCCGGTGAACGGCTGGACCATTCACGATGGCAGGCTCTACCTGAACTGGGACGCCAGCATCTCCGCCCAATGGAACGCCGATCGCGGCGCGCTGCTTGAGCGCTCAGAGTCGAACTGGCCCACCGTGAACTCGCAGTTGGAGGACGGCAAGGCCACGGTTTACTGGCACGAATAAGCCCCTGCTCCGCCGGCCGGGCTCTCTGCTAAGCTGAGCCAGCAGGAGGAGCAATCATGACATCACATCCCGCCCTGGCCGAGGGCAATACGGCCGTTATCACCGGCGGCGCAGACGGCATCGGACTGGCCGCTGCGCAGCATTTCCTGACACTGGGTATGCGCGTGTGCATCGCCGACATCGACAAGGCCAAGCTTAGCGAAGCCAAAGATGCACTGGGCGACGTGTTGGCCATCCGCGCCGACGTCGCACAGCTCGCCGACCTGGAAGCCATCCGCGATGACGTGCTGGCCGCCTACGGCCAAATCGACCTGCTGATGAACAATGCCGGCACTGGACGACCCAATAGCTGCTGGGAGCACTACGATGCCTGGCAGACCACACTCGGCGTCAACCTGTGGGGCGTAATCAACGGCGTGCACGCCTTTGCCCCCACCATGATCGGCCAGGGTACGTCCGGAGCCATTATCAACACTGGCTCCAAGCAGGGCATCACCTCGCCGCCGGGCAACCCGGCCTACAACGTCAGCAAGGCGGGCGTGAAAGCCGTCACCGAAGCGCTGGCCCATCAGCTTCGCAATACCGAGGGCTGCCAGGTGACCGCCCACCTGTTGGTGCCTGGCTTTACCTACACCGGCATGATTCGCAGCTTCATGGCGGAACAACCGCCCGGCGCCTGGACGCCGGCACAGGTG
Organism: Halieaceae bacterium; assembly: GCA_028282105.1. Taxonomy (GTDB): domain Bacteria; phylum Pseudomonadota; class Gammaproteobacteria; order Pseudomonadales; family Halieaceae; genus JANQIO01. The sequence goes on along the minus strand of JANQIO010000092.1, from coordinate 3,818 downwards.
GTGGAATTCCTGGTAGACAGCCTCGGCCGCGGCGATTTCTACGTGCTGTGTCCCGACAACGACGTCGACCGCGAGACCGACAACAAGCGCATGGCCTGGGCGATGGGAGACCTCATCGAGAACCGCCCTGCCCTGTCTCGCTGGCACCCGGATTTCGAAACCGCTTTCAACGATTTCATGAAGCAGGACTGAAGGCGACCGTGAGCGCCAGCGACCACGAACAAATTCAGAGCCTGCTGGCGAAGTACTGCTTCGCCACGGACCGCGGGACGGCAGAAGAGATGGCCGCCCTGTTCTGGGACGACGCCGTGGTGCAATTCGGTGAAAACCGCAATGAAGGCATCGAGGCGGTAACCGCCGGCTTCGCCGCCTGGATTCGCAAAATGCGCGATCCGGTGGAGGGATTGCGTCACCTGCTGCATACGCCCTGCATCGACATCAGTGGCAACCACGCCACCGCTGAAGCCTACTATGACGCCGACGGCCACAGCCGCAACAAGGGCCGGCGTATCAGCCTGCGCGGCCTCTATCGCGACCGACTGGAGAAACGCGACGGCGAGTGGCGCTTTGTGGCCAGGGAAATTCAGATCTGGCGCTCGATGCTGGAGTCGGGCTGAAGCCGGTAGCCGTAAAGCCTGGCTTTATAGTCTTTCCCCGAAACCGGCCATCTCTTGATGCAGGCCAATGTCCTGCGCCCAACACTGTTGTGTCATAGACCGCGACTACTCTGTTGTAACCACACTCAAACCCTGTTGATTCTCAGCGCGCTGGCGCAAGGAGATGGTTTATGTCGTCCACGGTCGATCTGTCACGCTATGGCATCACCGATGTACAAGATATTGTCCACAACCCTTCCTACCAACAGCTTTTCGAGGAGGAGACCCGCGACGACCTTGAAGGCTATGAGCAAGGCGTTGTCACCGATTCGGGCGCGGTAGCGGTGCGCACCGGCATCTTCACCGGGCGTTCCCCGAAGGACAAGTTCATCGTCTACGACGAGGTCAGCAAGGAAAATCTCTGGTGGACCTCGACCAACTCACCCAATGACAACAAGCCGATCACGCCGGAAGTCTGGGACCAGCTCAAGACCCTGGTGACCGACGAACTGTCAGGCAAGCGCCTGTTCGTGGTGGATACCTTCTGCGGCGCCAACCCCAAGGTACGCATGAAGGTGCGCTTCGTGGTCGAGGTGGCATGGCAGGCTCACTTCGTCACCAATATGTTCATCCGGCCCACGGCCGAGGAGCTCGCAGATTACGGCGAGCCGGATTTTGTGGTGCTCAACGGTTCCAAGACCTCAAACCCCAACTGGGAAGCGCACGGCATGAATTCCGAGGTGTTCACCGTATTCAATATGACCGAGAAGATGCAGGTCATCGGTGGCACCTGGTACGGCGGCGAAATGAAAAAAGGCATGTTCGCCATGATGAATTACTACCTGCCGCTGGATCACATGCCGTCCATGCACTGCAGCGCCAATATGGGCGAGGACGACGACGTCGCCATTTTCTTCGGGCTGTCGGGCACCGGTAAAACCACCTTGTCGGCCGACCCCAAGCGGCGACTGATCGGCGACGACGAACATGGCTGGGACGACGAGGGCATCTTCAATTTCGAGGGTGGCTGCTACGCCAAGACCATCGACCTCGACCCCGAGAGCGAGCCCGACATCTACCGCGCCATCAAACGCGACGCCCTGCTGGAGAACGTGGTGGTGGATGACAGCGGCAAGGTGGATTACTTCGACCATTCCATAACCGAAAACGGACGCGTCTCCTACCCCATCCACCATATCGACAATATCGTCAAACCGGTGTCGCGCGGAGGACACGCGAAGAAAGTGATTTTCCTCACCGCCGACGCCTTCGGCGTGCTACCGCCGGTATCCAAGCTCAGCCACCACCAGACCAAGTACCACTTCCTGTCGGGTTTTACCGCCAAACTGGCGGGCACCGAGCGCGGCATCACTGAGCCTGTCCCGACTTTCTCCGCCTGCTTCGGCAAGGCCTTCCTGACCCTGCACCCGGTGAAATACGCCGAGGAGCTGGTGGCAAAGATGGAATCCGTGGGTGCCGAGGCCTACCTGGTAAACACCGGCTGGAACGGCAGCGGTAAGCGCATCTCCATCAAGGATACCCGGGGCATCATCGACGTGATTCTCAACGGCTCCATCGAGGATGCGCCCACCAAGCAGATTCCCATCTTCAACCTGACAGTACCCACCGAGCTGCCCGGCGTGGACGGCGGCATTCTCGACCCTCGAGACACCTACCAGGACGCTGCAGTCTGGGAGGAAAAAGCACGGGACCTGGCGGAGCGCTTCATCGCCAACTTCGACCAGTACACCGACATCGCAGGAGGCGCGGCGCTGGTGGCATCGGGCCCACAGATCTAGGCGACATCGCTGCCGCCCCGGCTATACTGCTGGCAGAGAACAGCAACCTGGGGAAAGCGAGATGCTGCGAGCCCAAGGGTGGGTTGTGTTAGCACTGCTGGCAGCGCTGATAACTTCCACGACGACTGCCGCCGAGACCGCACTCGCACTAAAGCGGGTGGTGCACTTTGAGGACTTCCAGAATCGGGAGCCCATGCTGCTGGAACTCGGCAGCGGCGATTTGCTGGTATCCGGTTTTCCGCGCTACCCGCATGAGCCGGCACGAGCGCCGAGCCTGTGGCGCAGCGAAGATCGCGGCGAGACCTGGTCGCGGGTGGATGTCGGCTCACCGGCCGATGGCGCGATCGGCAACTCGGATGTGGACCTGGCGCTGGCGCCAGATGGCACCATCTACTTCGCCACCATGGGTTTCAACCGCACTACCCGCAAAGGCACCCATATCTCCATCGGTATCAGCCGCGACGGCGGCGACACCTGGACCTGGACCCTGCTGACCGACCGGGAAATGGTGGACCGGCCCTGGGTAGCGGTCGCCCCCGACGGCACCGCGCATGTCATCTGGAATGATGATCAGGGAGTCCATCATGTGCTCAGCAAGGACTCCGGCGCGAGCTGGCAGACCATGCCCCAGGTGCACCCGGCGGGCGGCTCCAGCCACCTGGCGCTGGGCCCCGGGGGTGAACTGGCCGTGCGCGTTACCCCTATCTTCGCGTCCGGCAATCTGTTCGACGTGGAAGCCGAGTTCATCGCCGTGAGCACAGATGGGGGCAGCACCTGGGCAAAACACGCGCCTCCCGGAAACCGGGAATGGCGGCCGTTTGGCAGCGGCGGTGTGCCGCGCTGGGTGGAGCCTATCGCCTGGGACAACAGCGGCGCGCTGTATTACCTGTGGAGTGAAGGCGCCAGCATGCACCTCGGCAAGTCCGATGACCGCGGCGGCAGTTGGAAGTCCTGGGAGATTGCTACCGAATCCACTCTCGCCTTCTTCCCCTACCTGGTCGCCAATGCCAGCGGCGAGCTGCTCGCCACCTGGTTCACCGCCGATGAGGCCATGGGCCTGCGTGTGGGGCAGCTCGGGATGGGCGCAGCTAAACCCCAGGTATTGCTCTCTGAAGCGCTCGCATTTGAGTCCTGGGCAGAAACAGATGGCGCCTGGCAGCGTGACACCGCCGGTGAGTACGCCACGGTGGCGCGACTCGCCAATGGCGATATAGCGGTGGTGACGCCATTGCTGGATCCGCGCGTTGATCGCATGGGCTTCTCATTCTGGCGCCTCGCGCCGGTAGCGGAGTAGCTCCCACGCTGTCTCGATCAGGGGCCACTTGCTATACTCGCCGCGCACCAACGCCCCCGTAGCTCAGTTGAATAGAGCATCCGCCTCCTAAGCGGAGGGTCGCAGGTTTGAGTCCTGCCGGGGGCACCA
>JANQIO010000069.1 GCA_028282105.1 Halieaceae bacterium | reverse complement strand
TGCCTATCTCGCCTGGATTTCTGGTCGGTGTACTCCTGGCAGCTTGAAACCTATACTGAGCCGGCGGCGAAGTAACGCTATTCAGAATAACAACAATGGATCAGTTATGAAAAAACTCGCATATGGTTGGCTGTGCCTCCCACTGCTTGCAGCCTGCAGCGATTCAGACAATACCTTTACCCCGGAACCCGTGCTGCCGGATTTCACTGCGGCCGATGCCTGGATGGCTGACTTTGTCGCCAGCGAGGAAGCCTTCCCCGGTGGCTCATACATCGTCGTCGACAAGGAACTCGGGGTCATCCATAAAGCAGCCTTCGGCGACCAGACTGAAGACAGCCTGGTGTTGCTGGCCTCCACCAGCAAGGTGCCAACCGTGATGCTGTTGATGGCCCTGCACGACGATGACGACAACATCAACTTCGACATTACGACTCCCATCGCCAGTTACCTCCCCTGGCAGGGTGTGTGGGATCCGGCCATCACCACCGAGCACCTGGTAGCCAACCGGTCGGGTATTCCCGGCCTGGTGAACCTGTTTTTGAACCAGGCGCTGTACGCGCCCCACCTGTGCCAATACCTACCGTTTGGCACCTTGCAGGCCTGTGGCGAGACAATCTTCACCACGCCACTGCCCGGCCTGGAGAGCACACCGGCTGACACGGCCTTCGACTACGGCGGTAGCCAGTGGCAATTGGCGGGTGCGGTCGCCGAGATTGTCGGAGGCGGCACCTGGAACCAGCTATGGGACGCCTACATCGCCGAACCCTGTGGTCTGGAGATCGCCACTTACGGCAACAATCTGTCGATTGCCGAGGGCTGGGACGGCATGCCGGAGACCCTGGTGGGACGCGATAACCCCAATCAGGAAGGCGGCATGATGAGCAACCTGGATGACTATGCGAAGCTGCTGTCCATGCATCTCAATGATGGCCTGTGTGGAGACAATCGCGTCATGAGCGCCGACAGCGTGGTTTCCATGCGTCGTCCCCGCACCCAGGACAGCGATGGCAGTGGCTATGGCATGGGTTGGTGGCTGGAGCCGCGCGTCGGCGACGGCCCGGTGACGCTGTTCACCGACGGCGGCTTCTATGGTTCGCTCTCCTGGATTGACACCGAACGACAATATGCCGGAGTGGCCTTCTTCGAGGATTACTCAGGTGAAGAGGGCAACGTGGCCAGTGGCAGCACCCGTGACCAGTTGATCCCGATTATTGCAGAGGCGATTGACGCGGTGCGCTAGCCCGATGCCAGGCGAGTTATGCGACAATGCCCGCGCATTGCGCGGCGCCTGGAGCCATCTCTTTGTACCTGGATGTTCTTTCCACCACCCTGTCGGTGACGGGGCCTATTTTTTTGATCGTCCTGCTGGGGCTGGTGTTGCGGCGCACTGGCTTTATCGACGAGCGCTTCAGTGATGTTGCCGCCAGGCTGGTATTCTCTATCTGCCTGCCGGTGTTGCTGTTCTCTACCATCTCACGCACAGAAATCGACCGTACCCTCAGTCCCGGGCTGTTCACCTTCAGTCTGCTGGCGACCCTGCTCGCCTTCGCCCTGGCCTGGTTGCTCGCCAGGGGCTTGCAGCCGCGGATCGATCGGGGCGTCTACATGCAGGGCGCCTTCCGCGGCAACCTCGGTGTTATCGGCCTGGCATTGTGCGAAGCGGCCTACGGGGCTGCGGGCCTGGCGCTGGCCTCGCTGCTGATGGCCGGCATGACGGTGCTGTACAACGTGCTCTCGGTGTTTATTCTCAGCGTCTACGCCAGCCGCCAGCTCGCCTGGCAGCGGGTGCTTTTGGATACGCTGCGCAACCCACTGATCATTGCGATAGCGCTCGCGGCCTTGCTGTCGCTGGCGGGAATGCGAGTGCCGGAAGTGCTGCTGGCCGCCGGCGACTATGTCGGCAGTATGGCTCTGCCACTGGCTCTGTTGGGTACCGGTGCCAGCATGAGCTTGAGAAGCCTGCGCTCCTCCGGTCGCGACACGGTGCTGGTGGTGCTGATGAAAGCGGCGGTGATCCCCGTCGCCTGTACTGGAGTCGCTCTACTGCTGGGCTATCGAGGCATGGAACTCGGCGTGCTGTTCCTTTTGTTCGTCAGTCCGACGGCCACCGCCTCCTATGCGATGGTGCGCGCCATGGGTGGCAATGACAGGCTGGCGGCGAATCTCATCATGCTGTCCACGTTTGCCTGCCTTGCAACCTGCAGTGTCGGTTTCTTCTGGCTGAACACTCGATTCCCGCTGTGAGGCTTTGACGTGCGCAGGCCTGCCCCGGGATTCATCGCCCGCGGCGGAGCCCGGCACTAGTCGTCCTGGCCGGCGGTCTTCCTGAATGCCTCCTCGGCAGCACGCAGGGCATCCGCGGCGGCGATTTCGATATCGGGCTGTACACCGACCGACTGCCAGTTGCCGCCGGTAATGGGGTTTACGCTGCGGGCGGTCACTGACCACAGCACAAAGTGCGGGTGCACGGGCAGGTAGTCAAACGGGTGGGCACCGCCACCGGAGACTTCGCCGATGACGGTTGCGCGACCCAGAGCCTGCAGGTTGTAGGCAAGCGCTTCCGCTGCCGAGAAGGTTTTGTGCGAGATCAGCACGTAGACAGGTTTGTTGCTGCCCAGCCGTTTGCCCGGAACATAGGGCTGCGTGAAGCGTTGGGTCAGGGTATCCGTCGGCCTGTCGTATGTGCCGGACAGGGGTTGCCTGCCGCCGTCAAAAAGGTAGCTGGCCACCAGGTCCGCGGTATCACCAATCCCGCCGCCATTCTCTCGCAGGTCGATCACCAGTCCGTCCAGGTCTGCCAGCACAGTCATGGCCGCGGCAACGGTATCGCCACCCATGTTCAGTGGAGGAAAAACGCGCAGGTCGAGGTAACCAAGGTTTCCCGTGCGTCGTTCTATCCGATAGACCCCATAGTTGATGTGCGCCCCATACCAGCGCTGCATTTGCTCGGCGCTGTACGCCTCCTGGCGCGCCGACGCTTCCTCGATCGGCTTTGCGGAGTACTCCACGTTCAGGTGGCCATCACCGGTCAGTGCTTGCAATCTGGCGCTGAGCGCCTCCGCGAATGCTTCGCCCTGCGTGAAGGCTGCAAATCGACCGTCTGCGAGATCCTGGCGCAGGGCGCTGGCAGCGCGCCCGCCTGACTCCGGGTCAACGTAGTCCTGATTCAGATGGGTGATGACGGCCTTCAGCACCTGCTGGCGGCTGTCGCTGTCCACCGTATCGCTGAGGGCTGCAGTGTGGCAGCTCAGGGCCAAAATGCCTGCCAGGAAGAATGCTGGTTTCATTTATTGTCTTCTCCCTGCCATCTGTCCCGGGCGGCAATCCTGTCTTTGAAGGGGGTGGTTTCCAGGCTGGAGATGGCCTCAGCCAGCAGCCGGCTGAGGGGAAAGCTCAGCTCCTGATCCAGCGCGTCGGCAGCGCTCTCGGTGGCCCGCCAGCGGCGCTCCAGCCAGGGCAACAATTCGCGCCCCTGGGGGGAGAGGTGCACGGTGCGGTAGCGACGGTCTCCCTCGACCCCCAGCTCCACCAGTCCCAGGCTGACCATTTTGGCAATGGTCTGGCTGGCGGCGGAGTGCGAAATACTGGAACGGCTGGCGATGTCCTTGATGGTTTTGGGTTCACCGGCGGCCAGCGCCTTCATCACCGGTGTGTAGCGCGGTACGTAGAAGGCATGCTGCTCGCGGTAGAGTGTCTCCAGATCTCCATCAAGCAGCTCCAGCAGGCGTCGCAGCTGGGTTCCGAGCCCGTCGGCAGCGCGTTGGGCCATGCTCTGACTCCTATCCGATGTCACTTGTATATGAGTGATTATACGTAAGGGCTTATATATAAGTGCTTATGTATAAATCGTCAAGCGTGCTCTGCTTTTTTTTGCTGTTGACGGCAAGCCCTGGGCTGCTGTTCCTCATGCAGCCTACGTTGTAAAGTCCGTGAACCGCTGGTTCCAGCGCAGGACGCGCCCATACGCAGCACAGGAGCACACCCACTGCTACGCACCGCCCTGATTTTTGCTCTTGTTACACCCGCCCTGCATTGCAGCCTGCTTGTCGGCAGCCAGCATTCCGTGGTCGATCCCATCAGCAGCCTCAGCCAGGGCGAATGGGGTATCGTGCATACGGTAAGCCTGGCGTTTTTCGCCGCCGCACAGCTGTTGCTGGCGTGGGCCCTGGCTGGCCGCGACGAGGGCTGGTGCTGGCCCTACGGCCGGGCGCTGCTGGCGGCGTCTGGCGCCACCGTGCTGTTTGTTGCCTACTACTTTGCGACGGCCGACCAGCAGGCGCTGCACGGCCCCGACGCCAATGATCCCCTGTGGGTAGTCGCCAGCCTGGTGGGCTTCGCGATGGGCTTCTTACAGCCGGGTCTTGCCCGGCGATCACACGGGCTGTGCGTGTTCAACCTTGCCTGCCTGGTGGCCTGGTTGTTGCTGATCCCTGCGATAATGCTGATCGATGTAATGACGCTCGGTGTCTACGAGCGCCTGGTAGGTTCGGTGTACGTTGTCTGGGTTGTGGGCGTGTGCGGCGGCGTCCTGCGAGGCAGGGCTCCTTCCTAGCTGGGGCGGCAGGTATGCAGCTACATGAGAGAGCTCTAGCGAGCGTTCCAGTTCATGAAGTGATAACGCGCCGGCAGCTACAGGTTTTATGGCCTCAGTGAGCCTTCTTATTTGTGACCTTGGCTGCCCGAGTCGTTACAATCTGGTTCCCGTTTAGTAACCCCATCAAGTGCGACGAGTGTCTTCGATGAAAGTCATCCTGCTGGATGTCCATAAGCCTGGCGACCATAAGGATTTTAACGGTGGTTTTGGCACAACTTTTGACCCAGGCTCCGGTATATTGATGCGGTTGCTGGCCAAAACTCGCGCCAGGCTCGACTACCTTCCATCACTGTCCTATGGCTATATCGCCGCAATTTTAAAGGAACAGGGCCACGAGGTACGCTACGCGTGCAACGTAGACTCCCTGCCCCAAGCTTGTGATCTGCTGATAATGCACGTCAGCCTGATTCGCTTCAACGAGGAGCTTGCATTACTCAAGAAGCTAAAGAGTGAGAGTTCCGCGAGGATCTGTGTCATTGGGCCTGCTGCCTCAAAGTTGCCCCAGGAATATGAAGGCATAGCAGACACGATAGTGCAGGGTGAACCAGAGGGTATGTTCATCGGGCTTGATTCACTGGAGCTGCTAGAGCATGGTCGAGTGCAGGCGCCCGCGGTGTCTGAACTCGACTCGCTGCCGTATCCCGACTGGAGCATTTACCCAAATCGCAACTTCGGGCAGTACCCCATTCTCAAGAAGAACCCTGTCATGATGGTACTAGGCAGCCGCAGCTGTCCTTATAGTTGTGACTACTGCCCCTACATTATCGAAGAAAAAAGCTGGCGGCTGCGTTCCCCCCAGTCTGTGGTTGATGAGATTCTTCAGGGCGTCAGCACGTACGGTATCCGATCTGTGCTCTTCCGCGACCCGGTGTTTTCAGTCAAACGCGGGTGGGTGGAGGCGCTTTGCAAGCAACTGATTGCGGCGGATGTGCCAGTGGAGTGGGCCTGTGAGACTCGCAGCGACTGTCTTGATGAAGAGATAATTGACCTGATGTATCAGGCAGGGCTTCGCGCCATCAAGATGGGCGTAGAATCTGCTGACATTGAGAATCTCGACAAGCATCAACGACGCCCGCCTGAACAAGCACATCAGGAGAAAATTGTTCGATACGCCGAATCCAAGGGAGTGCGTATCGTGGCTTTTTACATCCTGGGTTTTCCAAATGACACAATGGCGTCAATGCAGGCGACCATCGACTACGCTTGCAAACTGGATAGCAGCTTTGCCAACTTTACCGTCTGCACACCGCTTCCGGGAACCGCGTTCTTTAACGAGATGCGCTTGCGTATCAGCGATCATAACTGGAATCACTATGACAATTTCCATACCGTGATGAAGCTTGATCATGTCAGCCACGAGCAGGTGAAGCGAATGCAGAAAAGAGCCTTTCGGCGTTTCTATCTGTCTCCAGTTCGACTGCTCAGGCATATCGGCAGGGTGTTGTATTGATTCTTGTTACGGGTGCGTCTGGATTCCTTGGAAGGCGCCTGTTACATGACCTGCAGCAGGCCGGCCACCAGGTTCGAGCACTGGTTCACAGCGGCCAAGTAGATCAGCCGGGAATTGAGCAAGTGTGTGGAGACCTGCTCGACATCAATTCTCTGGTTCAAGCAGTTAAAGGGTGCGACACAGTTATTCACTCCGCTGCCCTCACCGGCGTTGTACGCCCTGAACTCTACTTCAGGGTGAATCAGGAAGGGACGGCAAATCTGGTAAAAGCCGCTGAAGGGGCAGGTTGCAGACGCTTTGTGTATATCAGCAGCATGGATGCGGTACACCCTATCACGACCGATTATGGGCGGAGCAAGCTTGGAGGTGAGCACGAGCTGCAGAAATCCGGCATGGAACACCTGATTGTCCGCCCCACACTGATCCTATCCGATGATGCGGTAGGCGCCGCAGGCCATGTAGTGAGCTTCGCGAGGAAGTTCGGCGTAGTGCCGCTGGTGGGAAGTGGCAAGCAGCGTTGCCAGCCTCTCTTGCTGGAATCATTCGCGCAAGAACTGCTGCAACTGCTGTCAAGCAATCGACTAGGTACTGTTGAATGCGGTGGTCCGAAGGCTATTACCCAGCGCGAGTTGTACCGCCGGATTCTGCGTACAGCGGGGCAGAGTGCCATCATGGTCCCGGTTCCAGTGGCTTGCTTTGCGGCGCTTTTGATTCCGCTGTCACTTATCAGACCTGAGGCAAGGAGCTTCTATCAGAAGCTCAAGCTCAGTGCCTGCGACAAGTTGGTTACCTAATCTCGACGGAGCTGGCTCTATGGCTTCATTTGGGATGGTGGCCCACACCGGGGTTTTGTCGACCGGTTAGCTTGAGATGCCAGACAGCCGAGCCCTTCCTTGTCGATGCAGAGATTTATTCCGGGCCCCCTTCGCTGGTGAACTCTGAAGTTGAGTGGCGCCTTCGACGGGCCGTCCGTATCTCCGGCGCGAGAGGGGTGGATAGCTCAAGCCCGGTTTGGATGTTGGATTTTGTATAGAATGGCGAGCTCCTTCGTACACAGAGTTGGAAAACCCATGGTGTTGGTGTGACGCGCGCTTTGCTACGTCTTGTTGTGTCTCCATCCTGGTGGTTCGCAGAGCAGCCCGCTTCGATCATCTTTAGAACATCACTCCTGTTCGGTCTGGCCTTCGCCCTGTCTGTGCTGGAGCCAGGCTATCTGTTGGGCAATGGCGATTTCTGGCAGCTGCCCCCCTACGATGCAGGGATGCACCTGAGCGGACTGCGATTCTTCCTTGCAGATAGCTGGCACTTTCCGCTCTTCCACAGTGAGCGAATGGGTGCGCCTGAGGGGATGGGCGTAACGTACACAGACGGGATTCCCTTGCTGGCGCTGCCCGCTAAGCTCATCGGGCCGCAGTTTTTTCATCAGTATCACTACTTTGGCGCTTTCTTTGGGATTTCTTTCGTCCTGAACACAGGGCTTCTTGGCGCATTGATTTCCAGGCTGTGGCGTCCTTGCCCTGTTGTCCCTTTTCTTGCACTGATAGGTGCTTGTTTTGGCGGGTTCTACAATCTGCAGTTCGAGTCACTCTCGGCCCACTGGCTTATTTTGGCGGCTTTCTTACTGTATTTCCGAATCACTGATACCACTGATGCAGTATTTGTATTCCCTAGTGTGCTCAGTAGCAGCCTGTTAGCAGCCAGCTTGCTGATTCACCCCTACCTGTTTGCCATATCAGGAGCGATTGTTGGACTCGGCCTTCTACAAAAGTCTCTGCGTCAACCTGCCTTTATCAAAACAGCCGCTCTTTGGTCGCTGGCAACGGGGTCATTGCTGGGTCTAATCATCTGGATCTCCGGCTTTTTAGCCTATGATTGGATTGAAGAAGCTCCGCTTTATGGCGCAATACCGGCTTTTGCCCTCGATCCATACTATCTGTTTGTGAGAAACCCTTCTCCAGATCACTGGGACTACTCACTCGGCTGGGGTGGGGGCTTCCTGCTTCTGGTGGCTGCGGCTTTGCTGCTTGGCTCTCATCGTGCACGGGAGTTGATGGCAAGCAGTCTCAGGCGACATTGGGTCTTGGTTTGTGGATTGTTGTTCTTCGTTGTTTTCGCCATCAGCAACACGCTCTACTGGGAAGGGGAAGCCATAGTTTCGATTCCTCTTTCAGATCCTGTTCTAGGCGTCTTTAATCTGTTCCGGTCCAGCCACCGCTTCATCCTGCCCGTCTACTACATTGGATTTGTGGCGTTGGTAGCTTTTCTCTCTGTAAGTCTGGCCGCCGAACGACCCGCATGGTTGCTGGTTTGTTTCGTCGCCGCAATGGGGCTTCAGCTGTCATACCGCTTACCAGGAGTGCAGGCCATAGCGGAACAGGCATCGCAACCTGAGCAGGCCAGACTGGACAGTGCATTCTGGTTAGCCGAGATGCAGCAATATAAGCAGATAGCGGTCTACCCGTCCTATTCCTGTTTGTATGACCGCGTCCCCATGCCTTTCGGAGACCCGGAGTATTGGCACCTGAGCCGGGAATTTTATGTTTACGCCGCGAAACAGGGGTTGGTGTCAAATACGATCCGTTCGGCCAAGCGCAATAAGAACTGCGCCGATGAAGAGCAAAGGGCTGAGTCAGCAGATTGGCGCTCGGATACGCTTTATGTGTACCTGAAAGACGAGTCCAATGAGTATCCTCTTGCGCCCCCCGCCCGCTATGAGGCCATGCTGACACCCTTCGAGTTCGGGGTGTACGGGGCGTTGCCCACTGCTGCACATTAGCTTCACGAGTCTGCACAGGGACTGAGCGCACAGAGAAACTGGCGCCGGGTGATGGAGACTAGCTGAGTCGTCCGATGCAGTAACGAGTCAATGTCCTGGCGGTTTCAGGTGGCCCATGAAGCTGCCGTGTAGGCGGCGTGACCGAATCCTTCGACTAGACGCCGTTATGGCTTTGCATACCAGTGGAACTTGATGAACACTGGACCCGTGAGGCGCACTAGGCAGCGCCTATGGCGATTTTCATTTTGTCCAGCACAGCCGCTACCGGTTCGCTGCCCTGCACGTCCGCCCAGTATGCCGCCACTGAGGGAGACTGAGCGAAGGGCGCTGTTACACCGAAGGCCGGCAGGAAGGTCTCCACAAACAGCAGAGTGGGCGCCGCCATGCAATCGGCCAGCGTCAGTCGATTGCCGTAGGCATATGCCGACCCGGGCAGCCAGGCCTCGGCAAAGCCCAGCCCTCGCAGGCAGGCTTGCGTGGCCGCGTCGGCCACGGTCTGGTCCCGCGTCGCCGGGTCCATCTGCCCGAATATGGGTAACATCGCATTCATCACGTATACATCGAAGATTCTCGCGATGAGGTGGATTGTCGCGCGCTCGGCCGGGTCGCGACCGCCCATCGGATGTGAAGGAAACACCGCTTCCAGGTAATCGCAGATCACGGCCGACTCGGGAATGACCGTGTCACCGGTATCCAGGGCCGGTATCTTGCCTATTGGGTTCAGTGCCCGGTAGCTTGCTGAATTCAATCCATCCGGTGGGTCGACAAGCTCAATATCCAGATTCTTGGCTGCGATCTGTATCAGCACGCGGCATGTGAAAGGCGACAGATAGCTCCCGTACAGTTGCATCGCGCATCCTCCATTTTACTGATTCCGGGGCGAGGCGAGCCTCAGTGCGATGAGGCGCCCCGTTCCGCTGCGAGTGTCATGATGTGGCGATTCCCGGTATTCCACAGCACCGTTAAGCGAACACCGGCAATGAGCCAGCGTCCCTTCTGCTTCACCAGCTTATCCCGGTAGTAACCACCCAGTGTGAAGACGCGATCCCCCTGATCGTTATTGAGGAAGTGCACGGCCTGTATGTACATGGTGCAGATCGCAGTGTCGCCATCCACATCGACGATTGGATTGCTCATGGTGTGTTGGGTGGCATCTAGGCCGGAGAACACTGGTTTGATTGCGGCGACCCAATCGTCAGCGGGCTGGGTGGCCTCCGGCACGCCGCTGAAGTCGGAAAAATCCATGGTGATCTCATCGGTGAATATCGAGCGATACAACTCCCAGTCGCGTGTATCCACGCCCAGCGCGTATTCATAGCGCCGTCTCACAATTTCATTGAAGTCGCCGAAAGTGGGGGCATTCATGTACGTGGAACCCGACATTGCTTCGCTACAGTCCAGCATTCAATAAACAAACAGTCAAGCCTGACTTTTTATTGTGGTGGGGGTAGGGTCGCTGAGGTGAGTTTCAGAAACACTGCCGTGCTGTGGCATAGCGAGGAGAATGATCGTGGAAAGAGCGGTTCAGGAATTGCTCGATAAGCAGGCCATCAGCGAAGTGCTGTGGCGTTATTGCCGCGGCATGGACCGTATGGATCGAGAGTTGACGCTGTCTTGCTGGCACCCCGGCGGTACCGATGACCATGCTCCCCTGTTCAAGGGAACTGCGGAGGGGTTTGTGGACTGGCTGTGGCCGGTGCATGCCGCGATGGAGGCGACACGTCACCTGGTCAGCAACATTCTCATCGAGTTAGACGGCGAAAGGGCGGCGGTGGAGAGTTGCTGGCACCTGCGGCTGAGAATTCCCCGGGACGACGGGATCTATGATCTGGTGGGCGACGGGCGCTATCTTGACGCGTTCGAAGAGATAGACGGCGTTTGGGGTATACGCCATAGAACGTCGATCGGGGACATCGTTGGCGTATACAGGCAGGAGGTGGACATGGCCTCGATGTCACCGCCGCTGATTGTGCCCAACAACCCCGACGCCGAGCCGGCCCATGCGGCCCGCGACCGGTCCGATTTTTCCTATGATTTATTCGCCGCGTTGACGAAGTAGCACGCCGTCACCTTCGACATAACGTGATTTGCTTGCAAACTGCGTCGTGGAAACGTCCTCTCCACTCCTGCCGGGAAATGGTACTGGGTTCGCTGATAGAATGGACTAAGATCTAGGGTACTTTGACGAAGACGAGAATCGGCTGGAGCCAGCGGAGAACCCGTTCGCTCCAAAAGTGGTACCCATGTCTCCGGTATAAAGTGCAACCTATGTCTTCGGAATGCACCCATAGAGAAGTGGTAGCTACGGGTGGACTTGAACCACCGACCCCAGCATTATGAATGCTGTGCTCTAACCAGCTGAGCTACGTAGCCACATCAGGAAATCGCTGCAGAGCCTTGCGCTCTCAGCGTCTCGCCAGCGCGAGAGGCGCGAATTTTCCCGATTTTGTCTGGCCAAGTCAAGAATCGCCTCTCTGGACGCCGGCCCGTAAGCGTTGCAGAAAAACCCCCGCCGGAGCGGGGGTCAAGGCTGCCTGAAGGCAGCGGCCTACTCGTTTTTCATCAAGGCTTGGCGTTGAAAACCGCCGAGCCATTTATGCGCTCGC
>JANQIO010000021.1 GCA_028282105.1 Halieaceae bacterium | reverse complement strand
CGAGCAGCTTGCGACGCTGATTCACCATGCGGATCAGACCGCGACGTGAATGGTGGTCGTGCTTGTGAGATGAAAAATGCCCCTGCAGTTGTTCGATGTTTGCGGTAAGAAGGGCAACTTGCACCTCGGGGGAGCCAGTATCGCCCTCACCCTGCTGGTACTCTTTTACGATGTCTGCTTTTTCAGCTGCACTCAGTGCCATGTCAATTTCCTCACAATATGCCTGGGGTGGTTCTGCCACCCGGTTCTAAAAAGAGCCTGCCCGTGCATATTTACAGACAGGTTCGCTCCGGCCCGACCCTATTGTCGGGTTCCGGCTATCAGTCGACGCGGCGCCACGCGCCCATCGTCCAATATCTCTCCCACGCCAAGAAACTCGCCGCTCTCCAGCCCCATTCGCACCATGCCCTCGCAGGGTGAGTTGGGCACCAGCACCGGCTGTCCCTGGCGAATATAAAATCCACCCGCCTCACTGACCCGCACCAGGGGAAGTTCCCCAAGGCCTGAGTCCAGCGGCTCCAGCAGCGCATCCATCTCGGCCTGCGCGCCGTTTTCCTGCAGCGCTTCCAGCGTCGCCAGCGACACCTGCATGGTGGCATCGAAAGGCCCCGCCTCGGTCCTGCGCAGGGCGCTGACATGGGCGCCACAACCCAGGGCCTTGCCGAGGTCCTCGGCGATCGAGCGCACGTAAGTCCCCTTGCTGCAGCGGATGCTCACATCCACCTCGGGGTGCAAGCCGCCGCGAAAGTCCTCGAGCTCCAGCTCGTAGACCGTCACCCGGCGTGGCTTGCGCTCCACCTCCTGGCCCTTGCGCGCCAGTTTGTACAGCGGCTGGCCGTTGTGCTTCAGCGCCGAGTACATGCTCGGCACCTGCTCAATCTCACCGCGAAGGCCTGCCAGCGCCGCGTCTACCTGCTCGGCCGTCACAGCGCTTGCATCATACTCTTCAATCACCTCGCCTTCGGCATCACCGCTGGCGGTTACCTGCCCCAGCACGAAGGTGCTGGTGTAGGCCTTGTCCGCATCCAGCAGGAAGCGGGAAAACTTGGTAGCCTCGCCAAAACACAGCGGCAGCACACCGGTCGCCAGCGGATCGAGGCTGCCCGTGTGGCCAGCCTTGGCAGCGCCAAACAGGCGCTTGACGATCTGCAGGGCCTGGTTGGAACTCATACCCCGGGGCTTGTCCAGCACCAGGATGCCATCCACCGGCCGGCCCTTGCGGCGCCGCGCCATCAGTCCTTCACCTGGTCGCCGTCCGCGTTGTCGCGGTCACGCTCCACCGCGCGCTCGATCAGGTCTTCCATGTAGCGCCCGCGCCCGACGCTGGCGTCAAAGCGAAACTGCAGCGCCGGCACTGTACGCAGGGTGCTGTCTTTTGACAACTGGCTGCGCAGGAAGCCCGCCGCCCGATTCAGGGTGGCGGTCACGTCCCTGGCGTCCTCGACACTGTCCTTGCCGAGCGCCGTATAAAACACTCTGGCGTGGGCCAGGTCCTTGCTCACCTCCACATCTGTGATGCTGACCATGTCGACCCGCGGGTCGCGCATCTGCAACTGGATCAACTGGGCCAGTTCCTGGCGCAGGTGGTCAGCCACGCGATCGGTGCGGCTGTACTCTCTGCCCATCAGCTTGCCATCAGCCAGCCACCCGCAGGTGTGCAGGCTTACAGTGAGCGTGCAACTTCCCTGACCTCGTACACCTCGATCTGGTCGCCGACCTTCACGTCGGTGTAATTCTTAACGCCGATACCGCACTCCAGGCCCTTCTTGACCTCATTGGCGTCATCCTTGAAGCGGCGCAGAGACTCCAGCTCACCTTCGTAGATCACCACGTTGTCACGCAGCACGCGGATAGGCTTGGAGCGGAATACGGTGCCATCGGTCACCATGCAGCCGGCAATGAGGCCGAACTTCGGTGACTTGAACACATCGCGGACTTCGGCGACGCCGACAATCTCTTCCCGCAGCTCCGGGGCCAGCATTCCGGCCAGGGCCTGCTTCACGTCGTCGATCAGGTCATAGATCACGTTGTAGTAGCGCAGGTCCAGCTCTTCCTCTTCCACCAGCTTCTTGGCGGCGTTGTCGGCGCGTACATTGAAGCCGAAGATCACCGCGCTGGCGGTCATCGCCAGGTTGATGTCGGTTTCGGTGATGCCGCCGACGCCGGAGGAAACGATATTCACGTTCACTTCCTCGTTGCCGAGGTCCAGCAGCGCGGAAGACAGGGCCTCCAGTGAACCGCGCACGTCCGCTTTGACGACAATATTGAGCGTGCTCTTCTCGCCTGCCGTCATGCTTTCGAACATATTGTCGAGCTTGGCGGCCTGCTGGCGTTGCAGTCGGGTATCGCGCATTTTTTCCTGTCGGAACAGGGCGATATCGCGGGCCTGCTTCTCACTCTCAACCACGGCGAAGGGATCGCCGGCGTCGGGCGTGCCATCAAGGCCGAGAATCTCCACCGGAATGGAGGGGCCGGCATCCTTGATGGGCTTGCCGTCTTCATCCAGCATCGCGCGCACGCGGCCGAACTGCAGGCCGGCCAGCACGATATCGCCCTGGCGCAGGGTTCCGCTTTGCACCAGCAGAGAAGCCACCGAACCACGACCCTTGTCGAGACGGGACTCGATCACCAGGCCCTGGGCGGGCACATCCTTGGGCGCCTTCAGCTCGAGAATTTCAGACTGCAGCAGGACCGAGTCCAGCAGTTCGTCGATACCGTCGCCAGTGAGGGCAGACACGTTGACGAACTGGGTGTCGCCACCCCAGTCCTCGGGAATGACTTCCTTGGCCGCCAGTTCGTTCTTGACCCGATCCGGGTCGGCGCCTTCCTTGTCGCACTTGTTAACGGCAACAATGATGGGCACCTCTGCGGCGCGGGCATGCTGGATAGCCTCTTCCGTTTGTGGCATCACACCATCGTCAGCAGCCACTACCAGAATCACGATGTCGGTGCTCTTGGCGCCGCGGGCGCGCATGGCGGTAAACGCGGCGTGGCCCGGGGTGTCCAGAAAGGAAATCATGCCGTGCCCGGTTTCGACGTGGTAGGCGCCGATGTGCTGGGTAATACCACCCGCCTCACCGTCGGCCACCTTGGCCTTGCGGATGTAGTCCAGCAGCGAAGTCTTGCCGTGGTCGACGTGACCCATCACCGTCACCACCGGAGCGCGCGACTCTTCGGTGCCCTCGTGCTGCGCCAGGGTCTCCTCCAGGGAGTCCTCCAGGGCGGTATCACTGACCACCTTGTAGCTGTGACCCATTTCCTCGATCACAAGGATTGCGGTGTCCTGGTCCAGCACCTGGTTGATAGTGGCCATCACGCCCAGCTTCATCAATTCCTTGATGACGGTGCCGGCCTTGATAGACATCTGGGAGGCAAGATCACCCACGCCGATGCTGTCAGCCAACTCCACCACATGCACTTTCTGCTCAGTGGGCATCTCGAAGCCGTGCTTGCCGTGCTCTTCGTGGCTGCGGGCCACGGTCTTCTTCCGTCCGCCGCGGCGGCGAACCGTGCCGCGCTCTGCCGCATCGATCTGGTTGAGCGACAGGTTATGGCCGCGCTGCTTGCCGCGCACGTGTTCCTGCGGGCGGTCGGTGCGTCCGCCCTTTTTCTTGGCATAGCGGTCGGCTTCGGGCTTCGGCGCCTCGTGCAGTCGCTTGGGCTTGGCAGCCGTCTTGGCATCGCCGGCTTCGGGCTTGGCGGCCTGGGCTTCGGCCAGTTTACGCTGCGCTTCCTCTTCCTGCTTTGCCTTCAAGGCCGCTTCGCGGGCAGCCTTTTCTTCCTCTTCCTGCTTGAGGCGCTTTTCCGCCGCCTGCTGACGCAGCACTTCCGGATCGATCTCGATAGACTTCGCCGGCTCTGCTTCGGCCGTGGGTGCGGGCGCTTCCACCGGCTCTGCTACCGGCTCTGCAAGAGGCGCTGTTTCGGCCTCCACTTCCTCGGCTGCCTGGTCACGCTTGACGTAGGTGCGCTTCTTGCGCACTTCCACGTTAACCGTCTTTTTGCCCTGGGAGCCCGAGCTCTTCAGCGTACTGATGGTCTTGCGCTTTAGCGTGATTTTCTTGGGCGCCTTGGTGGATTCGCCGTGGCTGCGCTTGAGGTAGGCAAGCAGGGTTTGCTTGTCTTCATCAGAAACAGCTTCCTCGGCCTTGGTGTGTGGCAGCCCGGCTTCGCCCATCTGCGTAAGCAGACGGTCTACCGATGCTCCGACGACTTCAGCGAGTTGCTGTACTGTGACTTGCGCCATTCAATGTTCTCCTTGTTACCCTGTCGATGCGGACCCGAAATCAGGCCTCGGCAGCCTCATCGGCGGCGTTGTCAGAGGCCTGGGCCTCTTCCGCTTCGAACCAGGGTGCACGGGCGGTCATGATCAGCTCACCCGCGCGCTCTTCAGTCATATCTTCAATATCCAGCAGGTCTTCAACGGCCTGCTCGGCCAGGTCTTCCATGGTGATGATTTCCCGGCTGGCCAGGATGTAGGCCAGGTGACGGTCCATGCCGTCCATGTTCAGCAGATCTTCCGCCGGCTCGTGCTCGCCGAGCTGCTCTTCCGAGGCGATGGCCTGGGTCAGCAGCGCATCCTTGGCACGGGCCCGCAGTTCTTCGGCAATTTCTTCGTCGAAACCTTCGATGCCGGACATTTCTTCCAGCGGCACGTAGGCGACCTCTTCCAGGGTAGTGAAGCCTTCCTCGACAAGGATTTCCGCTACTTCCTGGTCTACGTCCAACTGCTCACAGAACAGACCGATCACCGCGCCCGCTTCCTGCTCGTGCTTGTCGGCAGCCTCATCGGTGCTCATCACATTGATAGCCCAGCCCGTCAATTCACTGGCGAGTCGCACGTTCTGGCCGCTGCGGCCGATGGCCTGGGCGAGATTGTCTTCGTTTACCGCGACGTCCATGGTTCGGGTGTCCTCGTCAACGACGATGGACTCCACTTCCGCAGGCGCCATGGCGTTGATCACCAGTTGCGCGGGGTTGTCATCCCACAGCACGATATCGACGCGCTCGTTGTCGAGCTCGTTGGAGACCGCCTGCACGCGTGAACCGCGCATGCCGACGCAGGCACCCACCGGGTCGATACGGCCGTCGTTGGTTTTGACCGCAATCTTGGCGCGAGAACCCGGATCGCGGGCCGCACTGCGAATCTCGATCACTTCCTCGGAGATCTCCGGCACTTCAATCTTGAACAGTTCGATCAGCATCTCCGGGCAGGCGCGGCTGAGAATCAGCTGAGGGCCGCGGCTCTCTTCACTGATCTGGGTAAGGATGGCACGCACCCGATCGTTCACCCGGAAGGTCTCACGACCGACCAGTTGATCGCGGGGCAGCAGGCCTTCGGCATTGTTGCCCAGATCGACAATGACGTTGTCGCGAGTCACTTTCTTGACTGAACCCGCCAACAGCTCGCCAACGCGATCCTGGTACTCTTCGACGACCTGGGCGCGCTCTGCGTCGCGCACCCGCTGCACGATGACCTGCTTCGCGGTCTGGGCAGCGATGCGGCCGAAATCGACGTTCTCCACCACTTCCTCGTGGATATCGCCGGGCTGGAGCTTGGTATCAACCTCCGCGGCTTCCTCGGTGGTGAACTGGGTGCCCAGCAGCGCCAGCTCTTCATCCGGCACCACCAGCCAGCGGCGCTTGGTGACGTAGTCGCCGGACTCACGATCAATCGTGACCTCGATATCGGCCTCTTCGTCGTAGCGTTTCTTGGTTGCCGTGGCCAGGGCCAACTCGATCGCCTCGAAGATGATGTCTTCGGAGACGCCTTTCTCGGCGGATACCGCCTCGGCTACCAGCAAGATTTCCTTGTTCATTCTCGTCTCGCCTGCGCACACCGGGTGTGCTGAATTAATGCCGTGTTACCGGCGTTTACCAGGGCCGCTGCGCAATGACTCTGCGCTACAGCCGCGGCCGCACCTGCGCCTTTTCTATGGCGCTGTGTGGGAGCAGGAACTCGTGATCGTCTACCTGGACAACCACATCCTCTCCCTCGATTCCTTTCAAGGTTCCCTTGAACTTGCGACGACCTTCGAAGGGCGTGCGCAAGCGCAATTCAATCCACTCGCCGATATAGGCCGGGTAGTGGTCGAGGCGGAACAGCAATCTGTCCACGCCGGGCGATGACACCTCCAGGGTGTACTCGCCGGTAATCGGGTCCTCAACATCGAGGACGCCCGCCACGTGGCGGCTAACCTCGGCACAATCATCGACGGTGATCCCGTTCTCGCCGTCTATATACAGGCGCAAAATGGTGTGCCGCCCCTGGGACAAGTACTCGAGACCCCAGAGTTCAAAACCCAGCGCCTCGACGGTGGGCTCCAGCAACGCCTCGATCTTCTGTTCCCGACTGGCCACTCTCGGCTAGCCTCCTGCCAGTTTTCCGGTTCCCGCATTTGCGGGGACTCTCATTTGCAACTTTTTGCAACCGCACATTTTTTTCACATAACAAAAAGCCCCTGATAAGGGGCTTTTTGATTCGCACCGTTATCCAAACCACGTCGGTGCGTCTTTGGCAGCGAACACGGGTATCGGACCTCGTCGTTCGCTGGTGTTTGGTAGCGGGGGCCGGATTTGAACCGACGACCTTCGCCCGGCTGTGCCGGAAGAAGGCAGAGAGCAGAGCCCGTCGGGCGACCGATCTCTCTAGTGCTGCCAAACTCGTTTGGTAGCGGGGGCCGGATTTGAACCGACGACCTTCGGGTTATGAGCCCGACGAGCTACCAGGCTGCTCCACCCCGCATCAAAACTCGTTCCTTGCCAAAGCCCCTCGGCTTTCGCGTTCAAACAGGCCTGGCTACCTGCTCGAAAGGGCGCTAATTATAGGGACCACCCCACCCCCGGTCAACAGCGATTCAAGCGCAAAGAACTGCTCCTTGCCGATTACGGAACAGCACCTATACAATCCGGGCCCTAAACCTATGGGTATAGAGAAATGTCTGGCCGATACAAGCGCAACCTAGCTGCGATTCTGGTGGTCGCGCTGGTCGGCTGCAGTAGCATGAAGCCCGTGGGACTGCAGCGTTCAGCCGATGGGCAAGCAATACTACCGAAGAACATTCGGGTGGGTGACACGCTCCGCGTTAGTGACAGTACCGGGCGGTCTGTAAAATTCAAGCTGACAGAAATAGACGGCCCGCTGCTCAGGGGCACGCTGGTAACGGACAGCCGAGTACCGCTGACAATCCATCTGGCGAGCATTGATACCCTTGAAGTGGGCCGAGCGAAGGCCACTGATGGCATCTCCGTCGACTACAGCGTGATCCTCCCGTTCCTGCTGTCAGCAGTTGTCGCATCGACCATTTTGTAGATTCCATAGTCCTGGCCGCGCGGGCCGCCGCCTGCGCGGAAACAATAGGCTCCGTACCAGGGGCCTCTTCAAAATATGGTGCCGAAGGCGGGGCAAATTGCACAGCAATTTGCGACCGAGCCCGGGACAAATGTGCTGGCCCTGACAAAGCGAGGGCCGGGATAGTCCCGCGAATGGAGCGTACGTTAGAAACAAGAAGCGCCCGATGAACATCGAGCGTCTCTCTACCAAGATTGGTGCCGAAGGCGGGGCAAATTGCACAGCAATTTGCGACCGAGCCCGGGACAGCTGTGCTGGCCCGGACAAAGCGAGGGCCGGGATAGTCCCGCGAAT
>JANQIO010000190.1 GCA_028282105.1 Halieaceae bacterium | reverse complement strand
CACAGCTTGCGGTCGTTCAGCTGCGCATATTGCTACGCAATATCAACGCTTGCTTCACCCTGCCGGGGGCACCAATCCCCTTCGGGGTTGGCGCGCCCGTGGACTGCCGGCCCGCAAGCACAGCTTGCGGTCGTTCAGCTGCGCATATTGCTACGCAATATCAACGCTTGCTTCACCCTGCCGGGGGCACCAATCCCCTTCGGGATTGGCGCGCCCGTGGACTGCCGGCCACGCAGCACAGCTGCGCGGCGTTCGGCTACACGCGAAGCTGCGCTTCGCAAACGTTTGCCTTACCCTGCCGGGGGCACCACCTTGCCTGGTTAGGCAGAGGCCTGGGCATTCATGTAGTCCTTGTAGTAGATGAGCCGGCCGTCCCGGGTGCGGTACAGGCCACAGCCTTCGATATCCCCCGCCGGGGTTCGCGCAGTCCACTGACACCAGGCCACATTGCCTTCACCGGCAATGAGATTGGCGACAAAGTCGATATCGCGGTCCTTCATCTCGACATTCATTTTTTCCATAAACCCGCGGATCGCTTCCCTGCCGTCGAAGTTGCCGTAAACGGGGTCTTCCAGCAGTGCATCCTCCGCAAACAACTCCACAAGGGCGGTGTAATCACCCTCGTCCTGGATCTGCCAGAACCTCTCGACTACGGCTTTAGCATCCATTGAGCCGTACCACACAGCAGCCGGAAAACCCGTTCACTGGGCTGCCGCCTGCATGGATTCAAGCATGGCCTTCATCTTCATATGCAGCATATTCACCGCTTGCAGCGGCCGTACCATGACCTTGAACTCGGTGATCTTGCCGTCTTCATCGAAGGTCATCATGTCGATGCCATTGATGTATTTGCCTTCCATTTCGGTTTCGAACTCCAGCACCACATCGTTGCCGCTCACCACCTCGCGGGTGTAGCGGAACTTTGAGCCAGGCGTCCCGGGCCGCTCTTCGGCCTTGCCTTCGCTGAACGTATTACCGGCCGCGTTCAGGTACAGCTTGGTAAGCTGTTTGCCCAACTGAGGCGTGAACACCACCGGCGAATAGAAGACGCAGTCCTCGTGCAGCAGTTGGTCCAGCCCGCCGGGCAGTTCACCGCGCAGGTGCTGATGCCAGCGCTCAAGGTTTGTTGAAGCGTTAGAAGACTGTGTATCCACGGTGTCGACTCCTTGCTAGTGTTGGCTATAGGGATTGTACTCAAGCGCAGGCGCCGAAAGACTGTGCGGCTTTGAGAACAGCAACTTGTATACACGAGACTGGCTGAGCCTGCCTGTATTTTCAACCATGGGAATCCCGTACCTGGCATCCACGCTCTCTTCAGCTTCAAGGTAAACACCATGCGCCACGCACTTGCACTCACCTTCGTCCTGTCTCTAGCGGCTTGCGGCCAGTCCGACCAGCCGGACACCACCCGTGCAGCGCTGGACCAGGTCTTTGCCGGCATCGATGGCAGTGGGCCGGGCTGCAATGTGGGTGTTATCCGCCGCGGGGAATGGATTCACAAAGCCGGCTATGGCATGGCTAATCTGGAACTGGACGTGCCCCTTGATGGCAGCCAGCTCCATCGCATGGGGTCAGTATCCAAACAATTCACCGCGTTGGCCGTCCTGCTTCTCGCCGAAGAGGGCAAGATAGAGCTCACGGCTGATGTCCGAGAATACCTGCCCGGCCTACGAGACTACGGCACTCCGGTCACGGTTAACGCCATGCTTGGCCACATCGGCGGCATGGGTGACTACGACCTGATAGCCAACTCTTACGAAGGACCGAAAGCCGAGAACTCCCTGGATCTTCGCAACGCTGCTGGCGGCCCATATCGCCTTGGCAACGAGGACTACCTGACGATCAACGAGTTCTACGAGGTAGTAAAGCGCGTGCCCCTGGCCCAGGGCCCAGAGCAGGGTTTTCTGTACAGCAACCTCGCCTATTTTCTCCTGTCCATGCTGGTTGAAGAGGTCAGCGGAGAGTCACTGCGCAGCTATGCCCAGCGGCGTATCTTCGAACCCCTGGGGATGCACAACAGCTTCTTCAGCGATGATCCGGTGGAGATCGTCAAAAACCGCGCGTCGGGCTATCGGCAGCTTGATAATGGCGACTTCGTCACCGACATGACCAACCTGTTCTGGGTCGGTGACGGCGGGCTTCACACCAACTTGGATGACATGCTGCTCTGGGACCAGAGCTTCTATGCGCCCAGGCTTGGCAGCACGCCTGAACAACTCCTCGCTCAGTTGAACACCCCAAACAGCGAGTACAGCGCGCGCGGGGTGCTCTACGCCAACGGCCAGTTCACCGGCACGAAGCACGGGCAGCCAGGCTTCTGGCACAGCGGCGGCTGGCTCGGCACCTCAACCTACTACGGCCGCTTTCCCGAGGTCAGCATCTCCCTGATCATGATGTGTAACAACGCTTCGCTGGACACAGACGCGCTGGTCGAGCGAACTCTGGAGATCATCCTGGGGGACGGGATAGACGACTGACAGCGCCGAAGACGGCTAGACTGTATGCAGTCACAGGCTTGAAGGAGACTTTTGTGGAGGAGCAGCTCGACCTCGTACAGCAGGTGTACGAACTCGTCGTCAATTTTGCCGTAGCCTATTCTTTCCAGCTACTGGGCGCCCTGGTCGTGGTAATCGCGGGTTATGTGATTGGCGGCTGGGTGGCGCGCATGGTCCTGCGAGTGCAGGAACGGCGCAACGTCGATATCACCCTGCGGCAGTTCATAGCCAGCGTTGCCCGCATGCTGGTGATCGGCATGTTCCTGGTCATCGCGCTCAGCCAGTTGGGGATCAGCATCACGCCATTGATCGCAGCCATCGGCGGCCTGGCCGTGGGCGCCAGTCTGGCGATACAGGGCCCTGTTTCCAACTACGGCGCTGGCCTGGTGATCATACTCACTCGAATGTTCCGGGTGGGTGACACCATCTCACTGCTGGGCTGCTCCGGCCAGGTGGAGGAGATCAGTCTGGCCACTACCATTCTTCGAGCGGAGGATGGTGAGAAAATCATCATTCCCAACAAGCACATTATTGGCGAGATACATCGCAACTCGCTGGCCAGCCGCATCGTCGAGGGCCAGGTTGGCGTCGCCTACGACAGCGACCCGGAGCGCGTCATAGCCATTATCCAGGACTGTCTTGCGGGGATTGATGGGGTAAGCACCGACGCGCAGCCCCAGGTCGGCATCAACAGCTTCGGCGATTCCTCGATCATCATCGACTACCGGGTGTGGGTAGCAACTGATCGCTATTTTGAAACCCTGCACCGCTGCAACTTGCAGGTATTCAAGGCGCTCAAGGACAACGGCATCGCCATCCCCTTCCCACAGCGGGAAGTGAGAATGCTGGGTTAACCGCAGTTTCAATTGAGCTGTTATGACATACTCAATGGCACACCCCCACTACATCAGCCCGATCTGCTCAAGGAGAGTGCAATGCTCAAGCTCTTCACCGGCCTGCTACTGATTATCGTGATGCTCGGCGCGCAGCCAGGCGCCTGGGCGCAGAGCGCGCTGGTGTTCCAAAGTGATTTCGGCCTCGAAGAGCCCGCCGTAGTCTCCATGAAAGGTGTCGCTTACGGCGTGTCACCCGAGCTCAAGATGTTCGATATCACCCACGAGATCCCGGTGTTCAACATCTGGGAAGCGGCCTACCGCCTCAACCAGACCGCCCGCTATTGGCCGGCGGGGACCGTGTTCGTATCCGTGGTCGACCCCGGCGTGGGCACCGAGCGAAAGTCGGTTGTCCTGAAGACCCGGTCGGGGCACTACTTCGTTAGCCCGGACAACGGCTCGCTGACGCTGGTCGCAGAATCCCTCGGGATCGACGAGGTGCGGATCATCGACGAGAACGTTAACCGGCTGCCGGGGTCGGAGCGCTCCCACACTTTCCACGGCCGAGACGTCTACGCCTATACCGGCGCCAGGCTGGCCGCCGGCACTATCAGTTTCGAACAAGTGGGCCCCGCTAAAGAGGCCGAGGTCCTGAGTATTGCCTACAAAAAGCCCAAACTGATCAACGGCAGGATCGAGGGCAACATCCCCATCCTCGATGTCCACTTCGGCAACGTGTGGACGAATATCGACGCGGCACTCTTCGATCAGCTCGGCGTGGAAGTCGGTGATGAACTCTGGGTAAAAATCAGCGATGGCGCGACGGTGCTGTTCAAGGAAAAAGT
>JANQIO010000179.1 GCA_028282105.1 Halieaceae bacterium | reverse complement strand
GCGCGTGGACTACACTGTAGGGCTGCCTCACCCACCAACGAAGGAACCCTGTTCATGGGCGTACAAGTCGTACCTAAAGATGAGTTTTTGAGCTGCGTTGGGCAGAAGTTCGAGCCCGGCCCCTGGACCGAACTGACCCAAGAGCGCATCAATGAATTTGCCGATTGCACCGACGATCATCAGTTTATTCACGTCGATGAGGAAGCGGCCAGGCAGACACCGTTCGGCGGCACTATCGCCCACGGTTTCCTGACCCTGTCCTGCCTGGTGCCGATGACTTCCGGTCTGGGCGTCATGCCCGAGGGCGTGGTGATGGGCGTCAACTACGGCTTTGACAAGGTGCGCTTCCTGGCGCCAGTACGCGCCGGCAAGAAGGTGCGCGCCCATGTGGAAATCGCTGACATCCAGCAGAAGGATGACAACCGTTTCCTGGTCAAGCAGAACATTACGGTAGAAATTGAGGGCGAGGAAACGCCGGCTCTGGCCTGCGAGTGGCTCTCCATGGTGTTTACGGGTTAAGGAGTCAGCAATGAGCATTTCATACCAAGGCAAGGTCGCCATTGTCACCGGTTCCGGCGGCGGCCTGGGCCGTAGCCACGCCATCGAACTTGCCAAGCGCGGTGCCAAGGTGGTGATCAACGACCTGGGCGGTGCTGCCGATGGCACCGGCGGCTCCAGCGAAGCCGCCAAAGCCGTGGTGGCGGAAATCGAAGCCCTGGGCGGGGAAGCCATCGCCAACGGCGCCAATGTCGCCAAGTACGACGAGGTCGAGGCCATGGTGCAGCAGGCCATGGACCAGTGGGGGCGTGTCGATATTCTGGTGAACAACGCCGGCATCCTGCGCGACAAGAGCTTCGCCAAGGGCTCCCTGGACGACTTCAAGACGGTGCTGGACGTCCACCTGATGGGCTCTATCAACTGCACCAAGGCGGTTTGGGACGTGATGCGCGAGCAGGCCTACGGCCGGATCGTCATGACCACATCCTCCAGCGGCCTGTACGGCAACTTTGGCCAGACCAACTACGGCTCGGCGAAGATGGGCGTCATCGGCGCCATGAACACCCTGTGCCAGGAAGGCGCCAAGTACAACATCAAGGTCAACGCACTGGCGCCCACCGCCGGCACTCGCATGACCGAGGGCCTGATCCCGGAGAAGGCCTTTGACCTGCTGACCCCGGAAACGGTGACCCCGGCGGTGCTGTACATGGTCAGCGAAGACGGCCCCAACCGCACGATTATTGCCGCCGGCGCCGGCTGCTACTCGGTGGTCAAGCTGGTCGAAACCCACGGTGCCTACCTGGCGCCCGAAGACCAGACCCCGGAAGGCATTGCCGCCCACTGGGACGCCATCACCAACACCGACAATGAGGCCGTGCCCCAGGCCGGTTTCGAGCAAACCCTGAAGTTCACCGGCATGGCTGCCGAGGCTCTCGGCATCGACCTCAGCTAGCAATGGAGTCATTCCCGCGAAGGCGGGAATCCAGACTTCGAACAAACGTGGATTCCCGCCTTCGCGGGAATGACTGGACAACTCTCGACACCCGCGCGAACGGGTGCAGAAGGAGCAGACAATGACAGACGCAGTAATCGTATCCACCGCCCGCACTCCGATTGGCAAGGCCTACCGCGGCGGCTTCAACAACCTGGCCGGCGCCAGTCTGGGCGCGGCCTCGGTGTCCGAGGCGATCAAGCGCGCCGGTATCGACCCCGCAGAAATTGACGATGTGATCATGGGCGCCGCGCTGCAGCAGGGCGCGACCGGCCAGAACATCGCCCGCCAGGTGGCCCTGCGCGCTGGCTGCCCGGTCACCGTGTCCGGCATGAGCCTCGACCGCCAGTGTTCTTCCGGCCTGATGGCGGTGGCGACGGCGGCCAAGCAGATCATCCACGACGGCATGAGCGTGGTAGTGGGTGGCGGCCTCGAGTCCATCAGCCTGGTGCAGAACGAGCACATGAACCTACACCGCGCCGGCGACGAGGAGCTGGTGGCCATGCACCCGGCGGTCTACATGTCCATGCTGGAGACTGCGGAAGTGGTGGCCAAGCGCTACGGCATCAGCCGCGAGCAGATGGACGAGTACGGCCTGCAGTCGCAGCAGCGCACTGCGGCGGCCTACGAGGCGGGCAAGTTTGACGACGAACTGGTCTCCGTGACCTGCACCCGCAAGACCTGGGACAAGGAAACCGGTGAAGAAGGCGAAGCCGAGGGCACAGTGTCTGCGGACGAAGGCGTGCGCGCCACGACCGCCGAGGGTCTGGCCGGTCTGAAGACGGTGTTCGAGGGCGGCACCATTACCGCCGGCAATGCCTCACAGCTGTCCGACGGTTCTTCCGCCCAGGTGGTCATGGACGCCAAGCTGGCCGAGCAGAAAGGCCTGGAGCCGCTGGGTATCTACCGCGGTATCGCCGTGGCCGGTCTCGAGCCCGATGAGATGGGTATCGGTCCGGTTTACGCCATTCCCAAGCTGCTCAAGCAGCACGGCCTGAGCGTCGACGACATCGGCCTGTGGGAACTGAACGAAGCGTTTGCCGTGCAGGTGATCTACTGCCGTGACCAGTTGGGCATCGACAACGACAAGCTCAACGTCAATGGCGGCGCGATCTCCATCGGCCACCCCTACGGCATGAGCGGCTCGCGGATGATTGGCCACGCCCTGATCGAGGGCAAGCGCCGTGGCGTCAAGTACGTGGTGGTGACCATGTGTGTGGGCGGCGGCATGGGTGCCGCCGGCCTGTTCGAGGTCGCCTGATGCGCGCACTGGTGTGCGCCGAGCTGGGCCCGGGTGACGGCGAAAAGCTGTCACTCGAGCCCGACTGGCCGACGCCGGAACTGGGTGAGCACGATGTGCTCATCAATGTGAAGGCGGCGGGCCTGAATTTCCCCGACGTGCTGATCATCCAGGGCAAGTACCAGTTCCAACCCGAGCTGCCCTTTATTCCCGGCGGTGAGTTTTCCGGCGTGGTGGAGGCGGTGGGCGAGAAAGTCACCCGCTACAAGCCCGGCGACGAGGTCATCTCCATGGGGTCGGTCGGCGGCTTCAGCTCGCAGGCCGCGGCCCACGAAATGGCAGTATTTCCCAAGCCTGCGGCGCTGTCTTTCGAGGAAGCGGCGGGCATCGCCATTACCTATTTCACGTCCTACTACGCGCTCAAGCAGCGCGCCCAGTTGCAGGCCGGGGAAACCCTGCTGGTGCTGGGTGCGGCCGGCGGCGTCGGCACCACGGCGGTTGAGCTCGGCAAGCTGATGGGTGCGAAGGTGATTGCCGCCGCCAGCAGCGACGAGAAGCTGGAGACCTGTAAGGCGCTGGGCGCGGATGAGGTCATCAACTACTCCGAGCAACCGCTCAAGGAAGCCATCAAGGAGCTGACCGGCGGCAAGGGCGTGGATGTGGTCTACGACCCGGTGGGCGGTGACTTTTCCGAGCAGGCCCTGCGCGGCATGGCCTGGAATGGCCGATTTCTGGTGATTGGCTTCGCTGCGGGTCCCATCCCCAGTGTGCCTCTCAATCTCGCGCTGCTGAAAGGCTGCTCAATCGTCGGCGTGTTCTGGGGTCGCTTTACCGGTGAAGAGCCGGAGACCAACATCGCCAACATCCAGGAGCTGTGGGAGCTGTTCGAGGCCGGTAATATCAAGCCCGTGGTGACCGACTGCTTCCCCATCGAGCAGTACCGTGAGGCCTTCACCTGCATGACCGAGCGCCGTGCGCGCGGTAAAGTGATTCTCACATTCTAGATCTGGTTTTGGAAAGGAGCGCGCCGTGAAGGACTTCTCCTTCAGCACAGCCGGTTGCATTGAAAGTGGCGCTGGCAGCAGCCTGCGATTGCATGAGCAGTGCGCTCGCCTCGCTATCACCAGGCCGCTGCTGGTGACCGACCCCGGGCTGGTGTCTATCGGCCTGCTGGAGCCACCGCTGCAGGCACTGCGTGACCATGGCCTGGAGCCGGTGCTCTATGACCAGGTGCGTGAGGATCCGCCAGAGGCAGTGATTCTCGAGGCGGTGGAGCTGGCGCTGGCGGAGCGCATCGACGGTGTGATTGCCATAGGCGGCGGCAGTTCCATGGACGTGGCCAAGGTGGTTGCGGTGCTGTTGAAGTCTGAACAGTCGCTGGCCGAACTCTACGGCGTCGACCAGGTCACCGGCACCCGGCTGCCGCTGATCCTGGTGCCTACCACCGCGGGCACCGGCTCAGAGGTGACCCCGGTAGCGGTGGTCACGACCGGGGAAACCACCAAGGCGGGCGTTTCCTCCCGGGTATTGCTGCCTGATGTTGCGGTGCTGGATGCCGACCTGACTCTGGGCCTGCCGCCGCGGGTGACCGCGATGACGGGTATCGACGCCATGGTGCATGCCATCGAGGCCTATACATCGCGCCACAAGAAGAATCCGCTGTCAGACAATCTGGCGCGCCAGGCCCTGACCCTGCTGAGTGGCAGCATCCGCACCGCAGTCCAGCAGGGTGACAATCGAGAGGCGCGGGCCAATATGCTATTGGGTGCCATGCTCGCCGGGCAGGCCTTCGCCAATGCACCGGTGGCAGCGGTGCATGCACTGGCTTACCCGCTGGGTGGCCACTACCACATCCCTCACGGCCTCAGTAACTCGCTGGTACTGCCCGCCGTGTTGCGTTTCAACATGCCGGAGGCGGAACTCCTGTATGCGGAGTTGGCAGGCATCGTGGCTGGCAAGGCCGCCGCCGAGGCATTGGTGACGGAACTGGAAGCCATCATCAGCGATACCGGGCTGCCGGCCACCCTGTCCCAGGCCGAGGTACCCGAAGCCGACCTGCCGATGCTCGCCGATGACGCGATGCTCCAGCAGCGGCTGCTGGTCAACAACCCACGCGATGTGGCCCTTGAGGATGCACTGGAGATTTACCGTGCCGCCTTCTGACGCTGTACCCAGCCGCGCTGACTACGGGGTGTTCTACCCGATCACCACGCGCTGGAGTGACAACGACATCTACGGCCACATCAACAACGTGGTCTATTACTCCTACTTCGATTCGGTGGCCAACCGCTATCTGATCGAGGAGGGCGGCATGAAGATTCCCGATGACCCGGTGGTGGGCTACGTGGTCAGCTCGGGCTGTGACTATGTCAGCTCACTGGAGTACCCGGAGCCGCTGGAGGGTGGCCTGCGGGTCGATCGCCTTGGCAACAGTTCAGTACAGTACGGCATTGGTATCTTCCGCGAGGGTGAAGACACCCCGGCCGCCCACGGTTATTTTGTTCACGTCTTCGTAGACCGCGCCGCCAACCAGTCAGTGCCGATTCCGGCGCCTATCCGGTCTGCCCTGGAACAGATTCTGGTTGCCGACTGAGCCGACTGAGCCTACTGAGCCGATTGAGGCAGGTCGGCTCAGCTCCTGCCGCCCGCTCGTTCCAGCAATTGCTGTCGTGCCGCCATTACGTGCCGCGTTTCCTTTAGGGATTTCATGCCCTCGGCAAACAGGTCGGTGTGCAGCTCTGCCAGCACTTCCTTGGCCGCTTTTTCATCATTGGCCAGGTCTTTGTCGACCAGGTCCAGAAGCTGCCGGTGAATCACACTGTCGTGCCAGGTGCCCAGCAGGTCCTGCAGGCGTTTGCACAATTCAATAGGCTCGTCGACTTCGGTCTGCGACAGTGAGTCCAGGCTGTAGCGCAGGTCTTTTATGGCGATACGCAGCTTGTGCCAGGCCCGGGGTTCGTCATGACTCGACAGGTACTCCCAGGCCTGGCTAACCCGCAGGCTGGCCTCGCGAATCGCCGCTTCCTGCTCCACGGGCGGGCGCTGGTCTTCAACATAGCTATCGATGTAGGCGCCCATGCTGCGGCCGGTCTGTTCCCATTGCGGGTCACGCAGTGCGGTGAGCACCTGCTTCCAGATTCGATCCCGGTGCCTTTCCACCGCTGACAGCAGGCCCACCGGCTGTTGATCCTCGGGCAGGTCCTCAATGCGCGCTGCCAGTGTGTCCCAGTCCCTGGCGGGATTGGTCTGGCTGGCCAGGAAACCCCATTCCCGTCGCAGCTGCCAGGCATCCGGGTGCGCTTCAAAGCGCAGCAGGCCGCGCAGGCGCCTGACGGACACGCGCAGCTGGTGCAGGTCGTATTCGGAGTATTCTGCCAACAGTGCCTCTCGGCGGGCCTGAATCTGGACCAGCAGTTTGCCCAGGGCTTCTTTCATGCGGACTGTCTCCGGCTCAGTTGCATGAGCACAAATACTAGAATGAATACCACCCCGCTGAAAGCGCTGGGCCAGGCGGGGCTGTACTGGTAGAGCACGCCGCCGGCAACCGGCCCCACCACAAAACCGATCGCCGGGCAGGAGGCTACGATGCCGGCGACCGCTCCCTGTTCCTCCGGCGACACGGCCATGGACGCAGCGGCCATGATGCTGGGCATGGCCAGGCCGGTGCCCAGCCCCATGAAGGCCATGCCCACCGCCAGGTATCCCGGGCCCGTGAAGCTGCCGATGAAGCCGGCGGCCAACAGCAGGGTCGCCAGGCCGGCGAGGATGAACTGCTCCGGCGTCAGCGTGAGGCGCTGGATCAGCACGCGTTGCGCGAGAAAGGCGAAGCTCGCAGACACCATAAAGGCGCCGCCAGTGTACTGGGCGGTTTCAATGCCGGAGAGCTGCAGCTTGTCCTGAATGCTGAACCCCAGGGTCTGCTGAATGGCGCCAAATCCCGAGAACATGCCGATGGCGGTAGCCACATAGCGCACAATGCGGGGGTCGCGATAGCGCAACCGCCGGATGGCGGCATGCGATTTGCGCGCCACCGCCGGAATCGTCGGCAGCTTCAACCAAACTAGCAGCGCCGCGCTGGCTGTCAGCAGGCCGGCAAAATACAGCGGAGCCAGCAGGCCTACCGTGGCCAGCACGCCGGACACGGCGGGTCCGAGGATCATCCCCAGGCTGTTGGCGGCGCCCAGCCTGCCCATGGCGCGCATGCGCTGATCGGGTGGGGTCAGATCGGCGGTGTAGGCGGAACAGGCCGGCGGCGTGGCCGCCATGATCGAGGACTGGCTGCAGCGCGATACGATGGCCAGCAGATAGAGCGGGGTGCCCGCCAGCAGGCCCATCAGGCCGGCCTGGAATACGCTGGCAAAAAACACGATCCCAATGGTGAAACCGGTCAGCCCGATCAGCAGCACCGGCTTGCGGCCGCGGTGGTCGCTGTAACGCCCCCAGCGCGGTGATATCCAGCCGTAGACGATGGCGGATATGGCGATGATCGAGGTGACCTCAATCTCCGTCATGCCCACCTCTCGGCCCAGCGGCGCCAGGATCGCGAACACCAGTGACTGGCCGATGGCGACCGTCAGCAGGCTGAAAACAAGCAGCGCGGACTGGGTGCGGGTTAGGCCCGGGTAAGCACTCACGGCGGGCGTCAGGCAATAAAGCTGGAGAAGTCGGGACCCCGGCGCAGGCTGTGACCACCGTCGACGTTTATGCACTGCCCGGTAATCCAGCGCGACTCCGGACCGAGCAGGAAGCGGGCCAGTTCAGCCACGTCTTCGGGTTGACCAACGTCGTTCATGGGCGTGTTCTCGATATAGGACAGGTAGATATCGCTGTCCTCGGGGATGGCCGCCATGATCTCGGTGGCGATGAAACCCGGGCGGATGGCATTAAAGCGCAGCCCCTCCCTGCCGTACTCATCGGCGGCGTTGCGCATCATGGCTTCGATGCCGGCTTTACCGGCGCAGTAGGCGTGAAAGTAGGGGTGGGTAATATGGCCGGCCAGCGACGACATGCCCACGAAGGAGCCGCCCTCCGCTTCGAGCATCAGCGGAATCGCATGCTTCATGCAGAGCATGGTGCCCAGCACGTTGAGATTGAGTACCCGCTGGAACTCCTCGGTGTCCAGCTCTCCGTAGGGCATGGGCATGCCGCCCCCGCCCGCGTTCGCGACCACGCCGTGCAGGCATTCCGAGTCGCCCGCGGCGCTGGCGACGGCTGCCGCCACATCGCTTTCCACGGTGACATCAGCCAGCGTGAACTGAATCTGCCCCGGCAGCGACTCTGCGCTAATGGCCTCGGCGGACTGCGCCAGGCGGGTCTCGGTGCGGCCACAGATGGTCACACTGGCGCCATCCGCCACCAGCCGCCTGGCACAGGCTCTGCCGATCCCTGTGCCGCCACCGGTGATCAGGATGTTCATGCCATCGAGGGCGTGTGACATGGTGCGCTCCGCTCGCTGAGGGGGCGTCAGTGTACCCTGCGCAGGGGAACCGCGTCCGCCCTAGAGCGCCATTCCGTCCTTATCCAGTCGCCAGCGCAGGGTGTCGATGCGGTCCTGGCCAAAGAAAGGTTCGCCGTTGTAGACGAACAACGGCACGCCGCTGTGGTTGGCCTCGGCCTGGCGTTCCTGGTTGGCCTCGACCGCAGCCTGGTGTTCGCTGCCATCGCCGATGGTGGCTTCCATATCCGCCAGGTCGAGGCCAGCCCGCTGCGCTGCCTGGGCCAGGTGATCCCCCTGGTCCCAGCCCTCGGTGCCGCCGAAGATGGTGCGCGAGAGTTCGGCGGCGAACTCGATGCCGCGGCCGCGCCGTTCGGCCTCGATGCCCAGCCAGACCAGGCGGTAGATGTAGGGTTGCTGCTCGGCGATGGTAAAGGTCTCGAAGTCCTGCACGATGGGATCCGGGGAGGGCCACTTGTGGGGCATGCCCAGCATCTCGGCGCGGCGCTCCCAGTCCATGGCGATGTACAGGGCCTTGTAAAGATTGGCCGGGTTGAAGAACTCCGGCTGGCGCACCGCTAGTGGCAATACCGAACGCAGCACAACTTCTACGTCGAAGTCTTTCTCCAACTGGAGGGCGCCGGGCGTGGCCAGGTAGCTGTAGGGGCTGCGGAAGGAAAAGTACAGGTCAATCGGTGTCGGCACGGTCGGCTCCTTGGGGTTTGTCTACGCCTGTGCGCCGGCGATGCGCAGGTACGGCAGGTCCTGGCGGTAGGTGAGGCCATGGACCTCGATATGGCGCTGCGACAGCAAAATGGAACGCAGGTAGTCCAGAACTTCCAGGCTGATGACCTGGCCCGGTACCAGCACCGGCACGCCTGGCGGGTAGGGAGTAATCTGGTCGGCGCTGATGGCGCCCTCCAGGGACGCGTTGAGCTCCATGGAGGAATCCATGAGCCGCACCACTTCCCCGCGTTCGAAGAAAACGTCCCGCGGCAGCCGTGCGATCTCGCCGGTGGGGGGCAGGGCCAGGGGCGGCTTGAGTTCAATCTCGCCAGCCTGTGACCGGGTCTCCTTTGCCATGCGCTTGAGGGCATTCTCCAGCCGCATGACCTTGCCCTGGGTGGTGCCAATGGTCAGCAGCAGGGTGATGGTGTTGAAGGTCGTCTTCTCCACCTGGATGTTGTATTTCTCGAACAGCTCCACCTGCACCGCCTCGGCGCTGCGCCCGGTCTGGCTGATGTCCACGGTGATCTTGGTGGGGTCAAGGCGGATGCCGTCGTCGGCCAGCTCGGTGGGTAGCATATCGGGCAGCTCCAGCACCCGGAACACGCCGGTCGCGTTGATGGACTCGCGTAGCCGTTCTGCCAGTCCCAGCGTGCGTTTGAGCAGCGCGTAGCCCTCCATCGACATCTGCTTTCGCGCCACGTCCAGGCTGGCGATGATGGCGTACTGGGGGCTGGTGGACGCGTGCATGTTGAAGTGCTCGCGGAAGCGCTGTTCGTCGAAATCCGGGTCGTTCACATGGGTCATGCTGGCCTGGGAAAAGGCCGACAGCATCTTGTGCGTCGACTGGGTAACGTAGTCGGCCCCGGCCTCCAGTGCGGTGGGGCGCAGGGCATGGTGAAAGGCGGCGTGGGCGTACCAGGCCTCGTCGATGATCACCTTGATGCCGGCGGCGTGGGCCCGCTCGACGATTGGCGCCAGGTCGTAGCGCATGCCGTCATAGGTGCAGCTGGTCAGCAGCAGCGCACGGGCGTCGGGGTTTTCGTCAATGGCGCGGAAGATGCTCTCCCGGGTGACCGGGCCGTAGAGCCCGTAGCGCACCCGCAGCGAAGAGGGCAGGTACACCGGCATGGCGCCGCACAGCAGGATGCCATGGTGCGCCGACTTGTGGCTGCCGCGGTCCAGCAACACCTTGTCGCCCGGGTGCAGTAGGCTCTGCAGGATCACCTTGTTCGCTGTGGAAGTGCCATTGGTGGAGAAGAACGTGTGTTTGGCGCCAAACGCGCGCGCCGCCAGCGCCTGGGCGTCCTGGATGACGCTGTGAGGTTCCAGCAGGCTGTCGAGAATCTGCACCGACACGGACAGGTCCGCATCAAAAATATGCTCGCCCAGGAAGTGGTAGAACTCGGCCACCCAGGGGCTGTCCTTCATGCTGTCGCCGCCCGAGTGGCCTGGTGTGTGCCAGGCATCTTTGGCGCTGCGCACATAGTCCCGCAGGGTATCGGCAAAAGGTGTGGCCGCCTTGTTGTCGATGGCGGCCAGCACTTCTCTCAGCAGGGAGAAGAAGTCCTCCTCACTGTCATCCAGGTAGCCGTCGATGTGCAGTTCCAGCAGGTCATCGATGCGGCCGCGCTCGCTCTCGGGCAGGATCACAAAGTGGTTCACATGGGGGCGGCGCGCCAGGCACTGGGGCACCACGTCCATGGCCGAGTGGCTGTGGATGAGCAGGGCCTGCAGGTGCGCTTCGCCCAGCAGCTCGGCGAGCTGCTCCGCGTTGGTGGCCTGCTTGAAGTCGATGGAGCTGCGGGGGTAGTCCTCTTCCAGCGAGGCCCACAGGCCCTGGCGCCAGCGCTCGGCAAACAGTGGATCTTCGCTGTAAACCCCGATCAGGATGGCCGGCTGTAGGCTGTCAGACAACGCCGCCTCCCGAGACCAGCTCCTTCAGCTCCTTACCGCCCAGGGCGGCCAGGATGCGCGGGTAGGCGGTGGGAAACAGGCGGCTGATCAGGGTAATGATCTTGGCATCGCGGCCGATCAACAGCCGTGGCTTACGGCGCTCCATGGCTGTAAGGATTTGTTCCGCCGCCGAGGCTGGCGTGGTGCCAGTCATCTCTTCGAATTTCTGCGCGAATGCCGCGTGCTCCTCTGCGTTGCGACTGGTGCGGGCGGCGCGGGCAATATTGGTGGTGACGCCACCGGGGTGCACGCAGCACACGTGCAGGCCGGATTCCGCCAACTCCTGCTCCTGGCGCAGGGCCTCGGTATAACCGCGCACGGCAAACTTGGCGGCGTTGTACGCGGTCTGGGTGGGCACCCCGATAATGCCAAATACGCTGGAGATATTGACCAGGTGGGCGCCGC
Organism: Halieaceae bacterium; assembly: GCA_028282105.1. Taxonomy (GTDB): domain Bacteria; phylum Pseudomonadota; class Gammaproteobacteria; order Pseudomonadales; family Halieaceae; genus JANQIO01. The sequence goes on along the minus strand of JANQIO010000179.1, from coordinate 15,369 downwards.
TGGCCTGCTTGAGCGAGGGCAGAAAGGCCTTGCAGCCGTACACCACGCCCCAGAAGTTGATGCCCATCAGCCATTCGACATCTTCGATGCTGTTCTCTTCGGCTGTGCCGCCCAGCGCCACGCCGGCGTTGTTGATGAGTATGTCGAGTTGCCGATGGCGGGAAGCCACGGCTTCGGCCCAGCTGAATACCGCCTGGCGGTCGGCGACATCCACGGTCTGGGTTTCGACACCCAGGTCCCCACGCTCCAGCAGCCCAATGGTCTCAGCCAGGGCGGTCGCGTTGATATCACTGAGCTCCAGCGTGCAGCCGGCCCGGTTGAGTGCTATCGCCAAACCCCGGCCAATCCCGGACCCGGCGCCGGTGACAGCGGCGACCTTCCCCTCGAAATAGCCCATTGTTTTTATATCCCCATGAAAGGCGCAGATCATACCCGCCCAAACCAGCAAAAAGTAGACACCCGGCAACCTATTCCGTAGAATCGCGTTCCCAGAATATGAGGACCACAGCCCCGTGTTCTGGGCGACAGGAGCCGGTGACGCGCGTGCCAGATTGTGATGAAAAAAAGCGAGATGAACAGTTCATCTCGCTTTTTTTTGGGCGCGAAAAACGCATCGGAACTGCACCACGCCCCGGCGCCAGGCAGGGTCCCAGCGTGAATACTGGAGGCGGGCTTGAGCAATAGGGCAATTCTGGCGCTGGAAGATGGCAGTATCTTCCGCGGCATAGCCATCGGTGCCGAGGGCACGTCGGTTGGCGAAGTGGTGTTCAACACGGCGATGACCGGTTACCAGGAGATCCTCACCGATCCCTCGTATGCCCGGCAGATTGTCACGCTCACCTATCCCCATATCGGCAATACCGGCACCAATGCTGAGGACGAGGAGTCCAGCGCGATCTGGGCTTCCGGCCTGGTGATCCGCGACCTGCCGCTGCTGGCCTCCAGCTACCGCAGTGAGCAGGACCTTTCCAGCTACCTCAAGGCCAATAAGATTGTCGGTATCGCCGACATCGATACCCGTCGCCTGACCCGCATCCTGCGGGAGAAGGGCGCCCAGAACGGTTGCCTGGTCGCCGGCGACAACCCGGACGAGGAGGCTGCCCTGGCCGAGGCCCGCGGCTTTGCCGGTCTCAAGGGCATGGACCTGGCCAGGGAAGTCACGGTCAAGGAGGCCTACCCCTGGCGCGAGGGTAGCTGGGTGTGGGACCAGGGGCATCCGAGCTATCGGGACGACGAACTGCGGTTTCACGTGGTGGCCTACGACTACGGGGTAAAACGCAATATCCTGCGCATGCTCACCGACCGCGGTTGCCGGCTGACGGTGGTGCCGGCCCAAACCCCGGCCAGCGAGGTGCTGGCCATGAATCCCGACGGCATCTTCCTCAGCAATGGCCCAGGCGACCCGGAGCCCTGCGACTACGCGATAGCTGCTATCACTGAGCTGCTGACCACCGGCATTCCGATTTTCGGCATCTGCCTGGGCCATCAGCTCCTCGGTCTCGCCAGCGGCGCCCGCACCATGAAAATGAAGTTTGGTCACCACGGCGCCAACCACCCGGTGCAAAACCTGGATGACGGCACCGTGTTGATTACCAGCCAGAACCACGGCTTTGCGGTGGACCAGGACAGCCTGCCCGATACCCTGCGGGTCACGCACAAGTCATTGTTCGACGGCTCCCTGCAGGGTATTCATCGCACCGACTGCCCGGCCTTCAGTTTCCAGGGTCACCCGGAAGCCAGCCCCGGTCCCCATGATGCGGCGCCGCTGTTTGAGCACTTTATAAAACTTATGGAACAACACGCCGGGCAGCACGCAGCCCAGGAAGGGAGCGCCTGACATGCCGAAGCGTACTGACATCCAGAGCATCCTGATCCTGGGCGCCGGCCCGATCGTCATTGGCCAGGCCTGCGAGTTCGACTACTCCGGCGCCCAGGCCTGCAAGGCCCTGCGCGAGGAGGGCTACCGGGTGATCCTGGTGAACTCCAACCCCGCCACCATCATGACCGACCCGTCCATGGCCGATGCCACGTATATCGAGCCGGTGGAATGGCGCACGGTCGCGAAGATCATCGAGAAGGAAAAGCCCGACGCGCTGCTGCCCACCATGGGTGGCCAGACTGCCCTCAACTGCGCCCTGGACCTGGCCCGCGAGGGCGTGCTCGAGCAGCACGGCGTAGAAATGATCGGCGCCACCAAGGACGCCATCGACAAGGCTGAGGACCGCGAGCTGTTCGACCAGTGCATGAAGCGCATTGGCCTGGAGTGCCCGCGTGCGGCGCTGGCCCACAGCATGGAAGAAGCCCTGCAGGTGCTGGACCAGATCGGCTTCCCCTGCATCATTCGTCCCTCCTTCACCATGGGCGGCTCCGGCGGCGGCATAGCCTACAACCGCGAGGAGTTCGAGGAGATTTGCGCCCGCGGCCTCGACCTGTCGCCCACCACCGAACTGCTGATTGATGAGTCCCTGATTGGCTGGAAAGAGTATGAGATGGAGGTGGTGCGGGACAAAAACGACAACTGCATCATCGTCTGCGCCATCGAGAACTTTGACCCCATGGGGGTGCACACCGGCGACTCCATCACCGTAGCGCCGGCCCAGACCCTGACCGACAAGGAATACCAGATCATGCGCGACGCCTCGCTGGCGGTGCTGCGTGAGATCGGGGTGGAAACCGGCGGCTCCAACGTGCAGTTCGGGCAGGACCCGAAGACCGGCCGCCTGGTGGTGATCGAGATGAACCCGCGGGTGTCGCGCTCCTCGGCGCTGGCCTCCAAAGCCACCGGTTTTCCGATCGCCAAGGTGGCTGCCAAGCTGGCGGTGGGCTACACCCTCGACGAGTTGCAGAACGACATCACCGGCGGCGCCACGCCGGCGTCTTTTGAGCCCAGCATCGACTACGTGGTCACCAAGATCCCGCGCTTCGCGTTCGAGAAGTTCGACGGCGCCGATGCACGCCTCACTACCCAGATGAAGTCAGTGGGCGAGGTGATGGCCATCGGCCGCAACTTCCAGGAGTCCGTGCAGAAGGCGCTGCGAGGTCTGGAAGTTGGCTCGGCGGGCTTCGAGCATATGATCGACGTGGACCGTGACGATGCCCGTGAAGAGCTTGTCCACCAGCTCACTATCCCGGGGCCGGAGCGCATCTGGTATGTGGCCGACGCCATGCGCTTTGGGCTGAGCATCGGTGAGATTTTCGACCTGTGTGGCATCGACCCCTGGTTCCTTATACAGATTGAGGACATCGTCAACAGTGAGAACGCCCTGAAGACCGTGGCGCTCAAGGATATCGATGCCGACCAGATGTATCGCCTTAAGCGCAAGGGCTTCTCCGACAAGCGCCTGGCCGTATTGCTGGCGGTGACTGAGCACGAGGTGCGCGCCCATCGCCAGGCTCTGGGCGTCAAGCCGGTGTTCAAACGGGTGGACACCTGCGCCGCGGAATTCGCCTCGGCCACCGCGTACATGTACTCGAGCTATGACGAGGAGTGTGAGTCCAACCCCTCCGACCGCGACAAGATCCTGGTGCTGGGTGGCGGACCCAACCGCATCGGCCAGGGCATCGAGTTCGACTACTGCTGTGTGCACGCGGCCCTCGCCATGCGCGAGGACGGCTTTGAAACCATCATGGTCAACTGCAATCCGGAAACCGTGTCTACCGACTACGACACCTCCGACCGCCTCTATTTCGAGCCGGTCACCCTGGAGGATGTGCTGGCCATTGTCGATGTCGAAAAACCCACCGGGGTGATCGTCCAGTTTGGCGGCCAGACGCCGCTCAAGCTGGCCCGGGACCTGGAGGCCGCCGGCGTGCCGATCATCGGTACCACCCCCGACGCTATCGACGAGGCGGAGGATCGCGAGCGCTTCCAGCAGATGATCGAGAAGCTGGGCCTCAAGCAGCCCCCCAATATGACCGTACGCAGTACGGAAGAGGCGCTGGCCGCGGCTGAGAGCCTTGAATACCCACTGGTGGTGCGACCCTCCTATGTGCTCGGTGGCCGCGCCATGGAGATTGTCTACCAGGAGAAAGAGCTGGTGCGCTATCTCAACGAGGCGGTGCAGGCTTCTGAGGATTCCCCGGTGCTGCTCGACCACTTCCTCAACGCCGCCATCGAGGTGGACATCGACGCGGTCAGCGACGGCGAGGACGTGGTGATCGGCGCCATCATGCAGCATATCGAGCAGGCCGGCGTGCACTCCGGCGACTCCGCCTGTTCCTTGCCGCCCTACAGCCTCGACGCCGATGTGCAGGACGCCATGCGCGAACAGGTCAAGCAGATGGCCCGCGCGCTGGGGGTAAAAGGCCTGATGAATGTGCAGCTGGCCTGGCAGGATGGTGAGATTTACGTCATTGAGGTCAACCCGCGTGCGTCCCGCACCGTGCCCTTTGTCTCCAAGTGTATCGGTGTGTCGCTGGCCAAGGTGGCCGCGCGCTGCATGGCCGGCAAGAGTCTGGAGGAGCAGGGTTTCACCAAAGAGGTCGTGCCGCCTTACTACAGCGTCAAGGAAGCGGTGATGCCTTTCAACAAGTTCCCCGGCGTCGACCCCATCCTCGGTCCGGAAATGAAATCCACCGGTGAGGTTATGGGCACCGGCGAGCGCTTTGAGGATGCCTTCGCCAAGGCGCAGCTGGGCGCTGGCGAGGCCGCACCCCAGTCCGGCACGGTGTTTATCAGCGTGCGCGACGTCGACAAGTCCGGGGCGCTGGGCGTTGCCCGCGACCTGCTCGCCCAGGGCTTTGAAATCGTTGCCACCCGCGGCACACGCAGTGCCCTGGAAGCCGCGGGCATCCCCTGCCGCCACGTCAACAAAGTGCTTGAGGGTCGCCCCCACATTGTTGATATGATTAAAAACAGTGAAATCGACCTGATCGTCAACACCACGGAAGGCCGGCGAGCCATCGCCGACTCCGCGTCGATTCGCTCGAGCGCGGAAGCCAACAACGTCTTCTACACGACCACTCTGGCCGCGGCGGAAGCTATCTGTGCGGCGATGAAGCACTCCGCGGACAACCAGGTCAGACGCCTGCAGGACCTGCACGCCAGCCTCGCCGGATAAGCTCCGGCCGGCTGTCTGCAGGAGGTCCGCGGATAGCTAACATCGAGGTATGCGTCGAGGTATGCGATGAACAATGTGCCAATGACTGTGGCGGGGGAAGCCGCCCTGCGCACCGAGCTGGAAAAGCTCAAGAAAGAGGATCGTCCGCGCATTAGCCAGGCGATTGCCGAAGCTCGCGAACACGGCGACCTCAAGGAGAACGCCGAGTATCACGCTGCCCGCGAGCAGCAGAGCTTCGTGGAAGGCCGTATCATGGAAATCGAGGGCAAGCTGGCCGAAGCCCAGGTCATTGATGTCACCAAGATCGCCAAGACCGGCAAGGTCATTTTCGGTGTCACCGTCGACCTCATCAATGTCGAGAACGACGAAGAACTGCGCTACCAGATCGTCGGCGAGGACGAGGCCGACATCAAGAACAACAAGATCTCCGTCACCTCACCCATCGCCCGGGCCCTGATCGGCAAGGAAGAGGGCGAAGTGGTGGTGGTGAAGGCGCCCGGTGGTGAGATCGAGTACGAGATCGCTGAAGTTTTTCATTTATAACACCGCTCGAGGCGTCAGCCCCTGAGTCGGAGAGGAGGCGCTCCATGACCGTTGCGCTTCTTTCCAGGCGGGTACTCGTCCAGGCTCCTGCTCGGCTCCGAAAGAGTTGCGCCGGGAGCTGCGCTCCAAGTCTCAGCGCTTTTTGTTTCCGTTACTCCCGCGCGGGCGGGGAGCCGGACTTCAGGTCCGCGCAGTGAGCTTCCAGCATCGGTAGACAGCGTTGCCTGAGCGCCGATTCCATGCTGAGACTGTCTAGCAGCGCCGCCAGCCGCGCACGGGCAGGTTGGTCGCTGGCGCGTACCTCGAGTAGCGCGCCCAGCCTGGGGTCCTTGATTTCAACACTCGTATCCATCACCAGGTAGCACCAGGCGGCCAGGGCGCGGACCAGCAGGCTGTCGCCCCGTTGGTCGGCCAACGTTGGCAGCCAGCGCTGGCGCAGCTTCTCGGTGCTGTCCATGGCAATCTGGGCACAGCGGTGCTGGAGGCAGGGATTGCTGAAGCGAGCCAGTAGCTGTTCGCGGTAGTCTGGCAGGTCGAAACCGGGCGGGGCGGCGAGCCCAGGTAACAGCTCCAGGCTCATGAGGCTTTCGACAAAAGCGCGCAGTTCGGCGTCTGCCATGACCTCGGCGACGGTCTCCCTGCCGGCCAACAATCCCAGCATCGCGATGGCCGAATGTGAGGCGTTCAGCAGCCGCAGCTTCATGGCCTCGAAGGGCGCGATGTCGTCCACGTAGAGCGCGCCAGCGGCTTCCCAGTCCGGCACGGCGGTAGCGAAGTCCCGCTCGATAATCCACTGGCTGAAAGGCTCGGTGGCAACAGCCGCTTCATCCCGCACGCCCAGTAATTGTGCCTGCCGCGCGAGGCCGGCCTCGCTCTGCGCCGGTACGATCCGGTCGACCATGGAGCAGGGGAAGCGGACCTGCTCGTCCAGCCAGGGCAGCACGTCCGGCCAGACCCGAGCCAGGTAGTCGACCAGTGCTGCACGCAGCTTGCGACTGTTGTGGGCCAGGTTGTCGCAGCTGATGACGGTCAGCGGCGCGCCGCCCGCGTCCAGGCGCTGCTTCAAGCCACTCGCCAGCAGGCCAATGGCGGTGCCGGGCCGGTCGGGCTGCGCCAGGTCTGCCTGTATGCCAGGCAGGCCGCTATCCAGCGACTGGCCGTCCGCACCCAGGCAGTAGCCCGCTTCGGTGACGGTCAGCGTGACAACGCGGATAGCGGGATCGCGAAAAGCGGCATTCACCGACGCCGGCTGCTGCGGCGCGACCAACACCTGCAGAATCGAGCCGATGACCCTTAGCTCCTGCTGGGCGCTGTCTTCACTCAACACTGAGAACAGGCAGTACTGCGGGTTGAGCTGCTCGGCCACACGCGCGCTGCGCAGGGATACCCCGACAATGCCCCAGTCGCTGGCCTCAGCGAGAGCGGTGTCGGTATAGACCGCCTGGTGGGCGCGGTGAAAAGCGCCCACGCCGAGGTGCAAAACGCCCGGAGTGACGCGGCTGCGAGTGTAGTCCGGCCGCAGCACCCGACCGTGTAGGTCGCCGAGCGTGTCCGCTGAGAGTCGCTGCAGGCTCACGGCATGGCGCTCGCCGGGATAATCGCGCCACGCCTGCCAATCACGGCGGCGGCGAGCCTGTGTCCCTGGCGGGCGGCAACAGCGGGTCGTTCGCCCTGCAGCCGCGCGGCCAGGTAAGCAGCATTGAATGCATCGCCGGCTGCGGTGGTATCCACCACTGTAGCGACTGATAGGGCGTCGACAACTTCGGTCTGGTCCTGGTGTGATAGCGTACAACCGGCGGCGCCGCGCTTCAGCACCACTTCCTGCGCGCCGCCCTCGAGCAGTCTTTGCAGGCAGGCGGCGGGATCCGGGTCATCGTGCAGCGCCTGTTCGTCCTCGAAGGTCGGCAGCAGTAGGTCGGCCATGCCGGTCAGCCTGGCCATGGCGGCGCGCGCCGCCTCGGCTTGCCGCCATCCGGCCGGTCGGTAGTTGCTGTCAAAGGCAACGCTGACCCCGGCCTGGCGCAAGCTGGCCAGCAATTCATAGAGGCGCTCGCGGCCGCTGTCATCAAACAGGGACAGGGTGATACCGGACAGGTATACCAGGTCGAAATCGCCGGCGCGCTCCAGCGCCAGCCCGACGGCGTGGTCATCGTCAAACAGCTGGCGTACCGGGGCCTCCCGGCGCCAGTAGTGGAAACTGCGCTCGCCGCGATGATCAATGTTGATAAGGTACAAGCCCGGCAGGCAGCCGTCCCGGCGCAGTACCATCCCAGTGTCGATGCCCTCCGCCTGCCAGCTCGCCACCATGTCGTCACTGTGCGGGTCGTCGCCGAGTTCCGTCAGGTAGGTAACGCCGATGCCCAGCCGCGAGAGATAGACGCTGGTGTTGAGCGTGTCCCCGCCATAAGCCAACTGCAGCTGGCCCTCACCATTGGCGGGCGACAGTTCCAGCATGCACTCTCCGATGGCCAGTACCTTGGGGCGTGACATGGACGCATTCCCGCTTTTGATTGCGACGTATTGTACAGCAAGCGCCCGGCGGCTCGTGGGCGGGCTAGCTGTCTCGGCGGGCCTGGAAGTAGCGCACCTCGGCCAGCACCAACTCGGCAATCAGGCGCACCACCACGGCGTGGTTTTCATTGCGGATTTTCGCGACGCCTTCGAAGATCGAACCGCGCAGCGATTCGGCGTCGTCGTCCGAAAGGCCCTCCGGCAAGCTGACCTGGAAGCTGTAGTCTTCCGCCGCCACCGAGCGCTCGTAGACCTGCTTGACCGTGGTAGCGGCGAAGTCGATCAATTCATCGTCGGCGCCGCGAGCGCTGAGCAGCTCGCGAATCTGCTGGTCCAGGAAGGCCAGCCCCTGGGCGCGTTGGGATGGGAATTCGATGACGTTTGCCATAAGCGGTATCTAGAAGCGCAGCAGGTTCGAAAGGCGTGGGTCGGGCTGGGGTGAGCGTCGCAGCAGGAGCAGCATGCCGCCGGTGGACTGCACCAGCGCCGCTCCGGTGCGGGCGCATATCTCATCGGCCACCTGCTCACGCTCGGTCTTGCCGCCGACGGCCACCTTCACCTTGATCAGTTCGTGATCGGCCAGGGCGCGTTCGATTTCTGTCATCACGCCATCGCTCAGGCCCTTGCCGGCCACCATCACCACGGGCTTGAGCTTGTGCCCGATGGCGCGTAGCTGCTTTTCGTCTCGTTTACTCATACTGTCCTGGCCATTGTCCCGGATATTGTCGTGGATATTTTGGTAGATAGTGTTTTGGGTAGTGTGATGGATAGTGTCCTGGAGTGAAGCTCTTCGTTTCCACGCCTGGCGGGGCGCGGTATTCTACGTCAACCGCGGCCGCTTGGCAGGCCCGGATTTCATCACCTGGATGGCGCCAGCCTTCACTGCATCATGCCGAAGAAAAAATCCTCCAGCCGGGCCTGGCTAAAGGAACATCGCAACGACCCCTATGTGCAGCAGGCGCAGAAAGAGGGCTATCGCTCCCGTGCCTGCTACAAGCTGCTGGAGATCCAGGAGCGCGACAAGCTCATCCGACCAGGTCAAACGGTGGTGGACCTGGGATCGGCTCCCGGCGGCTGGTCCCAGGTGGCGGCCGGCATTGTTGGCCCTCGCGGCCGGGTGATTGCCTCAGACATCCTGCCTATGGACACGCTCGCCGATGTCGAGTTTATCGAAGGTGATTTCACAGAAGAGGCCGTGCTGGAGCAGATCCTGCAGGCTGTTGGTCCTGACGGCGCCGACCTTGTTATTTCCGATATGGCCCCCAACATGAGTGGAGTGAACGCGGTTGACCAGCCGCGCTCCATGTATCTGGTGGAACTGGCGCTGGACCTTGCCCGCCAGGTCCTGAGGCCCGGCGGGGCCTTTCTCAGCAAGGTATTCCAGGGAGAGGGCTTTGATGAGCTGATGCGTGACGCGCGCGGTAGCTTTGAGCGGGTCCTCACCCGCAAGCCGGCGGCATCTCGACCGCGATCCCGGGAGGTCTACCTGCTGGGAACCGGCTACAAGGGTGAGTAGAGGTGCAAGTCACTGATTTGGAAGAGCTTTTTCCGAATGGTGATGCCCCCCTAACTCTAGTAACATTGAAGGTTCGTCCCGCGTGGGATTGGAGAGGTAAAAGGCCTTGAACGATATGGCAAAGAATTTACTCCTTTGGCTGGTGATTGCAGCAGTGCTGTTGTCTGTATTCCAGAACTTCAACATGCAGCAGCCGACGGAACAGCTGGGCTACTCCGAGTTCATCGAGGAGGTTCAGCGCGACCAGGTCCAGAAGGTGGTGATAGACGGACTGACCATCACTGGCGAGCGTTACAACAACACCCGTTTTGAGACCATCCGGCCCATGCTGGAAGATCCCAAGCTGATCGATGACCTGCTGGCGCACAGCGTGGAGATCGAGGGCCGCAAGCCCGAACAGCAAAGCCTGTGGACCCAGCTACTGGTGGCCTGTTTCCCGATTCTTATCATCATCGCCGTGTTCATGTTCTTCATGCGACAGATGCAGGGCGGCGCCGGCGGCCGTGGCGGCCCTATGAGTTTTGGCAAGTCCAAGGCACGGCTGCTGGGTGAAGACCAGATTCACACGACCTTTGCCGACGTCGCTGGCGTCGATGAAGCAAAAGAAGACGTTCAGGAACTGGTCGAGTTCCTGCGCGACCCGGGCAAGTTCCAGCGTCTGGGCGGCCGCATTCCCCGCGGAGTGTTGATGGTGGGCCAGCCCGGTACCGGCAAGACCCTGCTGGCCAAGGCCATCGCCGGCGAGGCCAAGGTGCCGTTCTTTTCCATCTCCGGTTCCGACTTTGTCGAGATGTTTGTCGGCGTGGGTGCCTCCCGCGTTCGCGACATGTTCGACCAGGCCAAAAAGCAGGCGCCCTGCATCATTTTCATCGACGAGATCGATGCCGTTGGCCGCCATCGCGGTGCTGGCCTGGGCGGCGGTCACGACGAGCGCGAGCAGACCCTCAACCAGCTGCTGGTGGAGATGGACGGCTTCGAGGTGAATGACGGTGTGATTGTTATCGCCGCTACCAACCGCCCGGATGTCTTGGACCCGGCGCTGCTGCGCCCCGGACGCTTCGACCGCCAGGTGGTGGTGGGCCTGCCTGATATTCGCGGTCGCGAACAGATACTCAAGGTGCACATGCGCAAGGTGCCACTGGCGGACGACGTCAAAGCCGCGCTGATCGCTCGCGGCACCCCCGGCTTCTCCGGTGCCGACCTGGCCAACCTGGTGAATGAGGCGGCCCTGTTTGCCGCCCGTGCCAGCCGCCGACTGGTGGGCATGGAGCAGTTCGAACTGGCCAAGGACAAGATCATGATGGGCGCCGAGCGCAAATCCATGGTCATGTCTGAGAAGGAAAAGCAGAACACCGCCTATCACGAGGCCGGCCACGCCATTGTCGGGCGCCTGATGCCGGAGCATGACCCGGTGTACAAAGTCAGCATTATTCCGCGGGGCCGCGCCCTGGGCGTGACCATGTTCCTGCCGGAGGAAGACCGCTACAGCCACAGCCGTCGCCATATCATCAGCCAGATCTGCAGCCTGTTCGGCGGCCGGATTGCTGAGGAGATGACGCTGGGCAAGGACGGTGTCACCACCGGCGCCTCCAACGATATTGAGCGCGCGACGGATATCGCCCGCAACATGGTGACCAAGTGGGGGCTGTCCGAGAAGCTGGGCCCGCTGAAGTATGACGAAGGCGGAGAAGAAGTCTTCCTGGGCCGCTCAGCGGCGCAGCCCAACCACGCGGTATCCGGCGAGACGGCGCGCCAGATCGATGAAGAGGTGCGCAGCATCATCGACGAATGCTATGCCACGGCCGAGAAAATCCTTGCCGAGAATCGCGACAAGCTCGACATGATGGCCGAGGCACTGATGATGTACGAGACCATCGATACCCATCAGATTGATGCCATCATGGAGGGCCGCATGCCCGACCCGCCCGACTGGGGCAATGATGGCGCCGGTGGCAGTGGCGTCGAAGCGGACGAAGGCGCCAGCGAAGGTAAACGCGGCGAAGGGCGTGACGGTCCGATCGGTGGTCCTGCCCAGGAACACTGAGACCTGACAAGACCTCACCCCGGTTCGCTGCACACTGAACACTCCGGCTCTCCAGGTAATGGGGGTGATGAATATCACCCCCGATTCTTTTTCTGACGGCGGCAAACTCTTTCGACAGGGTCCTGACCTGGACGCGGTGCGTCGTCGCGCAGACCAGATGGTAGCGGATGGCGCCGCCTTGCTGGACATCGGCGGTGAATCCACACGGCCTGGGGCCGCTCCCGTCAGCGAACAGGAAGAGCTCGACCGCGTGATTCCCTGTGTCGAAGTGCTGGCGGAGTTACCGGTGACGCTGTCTATCGATACCAGCACGCCCGTGGTCATGCGTGAATCCGCGGCGCGGGGCGCCGGGCTCATCAATGACGTGCGCGCGCTCACCCGTGAAGGCGCGCTGGACACCGCTGCCCAGCTCGGCTTGCCCGTCTGCCTGATGCATATGCGCGGCACCCCGCAAACCATGCAGGACAATCCGCGCTATGACGCCGTGGTGGAAGAGGTAAAAGCCTGGCTGCTGGCGCGCGTGGACGCCTGTGTGGCGGCGGGTATTGCTCGTAACAAGATTCTGCTCGACCCCGGCTTCGGCTTTGGCAAAACCCTCGCCCACAACCTGGCGCTGCTGGACGGGCTGCCAGGCCTGGCCGCTACCGGGCACGACTTGCTGGTAGGGCTATCGCGCAAATCCCTGATCGGCAAGCTGATTGGGCGTGACGTCGAAGAGCGCCTGCCGGCCAGCCTTGGGCTGGCAGTATTGGCGGCGGAGCGTGGCGCCCGCATAATACGCACCCACGACGTAAGAGAGACCGCGGACGCGCTGGCCATGGTAACTGCCCTGGCAGACCGTGGCAGTGCAGGAGAATAAATGAGCAAACGCTACTTCGGCACCGACGGCATCCGCGGCCGGGTCGGTGAAGCGCCTATTACCCCGGATTTCATGCTCAGGCTGGGCTGGGCCTGCGGTCGGGTATTCGCCGGCGGCGATGCCGGTGATGAGCGTCCCACGGTGATTATCGGCAAGGACACGCGGGTGTCCGGCTATATGTTTGAATCCGCCCTGGAGGCGGGCCTGGTAGCCGCCGGTGTTGACGTCAAACTGCTGGGCCCCATGCCCACCCCGGCTGTCGCCCTGATGACCCGCACCCAGCGCGCCCGGGCCGGAATCGTCATTAGCGCCTCTCATAACGCCTTCGAGGACAACGGCATCAAGTTCTTCGATGCCGCGGGGCACAAACTCGCCGATGAGGTGGAGCTGGCTATCGAGGCCGAGTTGGAGAAATCCATAGAGACTGTCGCCTCCGATGCTATTGGCAAGGCAGTGCGGGTAGTCGATGCGGCCGGCCGCTATATTGAGTTCTGCAAGTCCACCGTGCCTGACCGTTTCAGTCTGCGTGGCCTGAAGATCGTGGTGGATTGCGCCCACGGGGCGACCTATCACATCGCCCCCAGCGTATTCGCGGAACTGGGCGCTGAGGTGACCGCCATTGGCGTTGAGCCGGACGGCTTTAATATTAACCGGGAAGTGGGCTCTACCAGCCCGGCGGCGCTGTCGCAGCGGGTCGCCGAAGAAGGCGCAGACCTGGGTATTGCTTTCGATGGCGATGGCGACCGCGTGGTGTTCGTGGATCAGCACGGCGACGTGGTGGACGGCGATGAGCTGCTGTTCATCATCGCCCGCCATCGCCGTGCCAAGGGCGTAGTGGGTACGCTGATGTCCAACCTGGGTATGGAACTGGCGCTGCAGGGTCTGGGCATCGATTTCGTCCGCGCCCGGGTCGGTGATCGCTATGTGAACGAATTGATGCAGGAGCGCGGCTGGCGACTGGGCGGCGAGTCCTCAGGCCATATTATCTGCGCTGACCTTAGCACCACAGGCGATGGCATAGTTGCCGCCCTCCAGGTTTTGGTGGCACTGCGCGCGGCGGAAACCGACATGGCCGCGCTGCGTTCCGGCATGAGCAAGTATCCCCAGCATATGATCAATGTGCAGGTGGCCGGCCAGGTCGACCTGGACAGCAATGCCGACCTGCAGGCGGCCGTGGCGGAAACAGAGTCTGAACTGGGCGGGCGCGGCCGCGTGCTGTTGCGCGCCTCGGGCACCGAGCCGGTGGTGCGCGTGATGCTGGAAGGTGAGGACGCCGGTGAGGTCGAAACCCTGTGTGGCCGGCTCGCTGCGCGGGTTTCGGGCCTGCTCGGACGCTGATCGGCGTGTTGTATGTTCTGGGCTTCTTGGGTAAGATTGCCGCCCGCTGCAACCAGGGGGTCCCATGCGCCGTAGTATCGTAGCCGGTAACTGGAAGATGCACGGGTCCCGCTCGATGATCGAGGACCTGGTGAAGTCGCTTGCCACGTCGGTGAACACCGATACCTGTGATGTCATCGTCAGCCCACCGTTTCCCTACCTGTCGCTGGTTCAGCAATTGACGGCGGGAACCGGGATTGGCCTGGCGGGTCAGAACTGCAGCGAGCACGCCCAAGGCGCCCATACCGGCGAAGTGGCGGCCGATATGCTGGTCGACCTCGGCTGTGAATGGGTCATCCTCGGCCACTCCGAACGCCGGCAGGCGGGGGAAACCGATGCACAGGTGGCTGCCAAGGCGGCAACGGCGCGCAGTGCGGGGCTCAAGCCGATCCTCTGCGTGGGGGAAAGCCTGGCCCAGCGACAGTCTGGAGACGCGGTGGCTGTCGTTACTGCACAGCTCGCGGCGCTGGTAGAGGATCTGAGCGCGGGCGATGTGATCGCCTACGAGCCGGTCTGGGCCATCGGCACCGGCGAGACGGCCACGCCGGAGCAGGCCCAGGAAATGCACAGCGAGATTCGTGCCTTCCTGGTAGAGCAGCAACCGACCCTGGCGCAGCAGACCCGGATTCTGTACGGCGGCAGCGTCAAGGCAGATAACGCGGCAGAGCTGTTTGCCGCAGCGGACATTGATGGTGGCCTGGTTGGCGGTGCCTCACTCAAGGCAGACGGCTTCAGCGCCATAGTAGGGGCGGCCCAGTAGCGGCTCCCCGGGACGGAAACAGGACGGACATGGAACAACTGATTCTCATCGCGCACCTGCTGATCGCCTTCGCGATTATCGGGCTCATCCTGCTGCAGCAGGGCAAGGGCGCGGAAATGGGCGCTTCGTTTGGTGCGGGTGCATCCCAGACGCTGTTCGGCAGCACCGGCAGCGGCAATGTGCTGACCAAGGCGACCGCGATCCTGGCTACTGCCTTCTTTGTGACCAGCTTCGGTCTGGCTATTATTGCCAAGGAAGGAGCCAACACCGAGACTGAGCTGGCGATTCCCCTGCCGGCGGAAGAACAGCAGCAACCGGCCATGGAAGCTCAGCTTCCAGCCGTGGAATCTGACCTGCCTGTGCTGGAAGACGATGTTCCGGCAGCGGCGGTCAGCGCGGACGACCTGCCGACGGTACCGGATTCCGAGTAAGCGGCTCAGCCAGCAGGGAAAACAGATACGCCGAAGTGGTGGAATTGGTAGACACGCTATCTTGAGGGGGTAGTGAGCTTTGCTCGTGCGGGTTCAAGTCCCGCCTTCGGCACCATATCTTGAAGAGGCTCCTAGTACGGAGCCTTTTTTATGCACGCTACGTAATTTGATTCGCGGGACTATCCCGGCCCTCGCTTTGTCCGGGCCAGCACAGCTGTCCCGGGCTCGGTCGCAAATTGCTGTGCAATTTGCCCCGCCTTCGGCACCA
>JANQIO010000075.1 GCA_028282105.1 Halieaceae bacterium | reverse complement strand
ATCTCGACCGCGCCAACACGGGATCAAGGCCTCAGGAGATCGAGCAGGCGGAGGCCGGGGGCGAGGAGGCCCAGGCGGCGCCGGTAAACGCCCACAAGCGGCTGGCGCGGCAACAGGATCTGTTCCGCCAGGGACTGAACAGCCAGCGCGCGCTGGATGATGCGGAATCCCAGCAGGAGCAGGCCCAGGCCAGGCTCCGCTCTGCCCGGGAAGCCCTGGCGTTGGCGCGGGAGGGTTTCCGCGAGGAAGATCGCGCCGCCGCGGCGGCAGCGTTGGCGGCGGCGGAAGCGCGTCGCGACCAGGCCGCCACCCAGCTCGACGATACCCGGCTGCTGGCGCCCAGTGACGGGGTAATCCAGGTGCGTGCCCGTGAACCGGGTTCCATGGTGAATGTCGGTGAGCCGGTGTACACCCTGTCACTGACCGATGTGGTCTACGTGCGTGCTTATGTGGGGGAGGCGCATCTGGGCCAGGTGGTGCCCGGCGCCACGGTCGAGGTGTGGTCGGATTCCAGCGAACGCGTCTATCGCGGCCAGGTGGGTTTCGTCTCGCCGCGGGCGGAATTTACCCCGAAAACCGTCGAAACCCCTGAACTGCGCACAGACCTGGTCTACCGGCTGCGCATCGTGGTCACCGAACCGGATGAGCAACTGCGACAGGGTATGCCGGTGACCGTGCGTCTGGGCGCCGGCTAAGCGCTGCATGGACCTGGCCATCGAAATTCGCGGTGTGCGCAAGTCCTTTGCCGGGGTCGAGGCCCTGAAGGGTATTGACGCCGATATTATCGCCGGCAACCTCACCGGTCTGGTCGGTCCCGACGGCGCCGGCAAGACCACGCTGATGCGGATGATGGCCGCCCTCATGCATCCCTGCCAGGGGGAGGTGCGGGTGGCGGGCTACAACGTGGCCCGGGACGCGACAGACATTCACCGCGTCACCGGCTATATGCCGCAGCGCTTTGGGCTCTATGAAGACCTGTCTGTGCAGGAGAACCTCAACCTGTACGCCGACCTGCGCGGCCTGCCGCGGGGAGACACCGCAGCACAGTTTCAGCGGCTGCTGGCGTTTACCGGCCTTGAGCCTTTCACACGGCGCCTGGCGGGCCAACTGTCCGGCGGTATGAAGCAAAAGCTCGGCCTGGCCTGCGCACTGATGGCCAGGCCCCGGGTGCTATTGCTGGACGAGCCCAGCGTAGGGGTGGACCCGGTCAGCCGCCAGGAACTCTGGCATATGGTGCAGGAACTGGCCGGAGAGGGTATGTCGGTGGTGTGGGCCACCGCCTACCTGGATGAGGCCGAACGCTGCGACCAGGTGCTGCTGCTGGATGAGGGCGAGATTCGCTATGCCGGCGCACCGGGGGCGCTCACCGAGCGTATCGCTGGCCGCTCAGTGCTGGTTAGCGACCTGGCGGTTGATCGGCGGGCCTTTCTGGCCGATGCGCTGGAACAGCCGTCGGTTCGCGACGGTGTGATTCAGGGCGGCGCGGTCAGGCTGGTGCTGGCAGACACGGAGATCACATCGGCCTTGCAGGCGCAGGTCAGTGAAGCCGGCGGCGAGATTAATGCCGTGGCCGGCCGCTTTGAGGATGCCTTTATCGACTTGCTGGACGGGGGCAGCCTCGGCCACTCGGCGATTGCCGATCGCATGGCGCCGGTGGCGAGGGAGCGCGACATCATGGTGAGTTGTCGGGAACTGACCCGGCGCTTCGGCGACTTTACCGCCACTGATCGCGTCAGTTTCGACGTCCATCGCGGCGAGGTTCTGGGGTTGCTGGGCCCCAACGGCGCCGGTAAATCCACCACCTTCAAGATGCTCTGCGGCCTGTTGAAACCCAGTGCCGGACGCGCCGAGGTGGTGGGCCTGGACCTGCGTCGGTCGGGCACGGCGGCCAAGCTGCAGCTCGGCTACATGGCCCAGAAATTCTCACTGTACGGGCTGATGACGGTACGCCAGAATCTGGAGTTCTTCTCGGGCATCTA
The DNA here is from genome assembly GCA_028282105.1 of Halieaceae bacterium. GTDB lineage: Bacteria > Pseudomonadota > Gammaproteobacteria > Pseudomonadales > Halieaceae > JANQIO01. The sequence goes on along the minus strand of JANQIO010000075.1, from coordinate 30,030 downwards.
TGGGTTGCGTGCTGCACAGCGCCGCGCGCGCATTGATGAAATGGTGGAGATCTTCCACCTGCAGCCTTACCTGGAGGCTTTCCCGGACAGTCTGCCGCTGGGATTCAAGCAGCGCCTGGCTCTGGCCTGCGCCCTGATGCACCGACCCAGCGTGCTGTTTCTGGACGAGCCCACCAGTGGCGTGGACCCGATCACCCGCCGCGAGTTCTGGACGCATATCACCGGCCTGGTGCGCAAAGGGGTCACCGTACTGGTGACTACACACTTCATGGAAGAGGCCGAGTACTGTGATCGGGTGGTACTGGTTAACCGCGCCCAGGTGATTGCCCTGGACACCCCCGATGCCCTCAAGGCCAGCGTCGCGGGCCCCGATTGCCCGGACCCTTCGATGGAGGATGCCTTTATTCGCCTGGTGCTGGCCCAGCAGGAGCAGGCGGCGTGAACTGGCGCAGGCTGCGCGCCCTGGTCATCAAGGAGAGTTGGCAGGTTGTGCGCGACCCGTCTTCCCTGCTGATTGCCTTCGTTATGCCGCCGGTGCTGTTCTTCCTGTTCGCCAACGCCGTCTCTCTGGACCTGCAGGCAGTGCGCCTTGGTGTAGTGCTGGAAGGCACCGGCCCGGCGGCCCAGGAACTGGCCGCGGCCTACGATGCCACGTCTTATTTTGAAGTAACCACGGCCCGCGACCGGCGCGAGCTGGACCCGCTGCTGGTGCGGGGTAGCCTGCGCGGTTATGTGGTCATTCCCGCCGACTTCGACCGCCAGCTCCGTCAGCCCTTTGGGCAGCCACAGGTGCAGGTGATTACCGATGGCTCCCAGCCCAACACCGCGAATTTTGTGCAGGCCTATGCCCAGGGCGTGCTGTCATCCTGGTTTGGTGGCCGGGTCGGCAACCCGGTACCCATGCTGGCGTTGGAACAGCGCTTCTGGTTCAACCCGGAACTCGATAGCCGCCGGGTCCTGCTGCCCGGGGCCATGGCCATCGTCATGACCATGATCGGCACCCTGCTCACCGCCCTGGTGGTGGCCCGCGAGTGGGAACGGGGCACGATGGAAGCCATGATGTCGACCCCTGCGGGCACCCTGGAGCTGCTGGCCAGCAAGCTGGCCCCCTATTTTGTGTTGGGGATGATGGCCACCCTGGGTTGTACGCTGATGGGCATCATCGGTTACGGGCTTCCCTTCCGGGGTTCACTGCTTGCCCTGCTGGTGACCAGTGCCGCCTTCCTGGTGCCGGCGCTGGGGCAGGGCCTGCTGATCTCCACCCTGGCCAAGAACCAGTTTGTGGCAGCCCAGTTGGCGGTATTCTCGGGCTTTATGCCGGCCTTCCTGTTGTCGGGGTTCCTGTTCGAGATCGACAGCATGCCGACGGTGCTGCAGTGGCTGACCCTGGTAGTGCCGGCCCGGCATTACGTGCAGTCCCTGCAGTCGGTGTTCCTGGCCGGGGACTATTGGCCTGAGCTGATCACCAACGCTATGGCGCTGCTGGCGGTGGGGGCGTTGTTTTTCCTGATCACCCTGCGCAACTCCCACAAGGTGCTGGACTGATGCTCACGCGGCTGGGGGTGGCCATCTGGAAAGAGATGGTCAGCTACCTGCAGGATCCCACCACCCGGCGTTTCCTGATTGGCGCGCCGATCGTGCAGACCGTGGCGTTTGCCTACTCGGCGACCCTGGACGTACAAAACATCGACGTGGCCCTGCTGGACCAGGACAACGGCCGTTGGTCGCATGAGTTGGTGGCGCAGGTCGACGGCGCCTGGTTTACCGATGACATCATTACCGCCCGCGACCGCGGTCAGCTCGATGAGCTGATTACGTCGCGCCAGGCGCTGCTCGCTATACGGCTGCCGCCGGATTTTTCCCGCCGCATCGACGCCGGCGAACCGGCCACGGTGCAGGTGGTAGTGGATGGTCGGCGCGCCAATGCCGGGCAGATTGCGACCTCTTACCTGGCTACGGTGGTTGGGGAGATGGGTGCGGAACTGGCGGGGCGCGCCCCGCTCCCGGCCGGGCAGCCCAGGCTGGAGGAGCGGCACTGGTTCAATCCCAATCTGAACTACCAGTGGTTTATGGTGGCCAGCCTCAGTGCGGTGCTAGGCATGATGATGTGCCTGGTGGTGACCTCGCTCTCCATTGCCCGGGAGCGGGAGATGGGCACCTTCGACCAGTTGCTGGTGTCGCCTATCAGCGCCACCGAGATCATCATCGCCAAGACCATGCCGGGCATGATGGCGGGCTTTGTGGTGAGCTTTATCATTACCCTGCTGGCGGTGTTTGCTTTTGGTGCGCCCTATACCGGCCAGCTCTGGATATTTCCCTTCGCGCTGGTGCTGTTCGTACTGTCGGTGGTGGGAGTGGGGCTGTTGATCTCATCCCTGTGCAGCACCCAGCAGCAGGCCATCATGGGGGCATTCTTCAGCTCCATCCCCTTCGTGTTGACCTCCGGCTTCGCCACGCCGGTAGAGAACATGCCCGAGTGGTTGCAGTGGGTGGCGGAGCTCAACCCCCTCAAGCACTATCTGGTGGTGGTGCAGGGGAGCTTCTTCAAATCCCACGGGGCCAGCGATGTATTCGCCAACATCTGGCCGCTGTTACCGCTGGCGCTGGCATCGCTGGCGGTGGCCTCCATTGAAGTACGCAGCAAGCTGGCCTGACGGGTCGCTTGCCGGGGGTGCGCACAGAGCGTGCCCTGCCCGGGTGGCCCTGCCCGGGTGGTCCTGCCCGGGTGGCCCATATTGACCCTAGGCGTTCATCGCCCCGGCGGGATATAGTTCCTGGCCAAATCGTTAGTACGGTTACGAGACTATGACTGCAGCTGAGAACGCCCTGAACCATGACGTCTGGTCACTTCCCCTGGAGGACATCGATCCGGCCCAGCCGGACCTGTTCCAGGACAATACCATCCTGTCCTGGTTCGAGCGCCTGCGCCGGGAAGACCCGGTGCACTTTACCGACCACCACGAGTTTGGCCGCTACTGGTCTGTGACCCGCTACGAGGACATCATGTACGTGGACACCCACCACGAGCTGTTCTCCTCCGAACCCAGTATTACCCTGCGCGACCAGCCTGAAGACTTTACCCTGCCGATGTTCATCGCCATGGATGAGCCACGTCATAGCAAGCAGCGCGGCGAGGTCAACCCGGTGGTGGGCTCGCGCAACCTGCCGAACTTCGCCGAGCTGATCCGCAGCCGCACCCAGGAAGTGCTGGACAATCTGCCGATAGGCAAGACTTTCAACTGGGTGGATGAGGTATCCATCGAGCTGACCACCCGCATGCTGGCCACGCTGTTTGATTTCCCTTACGAGCAGCGTCAGCGCCTGACTCGTTGGTCCGATGTGGCCACGGCTCTGCCGGGAGGGGACTTTATCGAGACCGAGGAGCAGCGTCGTGAAGAGCTGATCGAGTGCCTGGAGACCTTCACCGAGCTGTGGAACGAAAAGGCCAAGCTGCCGCCCCAGCACGACATGGTGTCGATGCTGGCCCACGGCGAAAACACGCGCAATATGCAGCCGCTGGAATACCTGGGCAATCTGTTGCTGCTGATCGTCGGTGGCAACGACACCACGCGCAACTCCATGAGCGGCAGCGTGCTGGCCCTGCACGAGAACCCGGAAGAGTTCGCCAAGCTTACGGCCAACCCCAAGCTGATTCCCTCCATGGTGTCGGAGACCATTCGCTGGCAGACGCCGCTGGCATTCATGCGCCGCACCGCGCTGGAGGACACCGAACTCGGCGGCAAGACCATCCGCAAGGGTGACAAGGTGGCCATGTGGTATGTGTCCGGCAACCGCGATGATTCCGTGTTCGAACGGCCCGAGGAATACATCATCGACCGCCCCAATGTGCGCAAGCACCTGAGCTTTGGTTATGGCATCCACCGCTGCATGGGCAGTCACCTGGCGGAGCTGCAGCTGAAGATTCTCTGGGAGGAAATCCTCGAGCGTTTTGAGCGCATCGAGGTGGTCGGCGACATACGCCGCAGCCACTCAGTCTTTGTCAGGGGCTATACGGACCTGCCGGTAGTGGTGCACCCGAAACAGGGCTGATCTCCGGCGGCTGCCAGAACAGCTCCGGGATACAGTGTTCTTCCAGATAGGCGATGGTTTCCCGAGGCAGGGTATCGCGGTAGCGCGTCAGCGCGCTGTGGTCGATGCCGGTGCTGCCCCCGAAGGATGAATTGCTGACGCTGGGGCGCCCGCCCTGGGTGTATTCCAGTACACCGTCGGTGAACTCGATGCCGGCAAACTCGCAGACCGCCCGCATCCGTGCCTCGGTGGCAGTCACCAATTCCTCAAAGCGCAATCGCAGCACTGGCCCGAATCTCTGCTCAAAGTCAGAGATCTCCTGCCAGTAATGGTTCTGGCGCTGGCAGAAACGCCGCAGATTGAGGGTGGGATTGCGTACCAGCTTGGAGCTGAGGTGGGCGCGCGGATCCCGCACCAGGAACACCCCGCGTACGTCGAAGCTGCGCGCCAGCAGGGCGCTGACAGCAGTCAGGTCTTCGTTGCTGGGCTGCAGTGCGCAGAAGAAGACCCGCAGCCGCCGGTCCCCGGGGCGATGGCCCAGCGCCATGGCCAGCGCCTCGATATGGTTGCGCACCAGCGCATCGAGGTTGCCGCGCTCGTGGTGGGTGCGGATGTAGCCGTAGTAAGCCTCAAGATTCAGCGAATCCTCCGAACCGAACACTTCCGTGCCATGGCCGGCGTTCACCCGTTCCAGATGGCCGTCTTTCTGGAGTTTGCGGTAGAAACCCGGCGCGGCGGCCTTGGAACTCAACATGCCCTGCCAACGCACCCAGGCGCTGCGCGACAGGTGGCGCACGAAGTAGTCCTCGTCCGGCGGCAGCAGCAGGTCCGGATGGTGATCCAGCAGGCCACGCAGCAGGTGGTTGCCGCCCCGGGGCGGTGCCCCGAGGATCAGCAGCGGCAATTTCCTGTTGGTGGTCACGGTGTGGGCGGTGCCTCTCTTCAGCAGCTTGGGGCCGGGCCTAGTACATCAGGCTTTCTTTGTGAGTGACCAGGGGCTTGCCTGTCACCAGCCGCTTGAACTTTTTGGCGGCCATTTTCAGCGGCCGGTGCTCTTCAAACACAACGATGAACACCTTGCGGAAGTGGCCTTCCGGACAGTTGATCTTGCGCACCCCGTGCCAGGAGTTGCCACGCCGCCCGAACAGCAGGCTGCGGTTGTCTGCGGTTTCCGCCGGGTACTCGGCATCGAAGTCTTCAAACGCCGGCGCGTTGTCCGGGGTGATGCGGCCGCCGTCATCCAGCACCACGGTTTCACCACCCCAGTCCCGGTTCCAGTCGGCTTCGGTATTCAGGTAGAAGATCTGCGAGCCGATCTTGCCCTTGGAGTCACAGTGGGGCGTCACCTCGCCGCCGTCGGGCGTAAAGTGCCAGTGGAAGCGAAAGCGCACGTCAGACACGTTCAGCAAGCGGCACACGAAATCCCGGTAGACCGGGCCGCGCAGTTCGTCGACGAAGGTCTGCCAGGCCGGCTGTAGCGGCATGCCGTCCTCGTAGTCCAGCACGTAGCGATCGTGGCTGCCCTGGCCGTGTTTGCGCTGCTTGCCAAAGAAGGCCCGGAATTCACTGACATCGGGCATGGTCTCGAGCAACTCCTGGTAGTGCTCGGGGGCAATGAAGTGCTGGGGATTGACCCAGGGGAACGGGTCCCGGGTCTGGAACTCGCCGGGGCTGATGGCGTCCAGCACCGGCGTATTGAGGTAGCGGGTGACCGCGGTGGCACTCATGGCATAACTCCGGTATTCATCCGGCTCGTCTGGTATTGCGGAAAGCGCTGATTATCCGCTTTCCGGGGCCGCTTGGATAGCGTGCGGCGCGTCACCGGCGGGAGGATACTTGTGTGCCAGTAAAACATACTGTATGTTCAAATCCCTTTTTTCGGAGGTCCCCCATGAGTGATATCGAGCAGTTTCGCGAGGAAACGCGGGCCTGGCTGGAAGCCAACTGCCCCGAGAGCATGCGCACCCCGGCCAGGGGGGAGGGCGACGTCTACTGGGGTGGCCGCAACCCGGAAATGAGCCATCCGGACCAGAAGCTGTGGTCCGACCGCATGGGAGAGCGCGGCTGGACCACGCCGGAGTGGCCGGCGGAGTACGGCGGCGGTGGTCTCAGCAAGGAACAGGTGAAAGTGCTGCGGGAAGAAATGCGTCGCATCGGCGCCCGCAACCCCCTCGATAGTTTCGGCATTTCCATGCTGGGCCCGGCCTTGCTCAAGTACGGCAGCGAGGAACAGAAGCGGGAACACCTGCCGAAAATCGTGCGCGGTGAGATTCGCTGGTGCCAGGGCTACTCCGAACCCGGCGCCGGCTCTGACCTCGCCAGTCTGCAGACCCGCGCCGAAGACAAGGGCGATCACTACCTGGTCAGCGGCCAGAAGGTGTGGACGTCCTACGCCGACAAGGCCGACTGGATTTTCTGCCTGACCCGCACCGACAACAGCGGCACCAAGCATGAGGGCATTTCCTTCCTGCTGTTTGATATGGCCAGCGAAGGTGTCACGACCCGCCCCATCAAACTGATTTCCGGTAAGTCGCCGTTCTGTGAAACCTTCTTCGACAACGTGCAGGTGCCCAAGGCCAACCTCATGGGAGAAGAGGGCAAGGGCTGGGAAATCGCCAAGTACCTGCTGACCCATGAGCGGGAAATGATCTCGGGCTTCGGCTTTGGTTCCAGCCGTCGCACCCTGGCGCAGCTCGCCCGGGATGAGATCGGCGTCGGCGCCGACGGCCGCCTGGAAGACGCCATCCTGCGCAAGGACATCGCCCAGCTGGAGCTGGATGTGCTGGCCTTTGGCGCGACCATGGAACGGGTACGGGACGAAGCCAAGGCCGGGCAGGGCCTGGGCGCTGCCTCGTCAATCTTCAAGTACTACGGTACCGAGCTCAACAAGCGTCGCTACGAATTGATCATGTCGGCCTGCGGCGAGCAGGCGCTGGCCTGGGAAGGCGAGACCTACGGCGGTGGCGATACCCCGCGTGCCTGGCTGCGCACCAAGGCCAACTCCATTGAAGGCGGCACCTCGGAAATCCAGCTCAATATCATTGCCAAGCGCGTGCTTGGCCTGCCCAGCTAAAGCTGGGCCTACACCGGCAAGCAATAGGGAGACGCACGCACCATGGCACTGGTTCTCAACGAAGATCAATTGATGCTCAAGGACGCTGCCGCCGGCTTCCTGGCCGAGAAAGCCCCCGTCGCAGAATTGCGACGGCTGCGGGATGAAGGTAGCGATACCGGATACAGCCAGCCGCTGTGGACCGATATGGCGGAGATGGGCTGGCCCGGGATTGCTATCCCCGAAGCCTACGGCGGACTGGGGTTCGGCTATGCCGGGCTTGGTATTGTGCTGGAGCAGATCGGCCGCAACCTCAGCGTATCGCCGTTGCAGGCCTCCATCCTGGTGGGCGCAACGGCGATTGCCCGTCTGGGTACCGACGCCCAGAAGGAGGCCCTGCTGCCGCAGTTGGCGGCCGGAGAGCTGACCCTGGCGCTGGCGCTCCAGGAGGGCAACCACCACGCGCCGCACAAGACCGCCATGACCGCCAGCCGCGATGGTGACGGCTGGGTGCTGGAGGGCCGCAAGGTGCTGGTGTTTGATGGGCACAGTGCGGATAAGCTGATTGTTGTTGCCCGCAGTGCCGGGTCGCCCGGAGAAGACGCTGGCCTCAGCCTGTTCCTGGTGGATGCCGGGGCTGAAGGTATGCACATCGAGCGTGTTGCCATGCTCGACAGTCGCAACAGCGCCACTATCGTCTTTGACAAGCTGCGGGTCGGCGGTGACGCGCTGCTGGGCCCGGAAAATGCCGCCTACGGCCCGCTGCAGCGGGTACTCGATATCGCCAATATCGGCCTCTCGGCCGAATTGCTGGGGCTTTCGGTGGAAGCCTTCGAGCGCACCATGGAATACCTCAAGGAGCGCAAGCAATTTGGCGCTCCCATTGGCTCCTTCCAGGGCCTGCAGCATCGGGCGGCGGAGATGTACGCGCAGCTCGAGCTGGCGCGCTCGATCGTGCTCAAGGCCCTGCAGGCGGTGGATGCTGATACCGACGGCCTCTCCGCGCTGGCCAGCGCCTGTAAGGCGAAGCTCTGCGAAGTAGCTACACTGGTGACCAACGAGGCAATCCAGATGCACGGCGGGATCGGTATGACTGACGAATTCGACATCGGCTTCTTTATCAAGCGTGCGCGGGTCGCCCAGCAGACCTACGGCGATTACAGCTATCACCTGGATCGGTTCGCCCGCCTCAACGAGTACTGAGCGACACCAGGTGCAAGGGCTGGCAGAACTGGACGCCGCGGTCGCCGCCATGACCGCGGAGGGGCAGCCCTTCGCGCTGGAGGAGGTGGAGGTTCGCGGCCAGCGCTACCGCAGCTACCGCCAGCAGCCCCTCAATCTCGCCGCCTACTTCAACATGATGGGCAGCCACGCCGCGAAAGACTTTGTGGTGATGGACGAGGAGCGCTACAGCTACGGTGAAGCACTGGCGCTGTCTCGGCAGTTCGCCGCGGCCCTGCAACAGCGCTACGGTTTGGCCCCCGGCGATCGCGTGGCCATCGCCATGCGCAACAACCCCCAGTGGATGTTTGCCTTCATCGGCACGGTGCTGGCCGGCGGTATCGTCGTGCCCATGAATTCCTGGTGGACCGGGGAGGAGCTGGAGTACGGCATCGACGACTGCGGCGCCAGCATTGTCGTGGTCGACCCCGACCGTGCCGGGCGCATCGCCGCTTTCGCCGACAGGCTCTCGCTGATTGGTGTCGGTGACTTCGGTGCTGCTGAGGTAACGGATTTCATGACCCTGGTGGCTGAGTTTGCCGGTGCTGAACCCGTCACACCGGAGCTGGCGCCGGACGATGATGCCTGCATCATGTACACCTCAGGTTCCACCGGCCACCCCAAGGGTGCGGTGCAAACCCACCGCAGCGTGCTGGCCGCCCTGTTCAGCTGGCTGCTGCTCGGGAGCGCCGGCAGCAGCATTGCGCCACCGGCGGAGACGAAGTTTTCGCCCTGTGCATTGATGACGGTGCCGCTGTTCCACGCCACTGGCAGCCACAGCCTGTTTATGCTGTCACTGATGATCGGCCGCAAAATCGTACTGATGCACAAGTGGGATGTGCAGGAGGCCATGCGACTGATCGAGGCGGAGCGAGTCACCAATTTCAACGGCGTGCCAACCATGTCCGCCGAGCTGCAGGCGGCTGCCGCCGACAGCCCCTACGACCTGTCCAGCCTCAGGGAGATTTTTGCCGGTGGCGCCGCCCGCCCGCCGGACCAGGTCAGAAAAATCACTGACCGATTCAGGGGTTCCAGTGCCGGCATCGGCTATGGACTCACTGAAACCAACGCCCTGGGATCGGTAAACAGCGGCGCCCTTTACCTGGCCAAGCCGGGCAGTGCCGGTCGGCCGGTGCCGGCGGTCACGGACTCCCGCATCGTCGATGAGGAGGGCCGGGCCCTGCCAGCCGGTGAGCGCGGTGAGGTCTGTATCTCAAGTCCGGCCAACGTGCGCGGTTACTGGAACAAGCCCGAGGCGACCGCGGCTGCGTTTCGGGATGGCTGGTTCCACAGCGGCGACGTCGGCTATATGGATGAGGATGGCTTCCTTTATATTGTCGATCGCATCAAGGACATTATTATTCGCGGCGGTGAAAACATTAGCTGCATTGAGGTCGAGGCGGCCATTTACCAACATGACGCCGTGGACGAGGCGGCGGTGTTCGGCCTGCCTGACGAACGGCTGGGTGAGGTAGTGGGCGCCGCTGTGGTGCTGCACGAGCCGGACAGCCTGAGCGAATCGCAGCTGCAGGCCCATCTCGCCGATCACCTGGCGGCGTTCAAGATTCCCGCCCATGTGTGGTTCCTCGAAGACAAGCTGCCGCGCATTGCATCGGGTAAGATTTTCAAACGACAACTGAAAGCGGATTACGCCGCTCAACTGAACTCCGGGAGAGATTAGACATGGGTGCTTCACAATCAAGCGCAGAACAAAGCCCCGCCGTGGCCGGCGGCATCGATGGAAACATGGACCTCGGCGTCAGTGAACGCTTGCGACCGATCCTGGAACAGGTCAAGCAGTTCATCACCGACGAGGTGATCCCGGTAGAGCATGAGTTCTATGAAGAAGTCGGCAAGGGTGATCGCTGGCAGTGGACTGACCGCCAGACGAAAATCCTTGAGGGCCTGAAATCCAGCGCCCGTGAAAAAGGCCTGTGGAACTTCTTCCTCACCGAAGGTGAGCGCGGTTTTGGCCTCACCACGGTGGAATACGCCTACCTGGCGGAGGAGATGGGCCGCTCGCACCTGGCAGCCGAGTGCTTCAACTGCTCGGCGCCGGATACCGGCAACATGGAAGTGTTGGAGAAGTACGGCAGTGAGGCCCAGAAGGAGGCCTGGCTGGAGCCTCTGCTCAACGGCGAGATTCGCTCGGCTTTTGCCATGACAGAGCCGGGGGTCGCCTCATCCGATGCCACCAACATCTGCACGGAGGCAGAGCTGGAAGGCGACGAATGGGTTATCAACGGTGAGAAGCACTACATCAGTGGCGCCGGCGATCCGCGCTGCAAGATTCTTATCGTGATGGTCAAAACCGACGCCGAGGCGCCCAAGCATTTGCAGCAGTCGCAGATTCTGGTGCCGATGGATACGCCCGGGGTTGAAGTGCTGCGTCCCATGCACGTGTTCAGCATGGACGACGCGCCCCACGGCCACATGCATATGAAATTCAACAACGTGCGGGTGCCGAAGGAGAATATGATCCTCGGCGCCGGGCGCGGCTTTGAAATCTCCCAGGGCCGTCTCGGCCCGGGCCGCATCCACCACTGCATGCGCGCCATCGGGGCCGCCGAGCGCGCCCTGCAGCTGATGTGCGACCGCGCCACAAACCGGGTGGCCTTTGGCAAGCCACTGGCCCGCTTGGGCGGCAATATCGACATCATTGCCAATGCCCGCATGGATATCGAGATGGCGCGGCTGCTGACCCTGAAAACCGCCTGGATGATGGACAGTGTAGATGCCAGGGAAGCGCGCATCTGGATTTCCATGATCAAGACCGCGGTGCCCAATATCTCCATTCGCATCGTCGATGAGGCCATCCAGATGTTTGGCGCTACCGGCGTTTCCCAGGACACACCGCTGGCGGCCATGTACATGTCCCAGCGCACCCTGCGCCTGGCGGATGGTCCCGACGCGGTACACCGCATGGTGGTGGGGCGGCAGGAACTGCGCAAGTACGTGGCCCAGGACACTGTCAACGCGACTTTTAGAGACGGCTAACGCCGTCAGCTCAGGGCTGTTAGGGACGGCTAACGCCGTCAGCTGAAGGATTTTCCAGCAAGTTTGCTTTGCAAACGCGCCGGGGCGAACCTTCTGCTTGCCATCGGGTCGGAGTAGGGTAATGCTATGCAGGCTGTTACCACTACCCGATCCGATGCGCCGCCGACTATTTTCTGTTTTTGCCACCGTCTGCCTGTCCCTGGCAGCTTCCACTGTCACCTTTGCTGAGAATTTCCCTCGCCCCGCGGCGCTGCAACCCGCAGTCGATTTCTGGACCCGGGTGTATACCGAGGTCGACACCCGCAGCGGCTTTGTCCACGATGCCGACAGCGTCGGCATTGTCTATGAGACCCTGAGCCTCAGCGGCGACTATTACGCCGATAAGCGCGCTATGCGCGCGGCCAAGGCGCGTTACCGCAAGATCCTGGAAGGACTGGCGGCCGACCGCGACAACCCGTCGGCGGAGGCGCAGCGGGTGCTGGCCCTGTGGGGACCCGATGTCACTGACAAGCGCCTGCGTGAGGCGGCGCGCAGTGTACGTTTCCAGCGCGGCCAGTCGGACCGATTCAAGGCCGGCATCATCCGCTCTGGCGAGTGGAACGATCACATTGAGCAAGTGCTGCGCGAGCGCGGCCTGCCCCTGGAGCTCGGTGTACTGCCCCACGTGGAATCCTCCTTTAATCCGGCGGCTTACTCCAAAGTGGGTGCGGCTGGTATCTGGCAGTTCACCCGGTCTACCGGGCGCCGCTATCTGGAAGTGGACTATGTCATTGATGAACGCATGGATCCCTTTGCCGCCACGGTGGCCGCTGCCCAGCTGTTGGAGCACAACCACCAGTTGACCGGCACCTGGCCGCTGGCCCTGACGGCCTACAACCACGGGGCTGCGAGCATGCGGCGGGCGACCACCGAGCTCGGTACGACCGATATCGAGACGATTATCGAGCAGTACAATGGCCGCCGCTTCGGGTTTGCTTCGCGCAACTTCTACCCCTCTTTTCTGGCGGCCCTGGAAGTCAGTTCCAATCGCGACAAGTACTTCGGTACCCTGCAGCTGACGCCGCCGGTAGCCTATCTTGAGGTCGAGCTGACAGAGTTCATCGGTGCGGAGGATATTGCCGGCGCCCTGGAGGTGGACCTGGGCGTACTCAAGCAACACAACCGGGCCTTGCTGGCCCCCATCTGGCAGGGCAACAAGCGCATACCGGCCGGCTTTACACTGCGCGTACCGCGCGACCGGTTGGGCGTCGACCCACAGCTGGTACTGGCATCGATTCCCGAGGAGAAGCGCTTCGACGAGCAGACACCCGACCTCTATCACACGGTGGTGCGTGGCGATACGGTATCGGAGATTGCCCGCCGCTACGGGCACAGCATCCGTGATGTGGCAGCGATGAATGGACTCAACCGCCGTTACACCATACGCGTGGGCCAGGTGCTGCGCCTGCCCTATGAAGGTGATCCCGCCCTACTGGCCATCGCCGAGCAGACTGCCGCCCGGGCGGTGGAGGAAACGCCAGTGATTGAAGTAGATGCCGCCCGTGAAACCCTGCCCGGGGAACCGCTGCCGCAGGATGCGCTGGCCGACGCCGAGACACCTGCCCAGTCGATTGAAGGCCCGCCGCCTGAGGAAACCATGCTCAGCGCCATGGCGGAGGAAGAGGCGGCGCCGGCGGTGGAACTGCTGGCAGACCCCAGTGACTACACGGTGGCGGAAAACAGCAGCATCGAAGTGCAGGCGATGGAAACCCTCGGCCACTACGCCGAGTGGCTGGACCTGCGCGCCAGCCAGCTACGACGCATCAACGGTCGGCGCTACGGCGTGCCGCTGGTGATTGGCCAGCGCCTGAAGCTGGATTTTTCACGGGTCAGTCCGGAGGAGTTTGAGCGCCGCCGGGTGGCCTATCAGAAAGATATCCAGCAGGCATTCTTCATGGCTCGGCAAATCCAGGGCACACGCAAGCACGTGGTCAGGCAGGGCGATTCACTGTGGGAGCTGACGCGCCAGCAGTACGAGGTGCCGATGTGGCTACTGCGTCAGTACAACCCCGAGCTTGACCCGGACCGTCTGCAGCTTGGCATGGTGCTGGTCATCCCGATGCTCAAGGACGCTTGAGTACATCATAGACGGGGCTTACTCCACATCCATGCCCTCAAACAGCAGTCGCAGCAGCGGATTGGGAAACTGGCGTGACAGGGTGATGGCCTGAAAGCGCTCCTCCACCCCCGGGAAGTGCGCAATCTCCACCAGCTGGCCACTGGCCAATTCGTCTCTCACCACGATAGCGGGCGTGACCGCGGCGCCGTAGTTGCGGCGAGCCAGTACCCGCAGTAGCGCCATATCATCCACTTCGGCGACGATATTGGGGCGGATATCGTGCTCGTCGCAGTAGGTGTCGAAGGCGGTGCGGACGGCGGTTTCCAGGGTGGGTACGACCAGCGGCTCCTGCCGTAGCGCGTCTTCCAGGCTACGTCCCTCTCGGAGCTTTTCAGGAAAGCCCACCAGGCTGACGGGCTGGCTGTCCAGGCTGCGCACGATCCAGGGCGTGGCAGCATCGCGAGGTGGGGCGGTATTGGTCAACACAACGTCCAGGCGATGGGCTTCCAGCTGCGCCAGCAGGTCGGCAAGGTTGCCGGAGCGCACCACGACCTCGGTCTGCTCCCGGCCTACCAGGGGATCGAGGAAGGCAATCTGGAAGTTGCGTGACAGGGTCGATAGCGCGCCGATTCGCAACACCTCCTTCGACGAGCCCTCGCCGCTGAGCGTGTTCAGGAGTTCGGTGCCACTGGCGAAGATCACGTCGGCGTGATCCAGCGCCAGCCGCCCCGCCTCGGTCAGCACCAGCTGCTTGCCGCGCCGCTCGAACAGCTCATGGCCGAGCTGTTCCTCGAGTTTCTTGATCTGCAGCGAAAGGGCGGATTGGGAGACATGCAGCTGCTCCGCCGTGCGTGTGAGGTTGCCGTTGTGCGCAACCGCCCAGAAGTAGCGCAGATGGTTGTAGTTGAGGCGCATGATCGAGCCCTCCCGCAGCCTGCTTCAATCGTTCACTTTTAAAGAATGAAACGTTGATATCTTTCAATTTTATCAATCAACCTGATTTCTGCAAACTAGCCCGCATTCATCTAGTACGGCGAATGGAATAGCTATGTCTTCTTTGTATCTGCTGCCGGTGGCGATTCCGGTACTCTACCTGGGAATGGCGTTGTTGATGCTGCGTTCACCGGCCCGTTGGCCCCTGGGGCTCGTGTGGCTGCCGGTGTTGGCCGCGGTCGGCACCGGTTGGCTGGCGCTGACCGCCGGCGCTGGCCAAAGCCCGGTGCTGGGTCTTGCCGGCGTCGGTGTCTCGGTCCGGGTGGACGCCCTGAGTGCCATATTGCTGCTGCTGGTCAGCTTCCTGGGCACCTCGGTATTGCACTACAGTCGTCAGTACCTGGCGGGAGATCCACGCCACGGTCAGTTTATGGCCGAGCTGGCGCTCACCCTGGCAGCGGTGACGACGCTGGTGGCTGCCGGCAATCTCTACCTGCTGGTCGGCGCCTGGGTGGCTATGAGCCTGTTGCTCAACCGGCTGTTGCTGTTCCGCCGCGAGCGACGCATGGCGCGGGTGGCCGCTACCAAGAAGTTCATCCTCGCCCGCTTTGGCGACCTGTCGTTGATTGTTGCCTGTGGCCTGCTGATTGCAGAATTTGGCACCGCCGAGATCGGCGCCCTGGCCGAAACCATTCGCACGCTGCCCGGCGAGTTGCCCGGCGCCGCCAAGGCCGCTGCGGCCCTGCTTGCGCTTACCGCTGTATTGAAGTCTGCCCAGTTCCCCACCCACGGCTGGCTGGTTGAGGTCATGGAAACGCCGACGCCGGTGTCGGCACTGCTGCACGCGGGCATTGTCAACGCCGGTGGTTTTCTGTTCCTGCGCTTCTCCGACCTGATGCTGGCAGCACCGTCGATCGGGCTCACTGTGGCGGCTATCGGTGCCGTGACCGCGGCGGTAGGTACCGCCATCATGCTCACCCAGCCTTCCATCAAGTCCGCCCTGGCTTACTCAACCGTGGGGCAGATGGGTTTCATGATGATGCAGTGCGGTCTCGGCGCCTACACGGCGGCGGTGGTGCACCTGGTGGGCCACTCGCTGTACAAAGCCCATGCCTTCCTGAGCAGTGGCGACGTTGTCCGCCGCCTGCGCGTGGAGGCCTGGGAGCAGGGCGCCCGGGCCGGCGGCATGGCCCAGGGCCTGCTGTTGCTGGCCGCCCTGGCCGCAGTGTATGTCGGTGTGGCATCGCTGGCTGGCTTTGGCTGGCAGGCACAGCCGGTGGTGTTCAGCCTGGGCTGGATGCTGGTACTGGGCCTGTGGCTGTTCCTGGACGCCCCGGTGCAATCGCCGGGACGTTACCTGCGTCTGCTGGGTGGCGCCGCAGCGGTAACCGGTGCCTACTTCGCGCTGCAGACCCTGGCCTCACTGGCGCTGGCCGATGTGCTGGTCGCCGGCCGCGAGCCGGGGCTGTTTGGTCGTGGCCTGCTGCTGGCTGTGGTGCTTGGATTTACGACGATCGCCCTGATGCAAAGCGCGGGTCTTGCCCGGGCACGCTTCAGTGCCCTGCGGGTGCACCTGGCCCGCGGCCTCTACATCAACCTGTTCATCAATCGCTGGCTGGGTGCATACCGCGCTGAAAGCCCTCGTCAAGGAGCCTGACCATGAATGCAACGCTACCTCCGGAAGCTGTAGCCGCATCGCAAGAGATTGACACCACGGGGCTGGACCTGAAAGTGGACCGCGCTGCCAGTGACGCAGCGGCCCGCATTGCGCCGCTCTGGCCGTTGAAGTCCTTCGTAGCCGTAAACCCGTTGATGGGCATGGCGGATTACGATCTGCAGGACGCAGGTTATCTCTCAGCCAGGACCCTGGGGGCGCGCCTGACCATGCCGCGGAGCTATTACGCTGAGCGCATTGCCGAGGGCCATATTCGTGACCAGGACATCGCCATGGCGATCGAGAAACTCTCTCGTCACGGTCGCCGCCATGTCACCTCCGTGGAGCGTGTGCGGGCAGAGGCGCTCAAGAATGAGGCGCCCTCTGACCTGTTCAAACTGCCTACCGTGGCCTCACTGGCGCAACGGAGCGATAGCACGGACTGGGAAGGTTTTATCACCAATGCCATCTCCAACTGGGCCGCGGACTACTTCGACCAGGGCCTGGCGGTGTGGTCTGCCGGAGGCCAGGAGGCTGATCCCTGGACCTCCTACCAGGCGCTGGCTGCTATCGATCGCAGCGCCGAGCTACTGGGGCTCAAGGGCGCTCGCGAAGCCTTTGCCGAGCTGCCTGCCGAGCCGACCGCGCTGCTGATTCTGCTGGCGCAGGAACTCTCGCTTGCCCCCGACGCCCTCACCGACTACTTCCACCGCCTGCTCGCCGATGTCTCGGGCTGGGCTGCCTATGCCCGCTACCGCGGCTGGACGAAAGAGCTGCGCGGCGAAGACGGTAGTGCCGCTCGCCAGCTACTGGCCATTCGCGCCAGCTGGGAGTTGGTGCTGTTCCGCTGCCTCGGCAATACCGGGCTGGCGAAACACTGGCATGCCAGCACCCATCATTACACCGACGATGACAGCGCCCAGTGGCTGGCCCTCAACTGGACCGACCTGACGCTGCAGGTGGCTCAGGATTACGCCGCCCAACGCGAGCTGGCTGAACTACTCAACAGCCAGAGCGCCGCTGAGCGTGCAGCGCGACCGGATGTACAGGCGGCGTTTTGTATCGATGT
Source organism: Halieaceae bacterium (assembly GCA_028282105.1). GTDB lineage: Bacteria > Pseudomonadota > Gammaproteobacteria > Pseudomonadales > Halieaceae > JANQIO01. The sequence continues at coordinate 12,977 of JANQIO010000075.1, read as the reverse complement.
GCGTTCGGAACGCTATCGACGCGCCCTTGAGCAAAGCCCGGCGCTGAAGATCGAAACCATTGGCTTTGCGGGTTTCTTCGGCCTGGCCGTAAATCTGGAATCCGAGATTGACGGTGACAGCGCGCGTTGCCCGGTGCTGTTGGAGCCCGGCCATAGCGCCTGCAGCCATGAGCCTGCCAGCCGCGCCACGCGCCAGTTTATGGAAGGCCGCTGGGCGCGTTTCCAGCGCGCCGGGATTGCGGGCTTCAGCTACGTCGAGGCCCTGGGTCTCGGTTATGCCTGGAAGCTGGTCAAGGCCAGCCTTGGCTGGGAGGCAAAAGCCGCGCCGGCAGCGGCGCCTGAACTCAAGGCGACGCCGGCAGAGAAGATCGATATGGCAGAAGGTCTGCTGCGCGGCATGTCGCTCACCAGTGGTTTTGCACCGCTGGTTGTGCTGGCGGGCCACGGGGCCTCGGTGGCCAACAATCCCTACGCGTCGGCGCTGGATTGCGGCGCCTGCGGCGGTCATGCCGGTGACGCGAACGCGCGCATCGCCGCTGGTTTGCTCAACGACGGCGCGGTACGCGCAGGACTGATCGAGCGCGGCATCGAGATTCCGGCGGACACCCAATTTGCGGCAGCTATTCATGACACCACCACCGATGAGCTGACCCTGCTGGATACCGATCTGTTGCTGCCCTCGGCTCAGCTCGATGCCTTCGCGCACCACGCCACCCTGACGGCACGGGCGACGCGCAGCGAACGCGCCGCCGACCTCAATGCGGTGAGCGGGCAGTCGCTGCTGCGCCGCGCCAGCGACTGGTCCGAGGTGCGCCCGGAGTGGGGCCTGGCGGGTTGTCGGGCGTTTATTGCTGCGCCTCGCGACAAGACCCGCGGTCTGGACCTCTCCGGCAGGACTTTCCTGCACGAGTACGATCACCGCAATGACAAGGAGTACGGCGTACTGGAAGTAATCCTTACCGCCCCGCTGGTCGTAGCAAGTTGGATTACCATGCAGTACTACGGTTCTACCGTGGACAACAAGCACTTCGGCAGTGGTGACAAAACCCTGCACAATGTTGTCGGCGGCGTGGGTGTGTTCGAAGGCGTGGACGGTGATCTTCGCTCGGGCCTGCCACTGCAGTCACTGCATGACGGTCAGTCCTTCTTCCACGAGCCGCTGCGCCTGATGGCTGTCATCGCGGCACCGGTCGAGGCCATTGACTACGTGATCTATCAGCACAGTGGGTTGGCCGATCTGGTCAACAACGGCTGGATACAGATGCACGCACTGGATGATGAGGGCGTACTGCTACGCCGCACAGACAGCGCAGAGTGGGTAGCTGTACTGGCCGAGGGTGAAGCGAAATCCAGCCAGAGCGAGGCCGCCTGATATGCCTAACCGGAAGATCGTAGCGCGTGAACTGAGTGCGCTGTTAAAAGTGCTGTCCCACCCGGATCGCATCCTTATTATTCAGTTCCTGGCCAGCCGCGGCGAGCACAGCGTGAGCAATATCGCCAACAAGCTGGATCTGCCGCAGACCCGGGTGTCCCAGCACCTGGCCCTGCTGCGCACGCACCGGCTGGTGGTGGAAAAGGCCGAGGGCCGGGAGCGCATCTACGATCTGTCCACCAATCAACTGGCCTGGTGGCTGGTAGACGGGGTGGATTTCGTGGCCGGCAACATTGGCGATGTCACTGACGAGCAGGTCAATGATGCACGCAGTCTGTGGGTCAGCGCTTTCTCCGACGTCGCCCGGGGAACGCCCAGGAAGGCCGGCAACGGCTGACCCTATACTGACGTCTGCGGCTTCAGGCCCCAGTGACAAGAAAGCGCCCCAGTGATGAGGCGCTTTTTTTTGTTCCGCTTCCCTGCACTCCCGCAAATCCAGGTGTCATTGCACTCGATAGGCACGGGCCGCGCCCGGATTCCGGTGCGCGATGCCAGGGCGGGCCAACTGTGGTTGGGTAGAACGGAGGATGTAGGACGTAGCGCCGAGCTAGCTGAGAGCCCCTCAGCTCACGCAGGTGAGCGTCGCCCGACTCTGGGTGCGGGTCCGTGGGACGCCGTAGTCCACGGCATTGAGCCGGGACGGCTTCTGGCCGAGACGCGCGGTGATAGCGTCCAGCATGGCGGTATCACCCACCAGGGTGGCGTAGGGATTCAACAGGCTGATGGCGTCGGTATGGATGCCATCCTCGAGGGTTTTCAGCACCGCGTTGTGCAGGCAGGCTGCCACGCTGGGCTTGCCGATGGCCAGTAGCAACCAGCCCAGGGCTTGCACCATGGCTGCCGGCTCTACCGGTGCCGCGCGATCGCTCTCGTGGGTAAACCACAGGCGGTTGCGGCCGCCTTCGATGCGACAGGCCAGCGCGTTGCTGCCATTGAGGCCGAGGGCGGCGGCGGTGAACACCGGCGCCATTTCAGTAGGAACCACCAGCACCGGGACGCGGCTGCTGGACTGAACCAGTTCACTCATCACTTCTGCAGCATCCAGCAGGCGGATGTCGGCGTCGGGTAGCTGCGCCTGCAGGCTGCGATAGGCCAACAGGTGGTCTACCGCGACGACCTGCGCCTCAGCGGGCAACACCCGCCGCAGCAACAGCCCCAGGGCTGCGCCCACCTTGTCGTCTATCTGCTCCGGGAGGCCGATGATCACCGTGTTCAGCTCGGGTGCGAGGCCTTTGAGCACGCCTGGCAAACCGGCTACCGGGTTGAGGCTGAAGCCCGGCTGCGCCAGGGCCTTGAGTTCTGGAAAGGCGCGGGTAGACAGCTCGAAACCATGGCGGCCGCGGCTCCGGAAGGAGCCTTCGCCTGCCCGGTCCAGGCTCAGGCCCGAACCCGCGGCCCGCAGCAGTCCCTGCAGACTATTGGGATACGCGCGCGCAATGCCATGGCTGGTCACCTTGAAAGGTTTCTGTGCCGGTGCCGATACCAGTTTGAGATGAGACTCGGGCGTGGCGGCGGTGTCCTGGCAAAGCTGTGACATGGGGTGCGCTCCGTTGACGATAAGCGCTACGGTACTTGCCCGCTATCCATCTGTGAAATTGATTATTTCGAGCTGATCGTTCACTAATGGTGAACGATAGGCGATGCCAGGCTCGGCGGGATTATCGCTCTGTGACCACGCTTTCCCGGAGGATTTTCTGCTTCTCACCATAGATACGACGGGCATCGGTACTGCCGGATACCAGCTCGGCATTGGCAAAAGCGGTACTGGCCTTGTCACTGGCGCCGGTTTTCACGTAGGCGAGACCCAGCAGGCGATGAAACTGCTCCTCGTTGTTGCGGATGCGAATGGCTGTCTTCAGCTCGCTTATCGCGGTGTCGTAGTCGCCACGGTAGTAGGCGGTTTCGGCCAGCTCGTAGCGGTAGAAGGGGTTCCTGAGCCGGAAACGCTCCACCCGCTGCTGAAACTCATCGGCCAGTTCGTCCTGGCCCTTGCGCTGGTAGTAGCGCGCCAGGTTGCTTTCGGCCGAGTGATCGTTGCCGAGTTCAACCGCATACAGCCAGGCCGCCTCAGCGCGCCGGTCGTCATTAACCCGGCTGTACAGCACGCCCAGGTTGGTCCAGAACCAGGGTTCGCCGCTGGTGAGTGTGATCGCCTCCCTGAGGTGCAGGTAGGCGAGGTCATAGCGGTCACCCATGATCCAGTAAACCCCCATATTGTTGTGGTACTGGGCCAGTGCGGCCTTGTCGGTAATGCGCTTGGCCTCGTAGAACTCCACCTCCGAGGGGTTGAGGTTGAAGTCGATATAGAACTTGCCCTCGATGCCCAGGTTTACATATGCGCTGATGTGGCGGTTGTAGACCCAGGTTTCGCCGCGCCGCTCCCAGTTGTGCGGGATGTCGACCTCCTGGTATTCGACATCCAGCCCCGCCTCCCGGGCCAGCGCCACAAACAGGTTGGTAAATGCCAGGCAGTTGCCCTTGCGGGCGTGGAAGGCCTCCTGGGCGGTATAGGTTTTGAAGTTGTCGTATTCGATGACCGAGTCGTCATCCAGCAGGCCGCGGAGAATATTGTTCAGCACCACGCGCTGTGAGCCACTGCGGGCCTGCACGTCGTCGAGAAAAGCCCGCATGTCCTCATCCAGTGCCAGCGGGTCTACTGCCGGCAGGTGGTTGACGTCGCCGCGGGTATAGAAGGGTGAGCGCTGGGGAATGAGTTCCTCGGGCGTGTACTGCGCCTGCGCAGACTGGGGCAGGTTGCCAACACAGGCACTCAACGCGATGATCTGCAGGAGAGCTATCAGGGTTGCCCAGAAAAGGGCCCTAAAGGGCGCCAAAAAAGCCCTCGGCATCCGCGCGCTTTGCTTATCGTTTTTTTCTGCTATGCGCATAGTCTTCCTCATCTGCGAGGCTTGTTGCTGCATCATGCCGGGGCGGCGCTGCGCACACAAGCCACACGACGGTTTGACATTGAATCCACCGAGGAATTCCGGTAGTAATTCAGAGTAGAACGATGAACGTAGCGCCAGGTTCGTGGTCTATGGGGCTGGTAACTGGAAGCTCAAGGATGTTCACGGCTGCTGCCTGCGCTGTGCGCGGTGATATGAAGAGCCGGGACGCTACGTAACAAAGGCAGGTGTGCGCCGGGTCAGAGTCGACGGCGGCGACAGGCGCATGGGACCGGTCAAAGCCCTGCCGGCGCAGGCGTTGAGCCGCCCGGCAAGCTGCCGCGTCGGCCTGGAAGGTGGTGCAGAATGACGACATCAGGGGAAAACAACGATCACCGCTTCATAGGTGACGGCAGCGGTGCTTTCCGCTTTGGGAGTCGCATCTGCGTGTTGTCCATGGCCCTGCTTGTCGGCAGTTCTGCCTGGGCCGGCTCCTCGGTGTCCGACCCGCATTCTGTCTCGCCCGAGTTTCCACCGGCTACCACCTATGGCTCCACGATGTTTCGGGACGACGACCCCCGCAATCACTACCAGCCGTATCGGGCAATGCCTATCGACGTCACCGCCCCGGTAGAGTTGTTGCTGCAGAAGCTGTGGCTGACGGAAAACCAGGTGGGCGCCTATTCAGCGGCACTGGTACCTGAACTGCAGGAGCTTGGTGCCGCGCTGTTTGCCGATGGCCAGTATCCGGATGCCATTGATACCTACCGCCGCGCGATTCACCTGCTGCGTGTTAATGAGGGCCTCAACACCATTGTCCAAACAGGCATGGTTGAACAGCTTATTGAAGCGTACTTCGAGCTGGGTGACTTTATCTCCGCAGACGACCAACAGCTATACCTGTTCCGCGTCCGTAAGGAGAACCTTTCCCCCTCGGATCCGCAAATGCTCGAATCCGTTGAGCAGTTGGCTGACTGGCACCGGGCGGCCTATCTTGGCCAACTGGATCGTTACCGCTACCCGCGAATCGTGGACCTGATTGACCTCTACGCCGACATGGCCAAGGAGGTTGAAGAGCAGGAGGGGGAGATGAGCCGCAACCGGCTACCCTACCTGCAGGGCAAGCTGCGCACGGAGTATATGCTGTCCGTTTATCCCGGAGAGAGCGAAGAAGGGTTGGTTGTTGAAGCGGGCCAGAGAGATGATGCCGATTTGCCGGACCTGACCAAGCTACGCTTTGTGGGCTTCCGCAACGACAACTTCCGCCACGGCCTGGCTTCCATTCGGGAGATGCGTACCATCCTGGAGAACGATCCCGATGCGACAGCCATTGAAATCGCTGATGTCATGGTCAAGAAGGGTGATTGGTACCAGTGGCACCGCCGCTTTGCGCAAGCTATACGCATGTACCAGGAAGCCTGGGAACGCGTGGCGGGGCACTCGAACGCGGATAACTGGCGCCGCGCCACGTTTGGCAATCCCCTGGAACTACCTTCTGAGGTGGTTTTTCAGCCCGGGCGCATGCCGCTTCGGCTCTACCACGGTGCGGAGGTGCACGCCAGATTTGCGGTCAGCCGTCACGGCGAGGCGGAAGATATCGAAATTCTTGCACCCGACCGCGCCGACAACCAACCTGCAGTAACTCGCGGCTATAAGTATCTGCGCGATATGCGCTTTCGGCCCAAGCTTGAAGCCGGAGATGTGGTTGCCGCAGAGTCTGTTGAGCGCATCTACAGCATTCGCTACTGAGCCGGCATTGAGCACTAACAGCCCGCAGTCTACCCAGGCAGTCATTTCAGCAGCCATAGCCACGCTCAAGCGCGGCGATGGCCAGGGCGCCCGCGGCCAGCTCATCGAGGCCGAACGACGGTTCCCGAGCGATGCAAATATCAAGCTCAATCTGGCGATGGTGGAACGCTCCCTGGGGAATCTGCCTGCGGCTATCACTGCCCTGGACGGCGCGCTCAGCATTGAACCGTATTTCTTCCTGGCCCTGATTTCCAAGGGGGCTGTGCTGGAGCAGATGGACAAGATCCGCCAAGCCGCCGAGGTATACGGCCATGCGCTACGTATCGCACCGCCTGCCGAACAGGCCCCGCCAGCCCTGCAGGAGCAACTCCGCAAGGCCCAGGCACTGGTAGACACCCAGTCAAGCCTGCTGCGCGAGCACCTCCATGATCGGCTGGGTGATCTATTGGGTAACACCAGCGGTGAGTCGCTGGGCCGCGTTAGCGAGTGCGTCGACCTGATGGCGGGCGCCCAGCGCAAGGTCTATCACTCCGAGTCGATTCAGCTGCAGGTCCCCAGGCTGCCCGCAATACCATTCTTTGAGCGCGAGTATTTTCCCTGGCTGCCCACCCTCGAGGCCGCGACCGATGTAATTCGCGACGAACTGGTTGCCCTGCTCGAACAGGGCATGCCCGGATTTGCGCCTTACATTCAATACCCTCCAGGTACACCGGAAAACCAGTTTGCCGAACTCAATCACAACAACCGCTGGAGTTCCCTGTGGCTGTGGAAGGACGGCGTGCCGCAGGAAGAGCCGATGGCTCGGTGTCCCCAAACCACTGCGGTACTCGCGGAACTACCCCTGGCAGACCAGCCCGGCTTCGCACCTACAGCCCTGTTTTCGGCCCTGGCGCCACACACCCGAATTCCCCCTCACACCGGCTCTACCAACTCGCGACTGCTGGTGCATTTGCCTCTGGTGCTCCCGGGTCCGGCGGGCTTCCGGGTGGGCAATGAGACGCGCCAATGGCAAATCGGCGAAGCCTGGGCCTTCGACGACACTATCGAGCACGAGGCCTGGAACGATTCCGACGAAACGCGTGTGATCCTGATTTTCGATATCTGGAATCCGCTGCTCTCCGCCGAAGAGCGTGACCTGGTGTCCGCTCTCCTGCGGGAACACAGCGACTGGTTGTACGGCCAATCGCGCTAGGAGCTTACTGCCAGCCCTTCTCGCTAGACGAGACCGGCAGCGGCCAGCTTGTCCTCCACCAGCTTGAAACCCTCGCCGACGCGACGCCAGGCGTCAATTGACTCAGTGTGCATAGGCTTGCGAACCTGCATGGCGCTGGCGGTCATGGATGCGGTTGGCTGGATGTGGAAGTCGAGCACCTGCTCTTCCCAAGCCAGGTCGCAAAACTCGAGTATGCCGCGTGCCGTAACTTCGGGCTCGCGCACCAGAGTCTCGTACTGAACATCGTGGATACGCCCCGGCAAGACCTGGTGCCAGTGCTGCATATGCTGGTGATAGCTGATCACGTAATCCGACAGTTCGTCCAGATCATAGGAGAAGCTATAGGCGCCAAAAAACAGCGTCTTGTAGATGGCATAGCAGGCATCCAGCGGCTGGCGTTTCAGATGCAGGATATGCGCCTTCGGGAGCGCCCCGAGCAGGTAGCCGCAGTACAGGAAATTGTAGGGCAGCTTGTCGACAAATCGCGGGCTATCTCCGGCTACTTGCCGCGCAGCGACAAGGTAGCGCTCACCCAGCGCCTTGAAGTCAACGGCTCGGAAAATCTCGGCATTGCTGGCGCCCGGCATGGACGGGGCAATGGCGCCGGCCATGTCACTAAGCATCATCGGAAAGTCTCGGAACTCCTCGATGGAATTGACCTGGCTGTGGCAGTTGAGCAGGCGCTCAACGAGGGTCGTCCCGGTGCGTGGAAGGCCGACGACGAATATCGGCGCGGTATCTTCGCAGCCAGGGGATAGTCGGGCGAAGTCCTCGGCCGAGAAACCGTCGCGGATCAGGGCATGTGACGCCAGCTCTTCCGCGCCGTCGTACTGAAGTGTTCTGCGGTAGGCACTGGCGCCCGCCTGCAGCGCTGCGAAGGCTTCCTCGTAACGCTCCAGGTCTTCGAGCTCACGCGCCAGGGCGTAGTTTGCCGCTGTGATCAGGTTGGGGTGCTCCGGCCCAGTGGCAAGGCACTCGCGCAGCGCATCAATGTTGTTTTCTTCTGCGCTGTGCCTGGTGAGTTGCGAGCGCAGGTGTAGCGCGCCTGGATGATAGGGCTCAAGCGCCAGCAGCGCTGTAATGTGCTGTGCGGCCTGCTCTGGCAGGTTGAGCTGGAACTCGGTGACCGCCAGATCGAACAGTACGGCGATACTGTCGGGCAGGCGCTCATGTGCGCTGAGCAGCCACTCGCGCGCCTCCCCGGCTCGCTGGCAGTCGCTGAGCAGTCTCGCCACCGCGCGCAGCTGGCCTTCATCGTCGCCAATCCGCGGCATGGCCTCGCGGGCCGTGACCAGGGCATCGCTTCGACGGCTGTCACTGAACTGGAGTTGCGCTTTGCGCAGCAGTACTCCAGTGGTGGTCCGCAGTGCTTCCGGCAGCGCATCCAGTTGCGCGATTGCACCGGCCCGATCGCCACGCAGTCGCGCGGTGTCCGCGGCGAACAGGTAAGGCTCGGGCTGATCGGGGTATTGCTCCTTGAGTGCCTGGGCAAGGGCCCAGGCTTCATCCAGGCGTCCGGCACGCAGATGCTGTATAGCGTTGTCTAGCTGCTGTTGCAGGGGGTTCACAGATGTTTCTCCATTTCTGCTGTCGCCTTCTTCATGCTGAACAGCATGCAGGTTCGATGGCTCAGCTTTGGGGTACCAGATCAAAGGCTATGGTGATGCGCGGCTGCTCCGAATGGAAGGGGATGGTTCCGTGCCACATGTACGAGGGAAACAGGACCAGGGTGCCCACCTCCGGTTTGACCACTCGCCGAGCGGGCAGGTCCAGGTCTAACTCACCCATCGGTGCTCCGAACTCGATGTGGCCCTCGTTACCTTCGCCAGTCTGCACTTCATCAGGCAGTGCCACATAGAGCGCCGAGCTGATCCAGCCTTCGGGATGGATGTGGTTGGTATGGAAGCCCTCGCTGCGCAGGCGCACCGACCAGGCGCCGGAGAACTGGAAGCCATCACCGCGGGGATCTGCAATGCGGCGCGCCCAGAAGGGGTGGTCTGCATCCTGGGGAAAGCCCGCCAATACCGACTTAATGGCGGTGCGAATCTGCTGTTCCACGGTAGCCAGTAACGGGTGTTTGAGTCGGAACAGGAAGCCATTGGTCTGGGTGCCGCCGCGCACGCTCTGCTCGATGGGGTGGGCCTGGGTGTGGTGAAGTTCTTCCAGTGCCGCCTGGACATCAGAGAAGAAGCTGGCGGTGCTGTCATAGCCCTCGGGTGGGGGCACCACGACCGGGCGCACCATCCTCTCGTAGTCCATCAGCCACCGGCCGCGCTCGTCGCCAAGCATTTCCCAGGCCGTGCCGGCATAACACCAGGCTAACTGGTTGAATGGCTGTTCGCCGACTACCGCGGCGCAGTGCTGTTCGGCAGCGCGTGGATCGCCATGGGTCAGAAGGTGGCCGGCGTAGGTAAGGCGCCCGTCCACGTATTGCGGGTAGGCCGCCACCATCTGCTCGAACAGCGCGGTGGCCTCGTCAATCTTGCCTTCGTAGCTGCGGCACAGCGCCTCCTGCATATTCAGGTCAGGCGCATCGGGAACGCCGGCGGTGCGGGCTTCGGAGATGGTCTCAATGCTCTCCTCACGCCGACCCAATCGGTCCAGCAGTCTGGCCAACGTGTACCACAGGCGGGGATTGTCGGGGTGCGACCGGGTCGCGTCTCGCAACCGGGTCACAGGGTCACTGTCGTCTCCGAATGACCAGGCCATATCGGCTCGCGTCCGATGTAACTCCGGGCTGTCCGGGTACTGCTCCAACCCGGTATCCAGGCAGGCCAGTGCCTCGCTCACCTCGCCAGTTTCCTCAAGTGCCTCGCCCATGTTCATGAACAGCTCGGGATTGCGGAAGCCTTTCTCCAGCGCTAGCCGGTAGGCGTCCACTGCCTCATTGAACTGACATTCCTGGCGCAGCAACTGCGCCAGCGCATAACTGAGTCGAGGTGAATCCGGGGTGTGAATCATGCCGTCGCGACAGGCCTGTATGGCGGCCTCAGGGTTGCCCAGCTTCTGCTCCGCCGATGCCAGCAGCTCCCAGGCTGGGGCATGGGTGGGCTCCAGCTCACAGGCCTTCTTTGCACACGTGACGACTTCCCGCATTTCAAAGGTCGAGTGCAACAGTAGCCCCAGGTTGTACCAGGCCGCGCTGAATTCCGGCGCGATTTTGGCCGCCTTGCGCAGCCGCACCTGAGCGTCTGCTACCCGGCCCAGGTTGCGCAGGAAGTTGCCGAAGTTGACCAGGATGTCCGGTCGTTTGGGTGCATGATTGAGCGCTTCCAGAAACAGCTTTTCCGCATCGTCCAGCCGCCCGCTGCTCGCGGCAGCCATAGCGAGCATATGCAACGCGTCGGGCTGCCCGGGATGGGCATCGAGGATATGCTGGCAGGTTTTGGCGGCTTCATTGAGACGCCCGGACTGGAGTTCACTGGCGGCTTTCTGCAGAAGTTCCGCCGGCTGAGTCGTGCTGGTCATGGCTTCGGAGGTATGGCTTACGAAGCGCGCGATTATCGCACAGTTCTCGACTTGATCGCAGCGCAATGGCAGCGGGAATTCGGTGTTTGATGGTGTTTGGGACTGCTGCACCGTGGGCTGGCACGGTTTCGCGGCTTGTTAATCAATGCTACGCCTTCGCATATCCTGGCTCTGGAATGTTAGCTGGATGAGGGTGTGAGCTTGAGGATGGGGTTTCCCGGGCCGTCAACGGCCGGGGAGGCCCGCTTAGGGAGGGCCGTTGCCGAGCGAGACAGGGACGTCATGCTTGTAGCGTGTCCGGGAAACCCCATCCTCCAGATCGCGCCCGACCTACGGAGCATTTCTGCGAGAACTTGGCAGCCGATGGTTCCAAGTGAATCTTCGATAGGCAAAAAAAAGGCGGGCTTGCGCCCGCCTTTTTCCTTGGGTGGAGTTGCCTCCACTCAAGTGCAGTTTTTAGAACTGCATGGTGACACCGGCGAACCAGTACTGACCCAGCGGGTCATAAATGCCGGGGTAGGTGTTGCCGTTCTCACGAGCGGTGACACCCTGAGCAACGAACGGAGGCTGTTCATCCATTACGTTGTTCATACCCAGACGCAGGGTCGCGTAGTCGGTAACAGCCCAGGTGGCTGCCAGGTCGATGTAGTCCTGGGAATCGATGTCGATCGGAGTACCGGCAGTACCGACCTGATCCACACCATCGATGTAACGCCAGGTCAGGTTGACCGTGAGGTCCCAGGGAGTCGCCCAGGTGGCGGTGAAACGGTTCTTGTTTTCCGGCAGCGGCAGTACGCAAGGTCCGCCGTATACGCCTTCACAGTTCGTTTCACCTGCACCTTCGTACTGCTCCTGTACCCACTCATCGACGTAACCGTAGATGTTGACGAAGTTCAGGCTGCCCCACTCACCGATATCCAGGTTGTAGGTCAGCTCAACGTCCACACCCTTGGTCTGGAAGAAGCCGATGTTGGCGGACTGGGCATTGATACCGTTGCCAGGAGCGGCGAGGCCGAGCCACAGCGTATCGTTGGTGCCACGAGATACCGAGTTACAGAACAGCGGATCGCCAGTCTCGATACACTCGAGCAGGGTGGTTTCCTGGTCGATGCTGGTGATCGCGTCTTCCACTTTGATGTCGTAGTAGTCGACAGAGGCCGTGAAGCCCGGCAGGAAGTTCGGCGCTACGATGAAGCCGAAGCTGTAGGTATCGGCCTCTTCCGGCGACAGGTTGGGATCACCACCACGGATGGTGTTGTACTGGGCTGCCGGTGAGTCGCTCGGACCACCCAGATCCCAGATCGCCTGGCTTACGCCGGAGTTGGCGCACTGTTCGAAGGTGTAGCCACGCTGGCTCACGCCGTTAACAACACCGCCACAGGGGTCGTTGTCCATGGCGAACAGGGTGCCGGATACCGGCTCGAACTGGTCAACCAGGTTCGGCGCACGTACCGCGCGCTGGTAGCTGGCACGCAGCTTAATCTGCTCGTCGATATCCCAGCCCAGGGCTACCTTGTAGGTATCCGTGGTTTCGCCGGAAGGATCGTAGTCAGAGTAGCGGTAGCCGAGGTCCAGAACGACAGACTGCATGAAGTCCTTGCCTTCCACCAGCGGGATGCTGGCTTCTGCGAAGAATTCCGTTACGTCGTACTCACCTGAGATTGGCGTCAGTGCTGCGCCCAGACCGCCAACGGTGCCCGCCAGGGCGGCGTCGTCAGGACGGTACTCGATGGATTCCTCGCGGTACTCGAAACCGAGGACCACAGATACACCGTTCTCGGCCCATGGCAGAGTCACACCATAGTCACCCAGGTCACCGGTAACGAAGCCCTGGAAGATCTCCTGGTCGGTGGTGCCGCGCTCGAAGTACTGCTGACCAATCCAGCCCAGTGCTTCCTCGGTGACGCCACCGGTCTGGAAGATGTTGTAGGGCACACAGTTCGCGTCGCCGCTCATACAGGTACCGTCGGGGTTGACGTCCAGTGCGTCGTCAACATTGGCAACGTTGACGTAGTTGCCGTTCCGGGTACGCATGTCCACTTCGGAGTACTGGTAGGAAACGTCGTAGCTCCAGGTGTCGTTGATGTCGCCGCGCAGGCCGAACAGGCCGCGGTAGGTAGTGTGGCGAATATCACCGAAACGCGGGCCGCCTTCTACGTTACGACGACCGAAGATGGTCTGCACCATGGTGTCGTCCGGCTGTCCGGTACAACCAACCACATCGCGTTGG
>JANQIO010000008.1 GCA_028282105.1 Halieaceae bacterium | reverse complement strand
CTCCGACTGCGCCGCGCGGGCGGGATTCGATCTGGCCATCGCCAGCGGCTATCGCAGCTTCCAGGTCCAGGACCCGGCCGTCGTCGTCGTGAACCGGTCGTTCTCCGCCAGCCTTGCGATTCCAGATATCGCACTGGCGCTGGAAGCTGCGATAGCCGCTGGCGATGGCCAGATCGAATCCCGCCCGCGCGGCGCGCGCCCGCAGGGCCTCAAAGGCCGACCAGCAGTCCGGCTGTAGGCCGATGCCATCGCGCCATTCGATATGACTATCATCTCGCCCGGTAAGCTGGCGCTCATCCAGGGCTTTCATGCCTGCAATTCCACCGGCAGTTCCCGAGACAGCTGAATGCCTGCGGGCGAGATATCCGCAGCCCAGGCCATGGCCTCCACCCCTGCCTCGGTGGCGGCGACCAGCGCCTCGCCGTAGTCGGGATCGATCTGCCAGGCGGGCTTCACCCGGTCAATGCCGGCGTGGAACACACAAAAAAAGATCACCGCCCGCTCCCCCGCCCGGGCTAAATGCTGCAGTTCGCGCAGGTGTCTGCGAGCGCGTTCGCTGACCGCGTCCGGGAACACCCCATCACCTCCCTGGCACAGGGTCACGGATTTCACCTCCAGGGTGCAGCGACCGCGCTCCGGGTCCTCGAGCTGCAGGTCGGCTCGGCTGCCCTCACCATACTTCACCTCACGCCGCAGCGAGTCATAGCCGTCCAGCGCTGCCACCTGGCCCGCGGCTATGGCCTCCTCGACTACCCGGTTGGCGCGGGCGGAGTGTATACAGGCCATGCCCGCTTCGGTGTCGACCAGCTCCCAGGTATGCGGGTACTTGCGCGTCCTGGAGTCACTCACCGACAACCACACCGGACTGCCGGGCTCGGCGCAGCCGGTCATCGCCCCGGTATTGGGGCAGTGGACGGTCAGCCGGCTGCCATCCGCCAGTTCCACGTCGGCGAGGAAGCGCTTGTAGCGACGCAGCAGGGTCGCCGGAATGAGCTCATCAAAATCCATGCCGCGATTGTGTCACAGAAAGGCGACGGGAGCGGCCCGCCGGGCCAGAAGATACCCGTCTGGCATCCGTTGAACAGGGCGTGTTCCGGCCCGCGCCGAGAGGGAATTTTTATTGGCACCGACAGTCGGAATCTGGTAGTTTCTCCGCCCTCGAAGGACCGGCCATTGGGCACTCGCCGCCCGGTTCCTCAACCAAATAACATCGATGGGAAGTCACCATGCCCAGAAGATCCAGCAAATCTGCAGCCTCATCTGATTTCAAGAACTTCGTTCCTTACAAGCCCAAGCGCGGTGAGGAATACATGAATGAGCGTCAGCGCGCCCACTTCAAGAGCATCCTGCTCAACTGGAAGGCGGAGCTGATGGAGGAAGTTGATCGCACCGTGACTCATATGAAGGACGAGGCGGCCAATTTCCCCGACCCGGCGGATCGCGCCACCCAGGAGGAGGAGTTCAGCCTGGAACTGCGCACCCGCGACCGTGAGCGTAAGCTGATCAAGAAGATCGACGGCACCATCGACCGGATCGACGCCGACGATTACGGTTTCTGCGATGCCTGCGGTGTCGAGATCGGCATCAAGCGCCTGGAAGCTCGCCCCACCGCCGACCTGTGTATCGACTGCAAAACCCTCGACGAAATCAAGGAAAAGCAGGAACACGGCTGAGTCGGCCTACAGCTACGTCGGGCGCTTTGCGCCCTCCCCCACGGGCCCACTTCACCTGGGCTCTCTCATTTGCGCTCTCGCCAGCTACCTGGACGCCCGCTATCACGGCGGCCGCTGGCTGCTGCGTATGGAAGATCTCGACCCGCCTCGGGAGCAGGTCGGCGCGGCGCAGGCCATCCTCGACTCACTGCAGCAGCATGGCCTGCACTGGGACGACGCCGTGCTCTGGCAGAGCACCCGGCACGAGGCCTATGCCGCGGCTGTCAATGAACTGCTGAGCAGCGGCCAGGCCTTTCGCTGCGACTGCTCGCGGGCGCAGCTCAAGGCGGAGGGTGGTATTTATCGCGGCCGCTGCCGGCACCGCGGCTTAAGCGCCAGGGTGGAATCCGCTGTCCGCCTGCAGGTGGAGGACGGTGCCACGGTGCAGGTCAGGGATGACATCCAGCCCAAATTACATCAACACATCGGCGCCGAGGTGGGCGACTTCGTCATCCAGCGCCGTGATGGGCTTTATGCCTACCAACTCGCCGTCGTGGTGGATGACGCCTTCCAGGGGGTGAACCGAGTCTTGCGCGGCAGTGATCTCTACGACTCCACGCCCCGGCAGGTCTACCTGCAACGGCGGCTGGGTCTGCCGACCCCACGCTACGCCCACATCCCGGTGATCGTGAATGCCGAGGGGCAGAAGCTCAGCAAGCAGACCCATGCGGCGCCCCTACACGGCGACTCCGCCATCGCCAACCTGCGACTGGCGCTGCGCTTCCTGAACCAGGCGCAGCCACCGGCAGAACTCAAGGAGCCTGAGGCACTGCTGGCATTCGCAGTGCAGCACTGGGACTGCTCCGCGGTACCCGGTCGTGCGGGAATTCCTGAGAGCAGCCTCTACTGATACTATCCTTGCCGTGTATATCAACCGTACCCTGCTGCTGTTGCTGGCCATTGCCGTGGTGTTCATCCCCACCGCGCAGGAGTGGGTTGTGAGCGGCGGCACCGCCTGGTACCGGCCCTATTTGATCTGGCTGGTCATTATTGCGCTGGCCTGGTGGAACCAGCGCAAGAGCTACGGCGATGACCTTTAGCGTCGCGGAACTGATCGCCGGTATGCTCGCCTACCTCGGCACGCTGTTCGCGGTGGGCAGCCTGGCTGACCGCGGCAAGCTACCGGCTCGACTGCTGGAACATCCCGCTGTCTACGTGCTGTCGCTGGGCGTCATCGCCGGCGGCCTTGCCATCTACGGCGCTTCCCAGCTCGCCTTCCATTACGGCTACGGGTTCCTGCTGTACTACGCAGGCATCAGCACCATGCTGCTGCTGTCACCGCTGGTGATGTTCCCCGTAATGCGCATCTGCCGCATTTACCAGCTCAGTTCGCTGGCCGACCTGTTGACCTTCCGTTTCCGCAGCCCCTGGGTGGGCGCCGCCGTCACCCTGACTATGCTCGCGGCGGTGCTGCCGCTGCTGGCGCTGCAAGTGCAGGTAGTCTCGGATGGGATTCACCTGATGAGCGGCGACCGGCCGGGGGTCAACCATGCGTGGCACGACCATGACACCCTGGCGGTGGTGTTCTGTACCCTGGTGGCGACCTTCACCGTGTTTTTTGGCACCCGCAGACTCAAGCCCGAGGAACGCCACGAGGGCCTGGTGGCGGCTATCGCCTTTGAATCCCTGGTCAAACTGCTGGGCATGCTGGCGCTGGGCCTGTACGCCGTGTACCAGGTGTTCGACGGTTTCAGCGGCCTCAGTGGCTGGCTGGCGAGCCATGAGCAGGCGGTGGCCATGCTCGACACGCCCCTGCGCCGCGACTCTACCCACGCCCTGCTGCTGGTGTTCTTTGCCGGCGCCGTCACCATGCCGCATATGTTCCATATGGCCTTCAGCGAAGCACCCGACGGCCAGCGCTTGCGCAGCGCGAGCTGGGGGCTGTCCAGCTACTTGCTGTTGCTGAGCCTGCCCATCCTGCCGATTACCTGGGCGAGCATGCAGCTCGGTAGCGAATTGCCCCAGGTTTATGCCGCCCTGGCGCTGGGCCTGGAGACCGGTTCCCGGGGCATAGCCATCACCGGCTACCTGGCCGGCATGTCGGCTGCCAGCGCGGTAATCATTGTCAGCACCCTGGCGCTCGCCAATATGTGCCTGAAGCACCTGGTACTGCCACTGTCGTTGCGGGGCCAGACCAGCCTGGAGGCCAGCGCCACGATCTACAGCCAGCTCAACTGGCTGCGGGCGCTGCTCACCGGCGCCATCATCCTGGCGGGCTACCTGTTCTCACGCCGCACCCTCGGCAGTGAACAGCTGGTGGACCTGGGTATGACCGCGTTTATCGGCACCCTGCAGTTCCTACCCGGCCTGTTGGCCACCCTCTACTGGCCCCGCGCCAACCGCTATGGCCTGGCCGCCGGCCTGGCCGCCGGTTTTACTACCTGGTACCTGCTGCTGGTGATACCGCTGCTGACCGGCAGTGAACCGGCACTGCACGGCCTGTTAACGACCTGGTTCAGCGCTGACGATTCGCGCTGGACCGCCGCCGCCATTGGCTCGCTGGGCATCAATATCTGCCTGTTCGTGCTGGCCACAGTGCTGACCCGCACCTCGGCGGAGGAAGCAGCCAGCGCAGAAATCTGTTCCATGGACGACCTGGTACGGCCCATGCGTCGCTCCCTGGGGTTGGCCAACCCCGAAGAGTTTCGCGAGCGACTGGCCAGCGCGCTGGGCGCCAACGCCGCCAATGCCGAGGTGGACCGGGCACTGAAAGACCTGCGGCTTTCCGCGCAGGAGTCGCGCCCCTATGCCCTGCGACAGTTGCGGGACCGCATTGAGGCCAATCTTTCCGGGCTGCTGGGTCCCACCGTCGCCTACGACATTATGCAGCGCTGCATCCCCTGGCAGCTCGATGCGCCCCAGGCCAGCGAGGACATCAGCCTGATCGAACGGCGCCTGGACAGCGAGTATCGGAGTTTTACCGGCCTGGCCGCCGACCTCGACAACCTGCGCCGCTACCACCGTGAAACCCTGCGCGACCTGCCCATCGGCGTGTTTTCGCTGGGCAAGGACGGCGAAATTCTCATGTGGAACCGCTCGATGGAGGAGACCACCGGGGTCGCCAGCGAGGACGTTGTCGGCTCTTACCTGAGCTCCCTGCCCGAAGCCTGGAGCAGCATGCTGGCGGATTTTGCCGGCTCGCGGAAATTTGCCGAGCACAAGCTGCACCTGCCGGAACCATCGAGCCGGGGGCGCTGGATCAGCCTGCACAAGGCGGCCGTGGAATCCTCCTCCGGCATCTCCGAAGACCAGGTTATCGTGGTGGAAGACCTCACCGATTACGAAATCCTCGAACAGGAGCTAATGCACAACGAGCGGCTGGCTTCGATCGGCCGGCTGGCCGCCGGGGTAGCCCATGAAATCGGCAACCCGATCACCGGCATCGCCTGCCTGGCCCAAAACCTCGAAGTGGAAGACGACATAGAGGCCATCCCCGAGGCCGCCAACGAGATCCTCAAACAGACCAACCGCGTCACCCGAATTGTCGAAACGCTGGTCAATTTTTCACACGCGGGCAGCACCAATGTTGACCCGGCCACGCTGCAGCCCATGAACCTGGCCGACTGTGTGGATGAAGCGGTCCACCTGCTGCAACTGGACCGCGCGGCCAAACCCGTGCGCTTTGACAACCGCTGTGACCGCGAGCAGTTGGTACTGGCGGAGAGCCAGCGGCTACTGCAAGTGTTCGTCAATCTACTGGGCAACGCCCGCGACGCCAGCGATCGCAATGGCCTGATCACCGTCGAGGCCCAGCCGGTGCAGGACCAGCTGCATATCAGCGTGACCGATGAAGGCAGTGGCATTCCCGAGACGATCCAGGGTCAGATCTTCGAACCCTTTTTCACCACCAAGGAACCTGGCGAGGGCACCGGCCTTGGCCTGGCACTAGTCTACAGCATCCTGGAAACCCTGGGCGGGCGTATCACCCTCACCAGCCCGGTGAAGCAGCAACGCGGCACCCGCTTCCTGGTCAGCCTGACCAGCGCCAGCTATGGCGAGGAGTACCCCTGAGATCAGGCCGCAAGCCCGCCATCAGCTTGGCGACCCACGAGCCACAAGGCGGCTCGCTGGCAAATCATGCGGCGAGCGGGTATTTTGTTTCACCAGTACACAACAGCGGTAACACCCCGGGGTAGCCCACGTGCCACAAGCCGAGATCCTGATTGTCGAAGACGAATCCGTCATCCGCTCTGCCCTGCGTCGCCTGCTGGAACGCAACGACTACCAGGTCAGTGAAGCCGCCTCGGTCAGCGAGGCGGGCAGCAAGTACAAGCTGACCGATTTCGACCTGATTATCAGCGACCTGCGGCTGCCTGGCGCTCCTGGCACCGATCTCATCAAGCGCGCCGGCGACGTGCCGGTGCTGATCATGACCAGCTATGCCAGCCTGCGCTCGGCGGTGGACTCCATGCGCATGGGTGCCGTGGACTACATCGCCAAACCCTTTGACCACGATGACATGGTGACCGCCGTGGCGCGCATCCTCGCAGAGCGCGAACGCGCGCAGCAGCAGCGCGGCGAGGCCGGTGAGGCCCGCTCCACGGAAACCGAGCGCGCCGTAGAGGGCTTTATCGGCAGTTGTATGGACATGGTGACGCTGTTCGACCACCTACGCAAAATCGCCCCCACCGACGCCACGGTGCTGGTGCTTGGTGAGACCGGCACCGGCAAGGAGCTGGTGGCCCGCAGCCTGCACCATCACAGCCGCCGGGTTGAGCGGCCGCTGATTTCCGTCAACTGCGCCGCGATTCCCGAGACGCTGATCGAGTCGGAGCTGTTCGGCTATGAGAAAGGCGCGTTCACCGGCGCCAACACCAATCGCACCGGGCTGATTGAAGCCGCCGACGGCGGCACCCTGTTTCTCGATGAGATCGGTGAGCTACCGGTCGAGGCGCAGGCACGCCTGCTGCGTTTTATTCAGGAGGGCGAGATCCGGCGTATCGGCTCGGTGGAGTCTCGCAAGGTGAACGTGCGGCTCATCTGTGCCACCCACCGCGACCTTCAGCAGTTAACGGTGGACGGCAAGTTTCGCCAGGACCTGTACTACCGCATCAACGTTATGCGGCTGCAGTTGCCGGCGCTGCGCGAGCGCGGCAAGGACATCCTCGAACTGGCCGAGTACATCCTCGACCGGCGCGCCCGGGAGCTGGAGAAGGAGCCACGGCACTTCTCCCCCAAGGCAATCCAGGCAATTACCACTTACACCTGGCCCGGCAATGTGCGTGAGCTGGAGAACGCCGTCGAGAGAGCCCTGATTCTCAGTGAGTCCGAGGAAATTGATAACCAACTGCTGGGCATCGACCTGGAACTGGTGAAAGTCAGCCAGATTCGCGGCCGCAAGGCCGAGCCCACCGCTACGGCGTCCACCACCCGGGTGGCCACCAACTACGACCCGCCTGAAGACCTCTCCCTGGAAGACTACTTCCAGCGCTTCGTTTTGGAGCACCAGGACTCGATGAGCGAGACCGAGTTGGCACAAAAACTGGGCGTTTCCCGCAAATGCCTGTGGGAACGGCGTCAGCGCTTCGGAATTCCCCGCAAGAAGGGCGGTGGCAAGCGCCAGACTGGTGCAAAACGCGCCAAATCTGGCTAGGAACCTACGTTACCTTTCACCCGCGCCGTTACAGAATGCAGTGTAGAACGGTAACGTAACGCCATATCGCCAGCCTATAAAGCGCTCTCTTATTTTTTTATCTTATTGATATATATAGAAATTTACATTTTTGGCACGGTAAGTGCTCTATGTCATACAGCTTAAACAATAAAAATAACAATCTAGCTGTAATAACAATAATGACTCTAACTATGGACCTGGATGGGGAAAACTTTGTTTTCCCCTTCGTTCATTCCG
>JANQIO010000237.1 GCA_028282105.1 Halieaceae bacterium | reverse complement strand
ACCTTGTCGGGAATACCGGCCAGGGCGCGGGCCGTGAAGGCCATGGTGTCGGTGCCGTGGGTAATCAGAATGCGGTCGTGCTCGCACTCCTCCACCGCCTCGCGGATGAGATGCCGGTCTGCCTCAGTCATCTCGATGCTGTCTTTCTTCATCAGCGAGGTCACCGTGTAGTGGAAGGTGACATTGGCTTCATAGAGCAACTCGCCAATCTGTGGCTCGCCAACGTGGAACGCGCTGTTGGCATCAAAGTAGATTTTGTCGATGGTACCGCCGACGGCGAAAACCTGGATATCCATAGGACAGAAGCTGTAACAGAAAGCTGACTAGACTGGGGTGGCGTGCTAGTTTACGGACTCTATGACCTTGATAAAAATAAAATTTCTGATGGCAGCGCTGGCCGTGGCTGTGGCTCTGTCCGCCTGCGGCGGCGGGGGCTCTGGTGGCGGCACCAGCGTGCAGGCGCCTACCGATCAACCCAATGAGCCCGACCCTGCGCCGGAGCCGCCTCCTGTTTCAGAACCGGCGCCACCGCGCCAGGTGGACCGCAACTTCACCTACCACGGCGATGCCCGCGACATCATCGAGCGCAAGTGTGTCACCTGCCACCAGGAGGGCGAACTGGCGCCCTTCCCGTTGGATACCTACGAAGACGTCACCCTGTACGGCGCCGCGGCAGCGTTTTCGATAGAAACCGACAGAATGCCGCCCTGGCCGCCCACCAAGGGTTATACCCCGTTCCAGGACGATCGCTCCCTGACCCGTCAGGAGAAGTTCATCCTGCTGGAGTGGATCGACGCCGGCATGCCCGAGGGCGACCCGGCCGACTACCAGCCGGCGCTGGCCGCCGCGGCCGCCCCTGTGGATTACAACCTTGAACTGCCCATGCCGCAGCCGTACACGCCCACTCTGCTGCCGGATGATCACCGCTGCTTCGCCATCGAATGGCCCGAGGATGAGTTCACCTACGTTACCGACGTCAACGTGATCCCCGGTGAGAAGGAGGTGGTGCACCATGTGATTGTGTCCATCGCCGAGCCGGAAGACGCCGCGCTGTACTACGCCGCCGGCGGTGAAGATGGCCGCCCGGGCTGGTACTGCCTGGGCGCTGGCGGCGTGCGGGGGGCTCCATTGCCACGCCAGATCGGCGGCTGGGTGCCGGGTACCGGTCGCGAGCCTGTGCCGGAAGGCACCGGCATCGGAGTCCGGCCCGGCTCGGTGATGGTGGTGCAGATGCACTACAACACTCTGTCCGCCGACCCGGTGCCCGACCAGTCCATTATCCAGGTGGCCACCAGCGACACGGTGGACCGCCCGGCGGTGAGTTTCCTGTTGGCCAACCCCACCTGGCTGCGCCGGGGCGGCATGCCCATACCCGCCGGCGAGGAGCATGTCACCCATAGCTGGAGCATCATCGCCAACGGCCTGTCTTTCACCTTTGGTGAGCCGGCAGGAGTCAGCGCCGGGCAACCCTGGGCCATGCACCAGGGCTTTATGCACATGCACAACCTGGGCACCCGCGGGCGCACCACCCTGCAGCGCGAAGATGGCAGCGAGCAGGTGATCCTCGATATCCGCGACTGGGACTTCAACTGGCAGGGCACCTATAACTTTGTCGATGAAGTGCTGGTCAATCCGCGCGACAACGTCACCATTGAATGCAGTTGGGACAATTCCCAGGCCAACCAGGAGTTTGTCAACGGCGAGCAGCTCACCACCCGCGACGTGGAATGGGGTGATGGCACCCAGGACGAGATGTGCCTGATGTCGGTGTATATGACGCCGGTGAAAGACAGCGAGGACTACAGTCACCACCCCAGCGTCTATATCGAACGGCCCACCTACCTGCAGCAGTTTGAGGCCGGCGACCTGGTGCCGCTGCGGCTGGTATTCAACAACTTCTCACTGCACGACCCTGGCGAGCACGACCATATGGGGCACGACTCGCCCGGTGGAGCCCACGGTAGTGCCGATGACGACCACAGTCAGGTCTACGCCGGGCACTACCACGTATACCTGAACAACGACGATGACAACGCCGAGCATCTCACCGCCTGGGACGACAACTATTTCTACCAGTTGCCGAACAACCTGCCGCCCGGAGGCTACGAACTGCGCGTCAGCCTGCGGGGCATGGACCATCACGCCCTGGGTGTGGAGGATCGCATCGAGATAGAGGTGGTTGAGCCCAGCGGCGGAGAAGACCTGAGCCTGGTGGACGTGGATGCCTGGGTGGCGCAGTCGGCGGCAGACGACAGCCGCGCGGCAGACCGCCCGGCGGATGTGAGCTGCCCCGACAATAGCTGGTACAACGAAGACGGCGCGCTGGAAGTGGAGACAGGCTATTGCAACTTCCTGTCGCTAGCGCAGCCGAGTCTGGAAGATGTGGCCGCCGGTGAGACCCTGCACCTGGTGCTGTGGCACGGTGACCTGGTGTTCGAGGAGCCGGCCACCGGCCACGCCTCGATCAGCATCGATGGGAAACTTGTATGGGAAGCGCAGGTCAGTATTCCCAGTGACGCCGATATCTTTGATGTGAAGTTTGAGCTGCCCTTTGATGCACCGGCAGGCAGCAAGATCGAATACCACGTCTTCAACCACGGCTATAACACCTGGACGCTGCTGCAACTGGAAGTAGAGAGGTAACAATGCGCTTCACCCAATGGCTGGCTGCACTGGCCTTTGCAATCGCCTGTGCAACGGCCCTGCCGACCCAGGCCGAGACTATTCCCACCGGCCAGCCGGCGCCCTCCGTGGTGCTGCCCAGCCTGACGGAACAGGGCAAAACCTACGACCTGGCCGCCATGCGCGGCCAGGTGGTCTATGTGGACTTCTGGGCCTCCTGGTGCGGCCCCTGCCGGGTGTCCTTCCCCATTATTGACGAGATTTACGGCGAGTTCAGCGGCCGCGGCTTCCAGGTGCTGGCCATCAACGTGGATGAGTACCCGGAAGATGCCATGGAGTTTCTCGCCGAGCTGCCGGTCAGCTACCCGGTGGTGCGAGATGCCGAGGGCAAGGCACCCAACGACTTCGGCATTCTCGGTATGCCCACTGGCTTCCTGATCGACCAGCAGGGCACCGTGCGCAAAATTCACCAGGGCTTTCGCAAAAGCGACGCCGACTGGCTGCGCGCCGAAATCACCAAGCTGCTGGAGTCCTGAGCCATGCGCAGGCTGTTGGGCAGGCTGTTGATAGCACTCGCACTAGTCACCCTGGCGGGCTGCGCCAGCGAGCCCGTGCAACCCTGGGAGCGCGGCACCCTGGCCAAAAACGAAATGCAGTGGGCGCCCGACCCGCTGGAAGCCGTGTTGCGCGACCACATCCACTTCAGCAAGGAAGCGTCCACCGGCGGCGGGGGCGCGGCCGGGGGTGGCTGCGGCTGCAACTGATGGCGGGCCGGGACCCACATCCCAGCCTGCTCGCCCTCACTTCCAGCGCCCTGCTGCTGCCCGCCTACCAGCAGGCCAATGCCGACGCGCCGCCGGAGTTCACCACCCTGGGCATGAGTTACTCGCGCTACCAGGAGGACGACACCCAGGCGGGCAGAACCCTGGGCGGTGATTCAATCGAGCGCTATGAAATCGATGTCGCGCAGTTCTATCTGCTGACGCCGGTCAGCGACGACTGGTCGGTGGCACTGGATGTGCAGTGGGAGGATATGTCCGGCGCCTCGCCCTGGTTTGTGGGCCTGGATGCCGATGGCGGCAGCAAGGTGTTCATGAGCGGCGCCTCCATCGAGGACACCCGCACCACGGTAAGCGTAAACACCCGCTACTACTTTGACCGCGGCAACGCCGGCTTCACCTACACCCGCTCGGATGAGGATGACTACGAATCCGACGCGGTGGCCTTCGACGGCGCCTACAACAGCGCCGACGGCCTCACCACCTGGTCCGCTGCGGTCAGTGCTTCCTTTGACGATATCGAGCCCACCCAGGGCGTCACCCCCACCAACACCCTGGAAGACAGCAAGGATGTGTTCGGGGGCTACCTGGGCGTCAGTCGCATTATCAGCAAGCGCGCCATCCTGCGCTTCGGCCTCAGCTATACCTACCGCAATGGCTTCCTGACCGACCCCTACAAGCTGCAGGACAGTCGCCCCAGCACCCGCAAGGAGTGGGCGGTCTCCAGCGGCTACCGGCACTTCTTCACCGGCCCCAACGCTGCCCTGCACGTAGACTACCGCTACTTCGACGACGACTGGGGCATCGCCTCCCACACCGTCGACCTGGCCTGGTGGCAGAACCTGGGGCGCAAGACCCAGTTGGTGCCCTTCCTGCGGTACTACACCCAGGACGAGGCCGACTTCTTCTCCAATACCCCGGATTTCAGCGAGCGCTATTTTGCCGATGACTTCCGGCTGTCCGCCTTTGGCGGCATTACCACCGGTCTGCGGGTGCGCCATACGGTGGGCAACTGGACGCTGAACGCCACCGGCGAACGCTATACCACTAGCGAGGATTTCGGCATCTACAGCGGCGACGAGTCCCCGGCGCTGGTGAAATACTGGCGCTATTCCATCGGCTTCAATTACAGCTTCCGCTAATGCTCGAGCACAGCTTCACCGCCATGGCGGGGCCCTGCCGCCTGCGCCTGTACGGTGATGAAGCGCTGCTCCCCAACGCGGCAGCGCTTGCCGAAGCCGAGGTGCGACGCCTGGAAGCGAAGTACAGCCGCTATCGGGAAGACTCTCTCACCAGCCGCATCAATCGCGCGGCTGGCAGCGGCCAGCCCGTCGCCATCGACGATGAAACCGCCGGTCTGCTGCACTACGCCGAAACCGCCTGGCGCGAGAGCGATGGCCTGTTTGATCTCACCTCCGGCGTGCTGCGCCAGGCCTGGAACTTCAAATCGGGAGCACTACCCGACCGCCACGCCGTAGAGGCCCTGCTGCCCAAGGTCGGCTGGGACAAACTGCGCTGGGACAGGCAATCCGTGGCACTCACCCAGCGCGGCATGGAACTGGACTTCGGCGGCTGCGTAAAGGAGTACGCCTGCGACAGCGCCGCTGCGCACCTGCGGCAGGCCGGGGTGGAGGCAGCGCTGGTGGACCTGGCCGGGGACATGGTCATGTTGGGCACGCCACCGGAGGAGTCGACCTGGGACATTGGCATCCGCCACCCACGCCATCACCAGCAGGCTATTGCCCACATAGCGCTCGCCGGCGGCGCCCTGGCCAGCAGCGGCGACTACGCCCGCTGCATTACCATTGACGGCAAAACCTTCGGACACATCCTCAATCCTCTCACCGGCTGGCCCGTAGCGGGGCTGGTGGCGGTGAGCATCAGCGCCGCCCACTGCCTGGTGGCCGGCACCACCACGACCATTGCCATGCTAAAGCCCGCGGAAGAGGCGCTGGAATGGCTGGGGGCACTGGACGTGCCCTGGCTTGCGGTGGATGCCGGGCTCAACTGCCACGGCAGCATTGCCGAGACACGCTAGGTATACTGCGCGGCCATGAAACTGCTGCTGATGCAAATACGCGACCTGCCGTCGGTGCGCGAGGAGGAATACCAGAGCTTCCTCAGCTACTGCGGTCTTGCGCCGCGGGAACTGGACATCCTCAATGTGTTCGACACCCCCCGCTTTGGGCCCGAGGTACTCAAGGGTTACGATGCGCTGCTGGTGGGCGGCGCCAGTGAGGCCAGTGTGTTGGAACCGGAAACCTATACCGCCGTGCCCTACTGCATCGACCTGCTGCGGCATACCCTCGACGTTGAGCTGCCGGTGTTTGCCTCCTGCTTCGGCTTCCAGTTGGCGGTGCTGGCACTGGGGGGCAGCATCATTCGCGACGACAAGGACTTCGAGATGGGCAGCATCCCCATTTCGCTACGGCCGGCCGCGGCGGATGACCTGCTGATGAACGACACGCCGGACGGCTTCCACGCCATCGCCGTGCACCGGGAGCGTTCGGTGCACTGCCCGCCCGGCGCTACCGAACTGGCGTTCACCGACAATTGCTCCCACGCCTTCAAGGTGGACGGTGTGCCTTTCTGGGCCTTCCAGTTTCACCCGGAAGTAGACAGAGCGGTGCTGGTATCGCGGCTTACCACCTACAAGGCCGCCTATACCGACGGCGACGATCATCTGCAGAAGGTGCTGGACAGTGCGGTGGAAACCCCGGAGTCCAATGCCCTGATGGGCAAGTTTGTCGATAGGGTATTGCGGTAGCTATTTACCCGAGAACCTTGGAGCCCGCTTCTCGCGCTGGGCCAAAAAGCCCTCCTGCAGATCGTCGGATTCGGCGCAGCGCCGCGACAGTTCCGTCGCCCGCTCCATATCGATACCACCTGCCGCAGCCTGCTGCAGTATGTCCTTCATGGCCTGTACCGCCAACGGCGCCAGCCCGGCGATGCGGTTCGCCATCTCATCACAGTGTTTTTCCAGCGCCGGCCGCGGCACCAGTTGATCGAGGAAACCCATGGCCAGCATGGCCTCAGCATCAAACTCTTCGGCCGCGACCAGCAGCCGCTTGGCGAGGTTCACCCCGAGCCGCTCCACGAACCGGTTGATGCCGCTGAGGGGGTAGCACAGGCCGATCTGCGCCGCCGGTACCCGCAGCCGCGAGCCCTGGACACCAATGCGGAAGTCACAGCTCAGCGCCAGTTCCACGCCACCGCCAAACACATTGCCATTGAGCGCGCAAAGGGTGGGCACCCGCAGGGCCGCCAGCCGGTCGGTCGTCTGCTGGAAAAAGTCGCCGCTGATCTTGCCAGCGCCGAGCTCGTTGAGGGCCGCGCCCGCGCAAAACGTCTTATCGCCGCTGCCTGTGATCACCAGCACGCGCGCATCGGAATCCGCTTCCACGGTTTCCAGGTGGCCCTGCAGTGCCGTCAGCTCGTCGGCGCCAAGGGCGTTGTGACGCTCGGGCTTGTTGAGCACGATGCGGGTCACATGGCCGGTTTTTTCGTAGAGAATCGTCGCAGTCATGGCGCCAAATAATATACTCAACCGTCGCAAATAGGAGGACGGGATGTTAAATCGCTGTGACTGGTGCGGTGATGACCCGCTGTACGTTGAGTACCACGACACCGAGTGGGGCGTGCCGCTGTACGACGACGACACTCTGTTCGAGTTCCTGATGCTGGAAGGCGCCCAGGCCGGGCTGGCCTGGATCACGGTGCTGCGCAAGCGCGAGGGCTATCGCGCCGTGTTCGATGGCTTCGATGCGGAGAAAATCGCCCGCTATACCGACCGGAAGCTGGACAAGATCCTCCAGGACGCGCGCATCATCCGCAATCGCCTGAAGGTCTACAGCGCGCGCCAGAATGCCCGGGCCTTCCTCAAGGTGCAGGAGGAAGTGGGCAGCTTCTCCGACTACATGTGGCAATTCGTGGACGGTACGCCCATCCAGAATAGCTGGCGCAGTATGAAGGAAGTACCGGCCTCCACCCCCCTGTCTGACACCATCAGCAAAGACCTCAAGAAACGCGGCTTCAACTTCGTCGGCTCTACCATCGTCTACGCCCACATGCAGGCCACCGGCATGGTCAACGACCACCTGGTGAGCTGCTTTCGCCACGAGGAGTGCAAAGCGCTGGCCCGTTAACAGCGGGCCATGAATCGTCCGCGGGTAGAAAAGCAAACGCCACAATGTGGCTACCAGCACCGGCCGGCCACCAAGAGCAAGCCCCACCAGCGCTCCTTCCACTGCGTAACTCACTGTATTCACTAAAAAAACCGAATGGTCAGAAAAGGGTCATGCGGGAGTCAAGCCATGGCCTCGGCCGTTGGCCAGAATTCGCGCTGCCCGGTGGTAATCCCGCCGCCGGAGACCCGACAACACCTTGTGCCATAAGTGGCGCATACCGCAACGAAGGCGGCAGACCATGAAATTACATGCGATTACCAGCAGGCAAAGCGGCCTCAAGCCACTGATCAGGCCTGCGTTCCTGCTGGTTGTGGTGTCCGCCTTGTGCGCCTGTGGCGGCACCGGTCTTCGGAAGAACCCGATCCCGATGCCCCTATCTGAACCGGTCGGCTGGTCTCAGGATGACCACCTGCGTGCCAGCGTCGATCACATCATCGTCCGCGACGGCCCGGGGAGCTGGGCACGTAACGCCGACTGGGACCAGTACCAACTGACCCTGCGAAATCTGGGGCCAGCGGCCATCCAGATTGAAAGCATCATGATCATCGACGCCTTTGAAACAGCGATAGCTCCAGGGAATTCTCGCAAGAATCTCGTTCATGGCAGCCGCGAAGTCCGTCAGCGCTATGATGCAGCCGACCTGGATGTAAAGTCTGGCGCGGCTGCGCCGACACTTGTTGGCGCGGGCGCCGCGACGACTGCACTGGGCGTTGGTACTGTGTCAGCA
This sequence comes from Halieaceae bacterium, assembly GCA_028282105.1. Classification (GTDB taxonomy): domain Bacteria; phylum Pseudomonadota; class Gammaproteobacteria; order Pseudomonadales; family Halieaceae; genus JANQIO01. The sequence continues at coordinate 4,102 of JANQIO010000237.1, read as the reverse complement.
GCCGGCTCCGGCGCCCTGGTATCTGGCGGCACGGCTTCGCTTGCCGGTGCCAGCGCCGTCGCCTCAGGCCTGCTGGTGCTGGGCCCGGCACTCGTCGCGACTGGAGTCGTACGTGGAATCAACAACTGGAAAGTCGATGATCACATCAAAAGTAGTGCCGCCGTGTTACCCATGGAGCTCAAGACCCAGGAACAGGCGCATCTGGACCTGTACTTCCCCATCGTTCCGGTGCCGGTGAAGCTGGTGGTTGCGCATCGGTACGCGGATGCACTGCGGCATGTGATCGTTGACATCTCTGTTCCACAAGACGATTCGGATATTCACGCGCTGGCGCTGGCCCGTTAACAGCGGGCGGGGTATCATCCGCGGGTAGAAAAACATACTCTAGGGTAAAACCCTAGAACAGCCGGTATTGCCCGAGCGTTTACCGCGGGCCAGCGGCTGATAACAGAGACACGACCAGCTACCCGTGCCCAAAGACGACAAGACATCCCCAGCCAACAGCGCCGGTTCGCCGTTTAATCGCACGGCCCAGCACGACGCCAAGCGCGCCGCCATCCTCAGCCAGGCGGCGAAGCTGTTCAATGGCCGTGGCTCCCGCTCCACCACACTACTGGATATCGCCGAGGGCCTGGGGCTCACCAAGACCAGCCTGTACTACTACGTCAAAACCAAGGAAGAGCTGATCTACCAGTGCTACCTGGCGGCGCTGGACAGCATCATGGAAGGCCTGGATCGCATCGAGGCAGCCCACGGCAGTGGGCTGGCGCGGGTGCAGGCCATGGTGCGGTCGCATTTCATCGAGTGGCGCGAGGCCCAGGAAGGCAAGCGCGACCACCGGGCGGCGCTGCTGGAGATCGCTTCGCTGAAGGACCAGCACCGGGAACACGTGGAGCAGCGCTATATCGCCATGTTCCTGCGGCTGCGCCAGTACATTCGCGACGGCATCGCCGAGGGTAGCATCCGCGATGTGGACAGCACGGCGGCCACCCTCAGCCTGGTGGGCTCCATGCAGTGGTCCTTCAACTGGATGCGCACGGTGGATATGGCGAAGTTCGACCAGATCGTGCGCGATGCCATCGACCTGGTCACCCACGGCATTGCCGCCCAGCCCTTCCACTTTAGCGAATTCGATTTCAGCGGCAGCATGACCGGCAGCGGCGGCAGCTTCGACCGCGCCGAACAAAACCGCCTCAAGCAGGAAGCTTTCTTCAAGACCGGCACCTGGTTCTTCAATAAGCAGGGCTTTGTCGGCACCTCGCTGGACGAAATCGCCGAAACCCTGGATGTGACCAAGGGCGCCTTCTACTACCACATCAAGAACAAGGAAGACCTGCTCTACAGCTGCTATACGCGCTCGCTGGACATATCGCGTCGCATCCACGACGCTGCGGACAGCCTGGCCACGGGCATGGACAAGGTGGAGTTCACCCTGCGGCGCACTTTCCACGTGCAAAACTCCGATGAGGGGCCGCTGATCCGCTACAACTCCATCACCGCCCTGCCGGTGCCACGCCGCAAGGACATTCTGGCGCTGACTGACGCGTCTCGCGATCGCTTCGGGCAGTTTATGCGCGACGGCATCAATGACAGCAGCGTACGCCCGATCAACGTGGAGGTAGCCCAGGAGCTGATCTCCGGCGCCATGAACGCCAGCATGGACTTACCCCTGTGGCGCAAGGTAGAGGACGTCAACGCCGCCTCTATCGACTACTACCAGGTCTTTTTCAGCGGCCTGGCCGCCCAACCACCCCACAGCCCAGAAGGAATCGCCTGAGATGGCAGACACCAGCGACCTGGAGGGCCTGTTGCGCAACCTCCAGGTGGAGGAAATCGACACCTGCCTGTTCGTCGGCAAGAGCCCACGCCTGCCAAAACGCGTGTTCGGCGGCCAGGTCCTGGCCCAGGCCCTGAATGCCGCGGTGCGCACCGTGGAGCAGGACGACCGCCACCCCCACTCCATGCACGCGTACTTCCTGCGGCCCGGCGACCCCAGCCGCAAGATTGTCTACGAGGTGGACCCGATCCGCGACGGCCGCAGCTTCACCACTCGCCGGGTGGTGGCCAAGCAGAACGGCCGCGCCATCTTCAACACCTCGATCTCTTTCCAGGTGACAGAGGAAGGCCCCGCCCACCAGTTCGACATGCCCGAGGCGCCAGACCCCGAGAGCCTGGAGAGTGACCACGACTACTGGGAACGACTGGCAAAGGAAACCGGCGAGCTGAACATGGTGCGCAGCCACGCCATCGATCGCCGCAGCGTCAACCGCCGCGACATGATGAATCCGGCCCAGGATATCCGGGCGCCGGAAAACCAGGTGTGGTTCAAGGCCGCAGGCAGCCTGCCGGAAGACCCGCAGCTACACCAGACTTTGCTGGCCTATATGTCCGACATGACGCTGATCGGCGTGGCCCTGCACCCGCACCCCTACTCGACCCGCATGCCCGATATGCAATTCGCCAGCCTCGACCACGCCATCTGGTTCCACCAGCCGCTCCGGGCCGACGAGTGGCTGCTTTATCATCAGGACAGCCCCGCAGCCATGGCCGCGCGCGGATTCTGTCGGGGAAGTTTCTACACCCGGGACGGCCGGCTGGTAGCATCCACCACCCAGGAAGCCCTAATCCGCCCCGTCTAAAGAAGGGGTAAAAAAAGGGGTCAGAGCCCTTTTTCTGGCTGGATACCAGGGATTTGCCGTGCGCGCGTAAGAAAAAGGGCTCTGACCCCTTTTTTGGGGGAAAAGGGCTCTGACCCCTTTTTTTTAGGAGACGTGGGTTTGTTGTTGGCGGCCGACTTCGACCAGTTCCAGGGTTTTCTTGGCCAGCTTGAGGCGGGTCACCGAGCCGTTGTCTGGCACGCAGCACACGGTTTCAGGCGCCTCCATCAGCCGTGAGCAGATGGCGTTGATAATCATGAAATGGGTGAAAATGGCGGTATGACGCTCCAGTTCGAACAGGGCATCCCAGGCCCGCTCGCGCCACTGCAACACCTCCGGCCCCTGTTCCTGCCAGTCCTGGCGCATGAAACCGGACAGCCAGGCCTGGCGGTCCTCAATGCCCACCGGTGAGGGAATCTCTCGGAAGGCCTCCTCGGTGTGCACTTCCTTGCGCAGAATCGTCGCCAGAGGCTGGGCGGTTTCCTGGGCGCGCAGCAGCGGGCTGCTGACGATGTGCAGGTCTTCATAGCGCTCCAGCTCATCGCGCACCTGGCGGGCCTGCTGTCGGCCCAGGTGGCTAAGCCCGGGGTTGGGGTCTTCGCCCCAGCTGGCAGCAGCCTCGCCGTGGCGGACCAGATAGATATCAACCATCAGCGATAGGTGATCAGCGCTTCGCCGTTCTGGCGCCCGAGGACGTCGAGGAAAGAATGATCATTGTAATAGGACAGCGACACTTTATTGGCGTTATACAAGAGGTGCGTCACCGAGCAATTGATTACCGGTTCGTAGAACTGGTAGGTCGCCCCGTCATCCGCACCGAGCACGTGGGCGACGATGGTAGCAATGGTTCCCCCGGAGGTGAAGATGGCCGTGTCAGTTCCGGGACCCTGTTCACGCATCACGTCGGCTAACGCAGTGCGGGCGTCGCCGGCGTAATCCGCCCAGCTCTGCAGGCCGTCCGGGCTGTCCGCCCCGAGTGCCACCCAGTAGTTGAACACCTGTTCCAGCAACTTCTGGTAGTCCTTGCTGGAGCTGTTGGCTTTCTCCCACCAGGCTTTCAATTCCGGGCGCTGCTCCAGCAGGATCGGGGTGATCACCTTGAGCTGAGCCTCGTTGTCGATCTCGTTGAAGCGGGCGTCTACCCGGTGGTGGTCAGCGGGCAGCCGGTCTGCGAGGGCGATAGCGGCGGTCTTGCGCTGGCGGCTCAGCTCACCGGTGTACACCGCATCGAAGTGCAGCTCGCGCTCCAGGAAGTAGCGGCCCAGCACCTCGGCCTGGCGGCAGCCCAGCTCCGACAGCCGGTCGTAATCATCCGTGCCGAACGACGCCTGGCCGTGGCGAATCAGGTAGATACTAGCCATTGTAAACCCGCTGCAGCGGCTCCTCCTCGCGCGAGAACCGCATCTTGCGGCGATAGGGAAAGAAATCGGCCACATAGCCGTTGG
>JANQIO010000208.1 GCA_028282105.1 Halieaceae bacterium | reverse complement strand
TGGAAACCAGCGGGCATGTCGCCGGTCCCACCAGTGCTGTTATCGGCATAGGTATCAATCTGGCGCTGCCAGAGGCCGACGCCGAGAGCATCGACCAGCAGTGGACAGATGCCAGCCGCGCCGGCGGCATCGACGCCGGCCGCAATGCGCTACTGGCCACCCTGCTCAATCACCTGCTTCCTCTACTGGCTGACTTTGAAGCTGCCGGTTTCGGCCCCTGGCAGGACAGGTGGCTGGCGCGCAATGCGCACGCCGGCCAAGCGGTTTCCCTGCGCAGTGGTGACAGCGAGGTGGTCGGTGTGGTGCAGGGGGTGGATCAGACCGGGGCCTTGCTGCTGGATGTGGGTGGCACCGTTCAGGCATTCAACGGCGGTGAACTGAGCCTGAGGCCGGTTGCATGATCCTGCAGATGGATATTGGCAACAGCGCTACCAAGTGGCGGCTGCGGGATGCGGGGCGCACCGTCGAGCAAGGCGTTGTGGAGGCCGGAGAAATCTTGCCCGAACCGGTGATGCAGCCCGCGGCCGTCTGGGTGGCCAGTGTCGCCGATTCTGACAGCGAGGCGAGGCTCGCAGCACTCTCCCTGCAGCGTTGGGATCTTGAGCCCTGGTTCGCTCGCAGCAGCGCCGCCGCCTGCGGTATTGCCAACAGTTATAGCGAGCCCCAGCGCATGGGCGTCGATCGTTGGCTGGCGATGATTGCCGCCTATGGCCTGGTAGGCGGAGCGGTATGCGTGGTCGATGCGGGCAGCGCGCTGACCATAGATTTTCTCGATACCGCAGGCCGGCACCGGGGCGGCTATATATTACCCGGCATGGCTATGATGGAGCGTGCGCTGCTGGGGGATACCGCGCGGGTCAGGTTTGGGGAGGCACCTCGCGACCGGCTCGAACCCGGCAATTCCACCGAGTCGGCTGTCTATAACGGGCTGCAATTGGCTCAGGTCGGCGCTGTGGCCACCGCGATGGAGCGCTTTGGGTCGGGTTGTGCGCTGGTGTTCGGCGGCGGCAAGGGTGAGTTGCTAAGGCAACTGCTGGGCCAGGGTGGCCGCTACGAGCCGCAGCTGGTGCTTGACGGTCTCGAACAGCTCGCCGTGGCATCCCGGGCCATGGGCGCATGAGGTTGTCACTGGTCCACTGGCTGATTGCCGCTGCCGTGCTTGCGAATGCGGCAGTTTACTACCTCCAGCACAGCCAGGATGAGCCCGCTGTCCCGCTTGAGGCCGGCGGTCTGAGCCAGCTCAAGTTGCTGAGCGAGCTCGATGAAGGCCCGCCTCCAGAGCTCCGCCAGCAGCCTGAGGCCGTGTCGCAGGTGGCGGAGCCGGAAGTGACCAGCGCGGTAGCCGAGCTTGTGCCTGTCGACGGTGTGGCGACCGCTGTTGACGAGCAACAGCAGCCGGCTGTCGCTGTGGCCGCGGTCGAAACCGCTAGCGCGGACGCGGCGAATATTCCGGCGCCTGAGCCGGTGCCGGCAGCGCCGCGGTGCTGGCTGGCGGGGCCGGTAGACAGCGATGCCCTCAGCGAACGGCTGACAGTGGCCTTTGCGGCCGCTGGTGTCAGTATGGATCTGGTGCTGCAGACCACGGAGGTGTCGCCGGATAACTGGGTCTACCTGCCCACCTCGGGCGAGCAAGCCGACATACGGCGGTTGTCGCGAGAACTGCGCCAGGGCGGTATGGACAACTTCCAGATTACCGACGGGCCGCTGGCGGGTAGCCTGTCGATGGGACTGTTCCGCAGTGAGCAGCGCGCCATAGCGGTGCGAGATAAGCTGCGCAGCCGCGGCTATGCGGCGGACATCTATAAACGGCCCGCTTTCGCGGAACAGCCCTGGATTTCCCTGGACGACACTGGCCGCGTGGCCCTCGACTGGCCGGGGGTGGAGGGAGAACTGGCTGGTTACGATGCCCTGCGGCTGATTGCGGTGGACTGCGCCCAACAATCCTGATTGCATGCCCACGGCACATTGTCTAGAATTCGCGCCCGCTGGCAGCTTTGGCTGGCACAGCTCAGTTGGGTAAGCCAAAACCGATATGCCAGTGGCATATCGCAGTTTGGCGAACGACCCGACAGGACGTCGGGGCCGGTGGCGTTGAGGCATAACCGTGAAGGCAGGACGCCGACTCATAGTGTTTGATTTGGCTGGCGTAGCTCAGTAGGTAGAGCAGCTGATTTGTAATCAGCCGGTCGGGGGTTCGATTCCTCTCGCCAGCTCCATTTTTCCCAGGTCTGTACCGAAGACATGGTTTACAGATCATACCGGACACATGATTTACACCTGTGTCGGTCCAAAGGGGTTGGTGGTCGGTTCTACCCGCCC
>JANQIO010000202.1 GCA_028282105.1 Halieaceae bacterium | reverse complement strand
AAGTACACGAACGGGTAAAGCGGTTTACCGGCTAACGGAGAAAGGCAAACGCCTGCATCCAGTACTCGACGCCATCGCCGCCTGGGCCCTGGAGAATATCGAGGGAACGGAGAAGCTCATCGCGGTAGGCGAGGTGTGAGATCGAAATTGGAGTAAGAGCAACATTTCATCAAAGACCTTGAGCACGCTCGCAGATCGCGCCTCTCGACTACCCTGCCTATGCCCCCAATTGCCCTTGGTTAACGGTCACCATGATTCGCAGTAAACTTTTACCCCAATACATGAGCGTGCACGCCGGACCAGGTAAACCCAATGTCGCTTGAAAGCACCTTCTTCCGCTTCCTCTTGGCTTATTTGCCAATGCACCTCGGCCTTGCTGTGATCATGTCCCTCCTGGATATCGGTTCGACCATGGCGGGTGTTGCCGCTTTGATGTTCGGAGGCTACTGGGCCCTGCAGTCCTTTGCGTCGAAGAATGGCCGGTTGATGAGCGCCCCTGAAAAGCGCCGCTTTGTTGTGGCGGTCTGCGTGTTCTACCTGGTGTACCAGAGCACGCTGGGAGTTGCGTATGTGGCCTACCAAACGGAAATGGGTATGGCGCGCATGACACCGATGCTGGTGGTATGGGTGCTGACAACGTTTATCTTGTTGGGACTGTTTGCTGTCTTCACGAACCGAATGGAAAAATCCCTGGTGAAAGGCGGTGTGGTCGGTGAGGAATCCCCTGCCGATGGGGTCGGAGAACTGCCCCCCGCCGCTCTCTGGGTGAAACTGTTTGGTCGAGGCTTTCTGGTACTGGTGGGCTTGTTAGCGTTACTGGTGTGGCCAGCCGCGGTGCTCGCGATTCTGGCCCGATGACTATGTCGGCTGGCGCTCCATGCCAGTCGGTTAACGCCTCAAAAATCCAATGTATACGAAACTGGAACTTCGAGTGGTGACAGTTTACCTATCTCGCTGCCCCTTGCCGTCTCCTTACTCCGGGGAAAAGTGCGGAATTGAGTAGACTTTCACCGCAAGTCGAACCTCCCCGGTAGTCTTTAATCAATTTCCTCAGGTTCGCCCTCTTCAATCTGCTCCAGCAGAACGATGGCCACTTCCAGGAAGTCTGAATCACTGATAATGCCAACCAACTTGCCGTCGCTGGTGATGGGGAGGCAGCCCATCCGGTGCTGGCGCAGGGTGATGGCGGCGCCGAGCAAGCTGGCGTGGTCGTCGGTAGTTTCTACGGGTGTACTCATCACACTCGAAAGCGCGACGTACTGCTCCTTGCCGGCATCAGAGTCCCCAATTGCATCGCTGCGTAGCAGGGTCGAGTCGCTGGCGGCCAGCACATCCCGGTGCGAGACCAGCCCGACGACGCCACCTTCGGCGTCGACAATGGGAATGTGGCGGATATTGTGCTCGCGCATCAACTGCGCGGCGTCTACCAGCGTGTCATCAGGCCCCAGCGTGTGGGGGTCACGCGTCATGATTTCGTCAACGCTCAGCATGGCTTGGTCCCTCCTGATCAATAGTTGGATCGATTGTCGGGGTGTTCCAACGTATGCAATCACGCTAACTGATGGCGCGCGCAGACGCCTTGATTGGCGTCAAGGAAGGGGTGGTGGATACAACGCTGTCCCTCTCCGCCGGTCGCTTTTGCGACGTTTGCCTTCTTGCTGCTCTCCCAACTGTTGGTGGGTCGGCTTATTGGGTCAAAGTAAGGGCTCTGCTGGCGGCCGCGGTTTACGTCTCTACTCCTCTCATCTGGGCTGAGCGATTCCAGGAATTCATGGATAACTTGGTTCAGCGTGAGTTTTTCTCATTGTGCTAGCCTGAGGTAGGTGAATGGGTCACCTGGCCGGTTTGCTCGCCACCTGTATGTGGCATCCCGGAAGCCTTCTCCCATGGTTCGGTGTGATACCGAGAGTGCAGCGTGTTGAGACCTAAGGAATTTTTTGACCCCCAGGGTGCCGTGTTATGGGGTGGCATCGTGCTCTTTGCAGTCTTGTGCGGGCTGATACTACAACCTGTCTACTCAGGCACGCTCTTGCCCCAGTTGCTACAGCTTCCTGGTTTTCAGGATCCTGATTCCGTTGCCCATACACAGGCGATGCGATATGTCATCATTTGGCTGTTCGCAGCCATCGTTCTTGTTTACTCATTAGGTTTTGCCAGCGTGACTGCCGTACCAGTCTTCTCACGCTACTGTTTCCCAGGTGGCACGGCGATGGTCATCTTTGCGGTAGTTCTCCTATCAATGGGGTACTTTGTTTACAAGTGGCCGAGTCCTGAGGAGGCGGTTGGTCAACAAGTTGATTACATTCGAGTGCTAGGGCGTGGGCCCTGGTCTGGCATCGAGCATATGGAAGCCGGTGCACGGCGACTCGCGCAGATCGGGACAATCACCTCGGTCCATGTATTGTTGGCCTTGTTCGCGTTGTCAGTGATCAGGCCACGAGGCGCGACGCATATTGAAATGTTGGAAGACCTCCGCGAGAGGCTCCTTTCCATAAAAGTGCTTATCTATCTCACCGGTATCGGGCTTACGGCGGGCGTTATCGCCACGGGCAGTTTACTGAGCGCGCATATCGGCCCAGAGCTGGTAGGTGGTTCACTGGTTGCGGCGAAGAGCTTTATACGTACCACGACACTGACTTACGGGGGTATGTTCTCACTCCTGTTACTGGTCGCAGCACTGCCCGCAACACTATTGCTCACCCAGCGTATCCGCTCTATTACTCTGGCTGTTTTGCCGGGTTCTACATCCCTCGAGCAAAAGCAGTTTCTACAGGATAACGGTCTGGTATCTCCGCTGAGTTCTCAGGCCTGGCAGCTACTGGCCGTTCTGCTGCCGGCGCTCACGTCAGCCATTGGCGATCCGTTGGCTTCTGCGCTGGGTGCGTTGGCCTTCTAGTCTTTAGAGTACCTGCCTGTAGGGAAACCGGAAAAACGCGGTAGCCTGATTCTGTTGTGCTTTACTTGTGTACAGCATCTGAGTGAATTGTGGTGGTTATCACCGGCATTTATCGCCCACGTTTATTGGGGGCGAAAGTGACTGCAGCACCTGGTAGAAGGAAGGACCAATGCGTAACTTAATCGTGTGTTTTGATGGAACCTGGAACAATCCCGACCAAGAGGACAACGGCGTTCCGGCAGCGACGAATGTGGTCAAGTTGTTCAACGCCGTTGCATCCAGTGGAACACAGCTCAAGTTTTACCACCCCGGCCTGGGAGGAGAAGAGAAGGGCCTCAAGGAGAAGCTCCTGGGTGGCATGATAGGCGCTGGAATCACCCGCCATATCAGCAGCGGCTACCACTGGCTGGCAAGCCATTATGAAGCAGGCGATCAGATCTACATTTTCGGCTTCAGTCGCGGGGCGTTTACAGCCCGCTGTCTCGCCGGGATGCTCAATCAAGGTCTGCTGGATTTAACGGGGGTGGCGCACACGGCGGGCTGGAAGCGTGTCGATAGGGCGTATAAACAAGGCTATCGAAAAGGCCGCAGCAACGTCCGCGATGCTGCCTGGGCGGCCCATCATGATGGCGACCCTGCGCCGGTTCACTTCCTGGGTGTTTGGGACACGGTAGGCGCTCTCGGGATACCGGATGATCTGGAATTCCTCAATCTGTTCGACGACCCGGATGCCTGGCGCTTTCACGATAACGATCTCGGTGGCAATGTGCACTGCGGCCGACATGCCATGGCTATCGACGAGGTGAGAAGCAGCTTCACGGTGACCCGGTGGGGCAACGCGGCAGCCCATGGTAACTGTAAGGAAGTGTGGTTTCCCGGTGTGCACTCCGATGTTGGCGGGGGGTATGCAGAGACTGACCTGTCTGACGGCGCGCTGAAGTGGATGATGGACGAGGCGGCTGCGCAGGGCCTCGCGTTTAGAGACCACCTGGATGCGCAGATTCGGCCAAACGCCGCCGGTGTGTTGCACAATTCCTTCAAGGGGATTTTTGCCAAGTTTCGCTCACGGCCCAGGTCGGTCCCGTTGTTTGCAGCGGGCGGGCCCTTTCACCGGAGCGCTTTCGATCGACAACAGATATCACCGATTGCCTACCCCGAGTATCACCCCACCAGGCAGTTGGCCGTGGGTGATTCCGTGACCTTTCCCATTTATGCCGATACGCGCTGGAACTACACGCACCTGCATGTTCAGGACGGGGAGAAATACCGGTTTAGCGCAGAAGGCGAGTGGCAGGACAGCAAGGCTTCCTGTGATTGGAAGGGCACGCAGGATGGAAAGCTGACGACAGGCGACATTGTGCGCGGCGTGTCCTCATTCCTGGGCAAGCTGGAGAATCTGTACAAGAAAGCAACCAGGAACCAGTCAACGGACTTTCTGGGTACCAAGCGTATAGAGAAGTTTCGCTGGTTCACCATGGTCGGCGCCATAGCGAATGACGGTGACACTGCACGAAGCGTTGCCAACGATGGCAGCCCAACGGCTCACGAGTACATCAACTTGCCAGACTACGAGAACACAGACTTCGAAGTGACCAAATCGGGCTACTTCTACGCGTTCCCGAATGACGTCTGGTCATTGTATGAGAACAACCACGGCAGCATCGATCTCACGATCACCCGCGTCGCGTAGGGTTTCCATCCGCTTGCAGACATCATGAGCGCGGGTCAGGCAATCTCGATGTCGGCATAGCAGCCGATTGGTTTCCGGTCGGCGCAGAGGCGAAGTTATCCAGGGTTGGCCCGCTACTGTCCTCGCTTGACCATCCAGCTCAGGAATAGGCCAAGCATCTGCACCAACGCGCCTGCGCCGCGAAACTCCAGCCCTTCACCGGCGAACTCCACCTCGCCATTGGGTGTGCCCAGCCTGAGCGCCATTTTGTGGGGTCCGTTGGTCACCGTTTGATCAATGCCGAGCTTGGCGAAGGTCCGGTTTAGTCGATCTGCTTCCGGGTGCCACAGGTCCAGGCCAAGGAAAGCCGGGCCCTCGCCTTCCGCCATCAGCTCATAGCGAGAGCGCCACTCGATCACATTGGGGCTGACGCTGAGAAAGCCTCGTCCCAGATAGCCGCGCGTGTAGTCGGTGTGCACGCCTCGAATGTCGTGTGTCACTGTCTCTACCCGCTCCACGGGGGCGCCAGCCTGTTTTGCTGCTGCCTGGAAGGCCGCGAAATCATCGGTGGCGACGTACCAGAACAGCGGGCGTGGCCCCTCGAGTCGTTTCACCATTTCGATGAAGGGGTTGAATCCCTGATAGGCCGGGTTGGGTCCGAGAATCTCTAGGAATCTGCCCGCGCCAAGAGGTAGGGCGCCACTCCAGTAGAACTGGCCGGGCTCAGGCTCGGTCAGCCTGGGTGTGATGCCGATTCGCTCGCCGATCGCTTTGACGCCCGCTACCGTGTCGGGCACGCCGATAGCAACGTGATCCAGCGGCGAGCCACCGCGATCCAGTACCAGTGACATGGTCACTCCTTTCTTTTACCGCTTACAGAGATTGTAGGTGGAGATTGGCAGGGCAGCGAAATGGCATTACAGGAATTCGTGTTATGGCCTACTTGGTGTCAGCCTTCCGTCCGGCTTCCAGCCTCTGTTAGTCTCAGCGGTTTGAGCCGACTCTGAACGAGTCAGAGTGTGCAGCCCTATATGTTGATGAGTGGTATCGCTATGCAAAGGTGTTTTTGCTTTTCGTTTGCCCTGGCCAGTCTCTTCGCGCTGGGTTCAGCCAGCGTTTCCGCACATGAAACCTGGTTGTTGCCGGAGAGTTTCTCATCGAACAGCGGGGCGCCGGTGGCATTCCAGATGAGCAGTGGTATGGGATTCCCGGCGCCGGGATCAGCCATCACGGCCGATCGCATCGTCGATGCCGCTCTGGTATCTGCGGGCCAGAGAGTTGCGCTCGAGGCTCTGGCTGTTGGCAACGGCGTGCTGCGATTGCGCGGTATGGCTCACGAAGGCGTGAACTGCGCGTGGGTACAGCTATACCCGCGGGTGCTCGAGATTCCGGATCAGGATGAGATAGTGCACTACCTGGAAGAGATCGGGGCCGGCGATGCGGTGTGGAATCACTGGCGAGCCGAGGCGGCCGAGAGCCTCTGGCGGGAGTCTTACAGCAAACTGGCGCGTACCTACCTGCGCGCCGCGTCTGACGATGCTAGTGCGACCTGCGTTTCCGAGTCCGCGCCGTCGCGTTTCGATATTCGGCCCCTGCAGGATCCGACCGGGCTCAGGCCCGGCGACTCGTTACGCCTGAGCGTGTTTTTCGACGGTAAACCTCTGTCGGGTCAGGCGGTGGGTATCGTGCGCGAGGGCAGCGGGCCCGATACATTACGGCGTTCCAACGCTCAGGGCCACCTGGAGGTGCCTCTCCCCGGCGTCGGGCGGTACATGATCTACGCGACCCACCTGCGCCCCGTCGAGGGCGAAGTTTTCAATTGGGAAAGCGATTTCGTGACCCTGACGATTGAGGTCACTGAGCTGTAGTAGCCCGTAAACAGCAGCTTGCGAAGGGGTTCCCGCAAGAAAAGGGGTCAGAGCCCTTTTGCTCCTTAGCGGTTCTGCTGGATACAGCGCTCCACGGCGCCAGGAGAAAAGTTGGCGGGATCGTCCGCCACAGCCAATAAACAATCCGCGGTGGGTTCACTAGCGGGTATCCCCACGAGTGAGTCTCCGGTTCGGTGAACGCTGGAGAGCGTCACCAGAGCGTGATAGTTACCCTTCTCAGCGGCGCGGTGCAGGACTTTGTAGAACTTGACGCTTCGCTGTTCCTGGCTGGGGAAAGAGCTAAAGCCAGGCCAGAGATATAGCACTGCCAGATTCCACAGGGTTTCTCCAGTCGCTGCCGGATCGTATTCGCAGGCCCTGAGTTTATCGAGCGCTTCTTCAGCGTGACCATCTCTTGCCGCCTGGTTCCCCGCTGCCTGGTCGCAGCCGCGCACTGTTCCCCAGCTCTGCGCGACTGCGCTGAGCAGTGGAACCACAAATACAACAGTCATTAACAGTCGCATGCTTCCGCTACTCTCAGAGGAGGCTATAGCAGCAACTGCCGGGGCAATACCGCCCGCGTCTCGATATCCACTTCAAAGCGCTCACCGCGCTCGTTTTCGATGAGCAGGCGGCGGCTCGCTTCAAGCAGTTGCATGCTGGCAAAGAACACGTCCTGGACATCCTCTTCAAGATGCTCCGCGCGTTCGTGTTCATAAACACGGACATGCCAGAGCCGCTCGCCGGTGTCCGCGTCATAGGCGCCGAGATAGCCGCTGCGGCCTGGCTCGCCGAGTTCCGCGCCGCTCAACACCTGTTGGTAGCGAACGCCGTCGTGGCTGATCGGGGGAACTTCGGGGGGTGCTTTTCGGCTGGGGGTAAGCATGGGGTCGCGGGCGCCGGGTTCCAGGACCGATAGCCAGGCTATTTGCCTGACCCGCCTTTGGCGATGCCGGCCTGCACCGCCAGCGTGCCGCGATGCAGCAGCATGTCTTCAAGGTTCAGGTCTTCATGCTCTTCCGAGAGCAGTGGGTGGTTAATGTAGCGACCGAAGCCGTCTCGCAGTATGCGCTGGGCAAGCAGCACAAAGCCGACCAGCAGCAGCCCGCCGATGATAAGAAAGGCCTCGAGAGCATCCGTGAAGAAGTGGAATCGCAGCGTGGTGATCGCCAGTAGCACACCCACCGTTCCCACCCGGAGCATGCGAACATTGGTGGTGGCAAACCCTGCGTAGATCATCAGGAATGGAACAGACACGGTGATCAGGTAGTAAAGAAAGGACAGCTCGGCGAGATTTATCTCGAGAATCCCGTCCTCGCCCGGAGGCAGTGGAACCCCAGCCACGGGCGTGTAGTCCGGCGCCAGGTAGAAGATCACAGCGTAGTTGGAAAACACCACAATGCCCCCTAGCAGTGCGTACTCCAGCTTCTCGAGCTGAGACCGCCAGTTTTCGCGGAAGTGGTTGAAAGTAGACAACAGCACCACTTCCAGCACCACTACCGTCAGCAGCAGGGCGGCCATGGATGCGGCTGGCTGGAGATAGATCTCGTTGAGAATCACCTGTAGCACAACAACGGTCACCCCCAGCAGGAACACGAAGGCGGCAAGCAGGGTTCGGAACAGCAGGGCGCCGACGGCCGCGGCCAAACAGAAGTAGATCTGGATCTCAAGCTCACCGGGCTCCTCACCGATGGTGCCCAGGCTAAGCAGTGTCATAAAGGTGGCAAAGACCAGCGCGAGACTCAGGCCATCATCAATGCCTGTGTGCATCTGGCCGTGCGACTTGATGACCTTGTGGGCGATATACCCGTAGAGCCCTGCCAGCAGCGCGCAGATGAACGCCGAGCTGAACGGGTCGCTGTCGGCATCGGTGACTTCGATGATCAGCACCAGCAGGGCGATGGCCACGATCACGGTGAATATCCCCGTCGCGATAGCGAGCATCAGGTTGGCGGTGCGAAAGGGTTGCTCGAAATGCGCATCAATCTCGTCGTGCTGCGCTTCGCTGATAATCCCGCTCCGGGCCCAATGTCTGGCCAGTTTGCGAATGCTCCATAGTGAGCGCCACTGATCAGGATACATGGAGGCCCCGGAAGCGGTTGCGGACCGCCAGAATCAGTCCGATGAACGCCGAACCGGTGAGAATGAAGTACGTCATCCCGCCGACAATCTCCAGTTCGAAGTTCTCGAAGGTATAGGACGTAATGGCCACGTAGAAGTAAAACAGCGCAAACACCAGCACTGCAGACCGCCGAACCGCCACGCTGGCGAATCCAAGCCCGATACAGGAGGTCAGCAGCAGCATGAAGTAGCCGAAGTGAAAATCAAACTTCAGGTAGCCCAGAGTGGCCACGCTCAGCAGCAGGTTCGCGTAGAAATACAAATAGGGCACGGTAAAGTCCCTGCCGATTTGTTTCTTTTTGAGCAGGTAGACCGCAAACAGGGCCGCGAGCGAGTAGCCGGCCAGCAGCGGCAGCAGCTCGACATCGGATTCCTCTACCAGGAAAAACGAGGCCTCGGGGTCAACCACCGCGCCGACAAATGCGGTCAGGCTGGTCGTGGCCATGATCAACACGCCGCGATGATCGTAGAGATAGGCAACGGCGAAGAAAATGGCGGCCAGTGTCAGGGAACTCAGGCGAAACTCACCCTCGAACAGCCCGTAGTGGTACTCCAGTTGGGCGCGCAGCACGATCATTAGCGAACAGGCCATCGATACCAGGCCCGCCCGAATCAGATGATGGATGTGTGTGGACTGCGCCCCCCAGAAGCAGCCGCCAATGCTCGCCAGGATGGCGCCGGTGATAATCACGTCGGAGATGCTGTCCCGTACCAGCAAGCCGAGGCCGGAAACGAACATGCCGCTGCCCAGCCACAGCAGCAGGCGCAGCTCGACGTGCAGTGTGACCAGGTGATGGGCGTAGTAGGTCCGCAGCACCTTTGCCTGCTGGTCTTCTATCAGCGACTGCTGTTCCAGGCGGTCGACAATGACGAGCGGGTCCATCGCCTCGGCTCCACTGGTTTGATGCCTCTGGCGCGCAGCTGCCCGGTGTTTCGATACCCGGTTCAGCGCGCCTTGTTTTTGGAAAAGTCTAGCACCCGCTGTCGGAGCGCGCCCTGCACGTTTGTTCTACGCCAGGATGGCGACGGCTTAGGCTATCTGGCTGATCTGGCAGTGTTCGAATAACGCGTGGCCCGTCCAGACAGGACAGGGTGTGGGAGTGTGTTGAGTGCGAGATGCCCGTCGCGCCGCTTCAGTGGCGCAGGTGGCCTGGCACTGTTACGAGCATCCTCCCTGAAATCGATCCAGCGTGAGGACTACGGTCTGTTCCCGGCTCGGAATGGCGATGACTACCTCTGAACCATTCAAGCCATTGAAGCAGCCTGGGCTGCCCAACGACCCGAGGTCAGAGGCGCCTCGAATCAGTATCTCTCCATCGGCCTCAAACGGGATGCGAAGGGAAGGGCAGCTCGCTGAGAAGTCGTTTTCATCACAATACACCCAGAAGAAGTTGGATACATGCCCATCGCTATCCCGGTACCCCCAGAACAGATAGTTCATTTCGATAGCCGCCCCACCGCCCACCACCGCCGATACTTCCACATTGAAGTTGGGCGAACGGTTGCTGTCATCCAGGCATCCGGTTATTGAGAGAAAGCTGGTCAGCACCATGAAAAAACTGATGGCGTGGCCAAGAGAGCTGCCCGTCTCCATTCTGTACCGCCTTGAGCGAGTCTGCTTAGGCGCACTATAGATTAGCTGCGTGAACTATTTTTGAAGCGGCGGCGGCCTGCTGAACGCCAGCCCGCCGACGGATGGTCGGCGAGGCAGGTGAGGGTTGAGATTTCGGCTAGTGATGTAGTGTCTGCGCCTTGTAGTAGGCCGTCTGGTTCATAAAGCCGCGCGCCCGCTTGGTCATGGCCAGGGCGATGGCACGGTAGGCGTGGTAGCCCAGCTCGAAATCCGCCTCGCACAGCTCCCGAAAGGCCGCCGGGTCGAAGGCCAGCACAAAGGTTTTCTCCAGGGCCTTGGCGGTAATGGCGCGTTCGGTGGCCTCATCTACCAGCACGGCTTCACCGAGGTGGGAGCCGCTGCTCAGCACCGCCAGTTGTTCTTCTTCGCCGGGGCCGACCTGCTTGGTCACGGTAACGCTGCCCATCACGATCACCAGCAGCTTGTCGGGTGCATCCCCCTCATGGATGAGCTGGTCACCCGCGTTGTAGGTGATTTCTTCGGCAATGCCGGCAAGCTTCTCGATCTCTGCCGCCGGCAGGGTGCTGAAGAGGCTGGATTTGCCGAGTTCGGTGGCGCGGTCCATAGGGAATGTCCTTTGTATTGGCTTGAAAGTGCGATGGGCGATTATAGGCAATTCCGGTGCCCGCCTTCAGCCCGTTTTGGCGGCTTCACCCCCCTAAAACGTGGTAAGGCATTGGGCGGCACATTCTGCTGTAATCAGGGTCCAATCTTACCTGCCTAAACACACCAATAATGTGGACTCCCTCATGAAATATGCACTGATCACCCTCAGCCTGGCCCTGTCACTGTGCCAGGTGACGGCAGCACAGGCCCAGACCACCGAAGAGAAAATCGCCGCGGCCCTGGAGCTGGAGTATCGCACCGAGGCGGAACGCGCCCGGGACCGTAACCGCCGCCCGGCGCGAGCCCTGGCCTTTATGGGGCTGGAAGACGATATGAAGGTGTTTGAGTTTGGCCCCGGTGGCGGCTGGTACACCAAAATCCTGGCGCCGGTGCTCCGGGAGCGGGGCGAGCTGATCGTTGGCTACCCCGAGGAGTGGCTGGCCGATCTGGGTGAGCTGCGCACGGCGCCGGAGTATGCGAAGGTCCGTGAGGTCGCCATGGACATGGGCTGGGACGACGATGAGCTGGTCTACACCTTTGAGGAGATCGACTTCGAATCGAAGAAGCTGGATATGTTCCTCAACGTCCGCAACTACCACAACCTGTCGCTGGAGGACCGCGCGGCCTTCAATAAGGCGGTCTACAAGGCCCTCAAGCCCGGTGGCGCCTTCGTGATCATCGACCACACCCGTCGCCATATGCAGCCGGACGATTATGAGAACTGGCGGCGTGAAGACCCGGTGCTGGTGCTGACCGAAGTGCAGCAGGCGGGCTTTGAACTGGAGAAGTTCTCCGACATGTTCTATCGCCCGGATGACACCCTGCAGTACGAGGTGGGCCGCAAGACGGTCACTGGTAACACTGATCGCTTCTTCCTGGTGTTCCGCAAGCCGAAGTAAAGCTGGCGCCGGGCCTAGGGCCCGGGCTCACAGCCACCGTGGCGCTCGAAGTAGCGCACCACCAGCAGCATGGCATTGCGGTCGCCATACCCCTCGCGCTGCGCCTGCATGAACTCCATGATCGCCGCCACGTCAAACAGGCCGCGGGGGTGCTTGCAGTACACCTCGTCGAGGTACTCGGTCTGCTCGTCCAGCGTGGCGAGCAGGTCCAGCGCTCCGCCCACGTACGCCTGCAGTACCGGGTGCTCCTGGCAGCGCCCCGCCGCTGATTCGCAGATAGCGAAGAACTCGTCCGTGGTCAGCGCGGCCAGCCTGGGTGACTGGCTGGCGCACAGCCCCAGCAGCGCTGTGGCAATCAGGCGTTTGCTCATGAGATCTCTCCGAGTACTTTACAAATTAAAATAAAACAATAATATATTGCTGTAATTCAATCATAGCAAGGGGGCCGCCGTGCACCGCATATTCTGTTTGCTGGTGACCTGGAGTTGCCTGCTGACGCTGGTAATCGTGCCGGTAGCGGCCGTTTACCTGTTCGTCGATATCGATACCTTTGCCGCCCTGGCGCGGAACAACCTGCGCCTGTCCATTCAGTGGGGTACGGTGACGACCGCCCAGTGGTGGGGGCTGTGGTTCATCACGGCCCTGCACCTTGGCGTTGGGGTCTGGGGCCTGTTCTTCCTGCGGCGCGCCTTCGTCAACTTTTCCCGGGGCGAGTTTTTCAATCAATCCAACAGCCGGGATTTGCGCAGGTTCTCCGTGCTGTTGTTCATCCAGGCCTTCACCAGGCCCCTGCACACGGCGCTGGCCAGCGTGTTGCTGTCCTGGAACCATCCCCCGGGCCAGAAAATGCTGGCGCTTTCCTTCGGGTCTGGCGAAGTTCAGACGATCATCCTGGCGGTCATCCTGTGGGTGATCTGCGACCTGCTGGTAAGAGGGGGTGAGTTGGAACAGGAGAACCAGCAGTTCGTATAGACTGCCGCCCATGCCCATCGTAATTCACCTGGATGTCATGCTGGCCAAACGCAAGATTCGCGGCAAGGAGCTGGCGGCGGCGGTCGGTGTGACCGAGCAGAACCTGTCGTTGCTGCGCAACGGCAAGGTAAAAGGGGTGCGCTTCTCAACGCTGGAGCGCATCTGCGAGGTGCTCGAGTGTCAGCCCGGCGATCTGTTGGAGTTTGTCCCCGACCAGGGGGATTTGTAGAGGACACTGCGGTGATAAAACTGCTGCACCTCGGCCAGAATGACCTGGCCGCCATGCATGCTTTGCTGGACTGCTTTGGCGAGGCCTTCGAGGAGCCCGACACTTACGGCGCGGATCGCCCTGACGCCGGCTACCTGGGTGAGCTGCTGGCTGATCCCCACTTCATCGCGCTGGCGGCCATGGATGGGGAGCACGTCGTCGGCGGACTGGCGGCCTATGTACTGCGCAAGTTCGAGCAACGGCGCAGCGAGGTGTACATCTACGACCTGGCGGTAGCGGAAAGCCACCGGCGCCGGGGTATTGCCACGGCCCTGATCGAGGCACTCAAGCCCATTGCACGACAACGCAACGCCTGGGTGATCTTCGTACAGGCAGACCACGGCGACGACCCGGCCATCGCCCTGTATGAATCACTGGGTGAGCGCGAGGAGGTGCTGCATTTCGACATTGGCGTCGACTAGCGCCCGCCTCGCGCAGGGCTGGCCTCAGTCGAGGAACTCTACCAGCCCACTGTCCATATCGTAGAGCGCGCCAATGATGGCAATCTCACCCTGGCTTTCCAGGTCGCGGATCACCGGGCTGTTGACGCGAATCTCATCCATGGTCAGGCGGATGTTCTTCTCTGCCACCATGTGCACGAACTCCGGGTTGGCGCTGGTTTTTTCGCCCTCGTAGTCGGCGAAGGCATCGACCGCGGGCTTAATGTTCTTGAGCATGGCGGTGATGTTGCCGAGCCGGGCGTTGTCGATGGCGGCCTTTACCGCGCCGCAGTGTTCATGGCCCAACACCAGGATGGCCTTGGCGCCGGAGATTTTGGTGGCGAATTCCATGCTGCCGAGGATGTCGGTGTTGGAAAAGTTCCCGGCCACCCGGGCGACGAAGATGTCGCCAATGCCCAGGTCGAACACGTCTTCCACCGGCACCCGCGAATCCACACAGGATAGCACCATGGCCTTCGGAAACTGGCCGTCCACCGCATCGCGAATCTGTGCGGAATGGTCGCGGCGGGTGAGTTCAGAATTGACAAAGCGCTGATTGCCCTCGTTGAGTAGCCGGATGACGTCATCCGGTGTCAGGGCCTGTTGCTGCTCCTGGCTGAGCACTCGCCTAAGCGGTGCATCTGCCTCCGTCGCAGCGACGGAAGTGATGGAATAAAGAACGATCAAAATGCCCAGAACTGATCTCACGTTAGATACCTCGCTGTGGGTTAGGTCTTGGACTTGGACGGGTTTCCTGCTGTCTCCATGTATTGCTTGTGCGAACGGCCGCGCTAGCCGACGTTCGTGATCAAGTGTACTGGTTGTCTCGACGAGATTGACCCGGACCGAATCAGGGTTTTTGTGGTCGCGGTCCCAGGCTGGCGGGCCGAAAAGCCGTTGCCGCGGGTGGCGGTGTTTTCTGTGCTAGCTGCTGTTCAGGCCGGCTTCGAGCTGCCGCGCTGCCTTAGGCATCACCCTCATCAGCGCCATCAAACAGATGTGCGAACGCCCGTTTCAGCTTCGGAGATCCCGAGGGGCCCAGGATCATGCGCAGATCGCGCAGTTTGAGTTTGCGCCCATCTTCATCGAGCAGCGCGATGTCTTGTATCGGCTTTGCCTTGCGTTGGTCGGCGACGTAGGAGGGGGCGCTCTTCTTACCATATGCCCACTTGTTCCCCCATTGCGAGAGGGCAGCCAGAACAACGATGAGCTCTTCGCCGGGTTGTTCTGGCCGATAGATGACGCGCCGGGCATCTTCCGGATCGGTTCGCCGCGACATCAGCCCGTTCTCCACCAGTCGCTCAAGACAGACAGACAGGGTGTTGCGCGAAATCCCCAGGCTCTGCCTGTACCCCTCGAAGGTGTCGACGCCAAACAGCGCATCCCTCAGCACCAGAAATGCCCACACGTCGCCGACGCGCTCCAGCGCCTGGGCGATTCCGCACTCAATGTCATCAAAACTCTTGCGCTTCACAGCGGTGATCCAGCCTCCATTTGCCATCCAGTGTGGCGACAGCGACGCAACACCAGGACGGGTCTCTAAATTAGACATAGTTGCAGGGCGGTGCAAACCCTGGCGAGGATTGCCGTTCCACCAGAACAACCGCGATTTGGTCAGCAGTGGCTAAACAGGCGCTCATCCTTGTGCGCCTCGGGCAGGCGCGCGTCGCGAAGCGGCGCTCTTCTCATCAGTGTTTACGCTATTTACATCTAATAATAAGACCAATAAGATGCCTGGACTTCCCTGGCTAGAGGAGATGACATGCGACAGCTTCACTATGAGGGGCCTCGAGAGCTGCGCTGGCACGAGGTTCCTGAGCCCACCGTTCAAGCTGATCACGAGGTAGTCGTCTCGACGATCGCTGCGACCACCTGCGCAGTAGATGAGGCCATCATCCACGGTCTCAGTCCATTCCAGCCCCCCTTCGCGCTCGGGCACGAATCGGTCGCGAGAGTCGCCGAGGTGGGAAGCCATGTCAACGGCCTGAAGGTCGGTGACGTTGTCGCGGTTCCCTACCATCGCACCTGCGGGAGCTGCTCGAATTGCATGGCGCAGCTACCGCTGCATTGCGAACACAAGGACACGCATCCGCTGCTGGTGCCCTCTTACGGCGTTCCCCACGCCGGCGAGTGGGGCGGGATGTTCTCAGAGAAGTACCGCGTGCCCTGGGCGTCGCATGCGCTTGTCAAAATCCCGGAAACCGTAGATCCGCTCGCCGCCGTTTCTGTCGGCGACAACCTCTCCGATGCCTGGAGTACCATGGTGCCGCATATTGAGACTCGACAGAACGCTGATGTGCTCATCGGTGGCTGGGCGGGAGGATTCGGGCTTTACGCGATACTCTGGGCAAAGTCAGCCGGTGCGCGGCACATCGCCTACATCGATGACGACGAATCTCGATTGCTACTGGCGCAAGACATTGGTGCCAATGAGGTGCACATCTGGGAGAAGGGGGTAAAGCTCTCGCGGCAGTTTGATGTCATCCTCGACGCCCACCCCGACCCACGCCTGTTGCGGTTCCTGGTCAGAGCGGCCGCGCCGGGCGCGTTCTGCACAAACGTGGCGATTTTCTTTGAGGACGTTGCGCTGCCGCTCGGCCTGATGCATATGTCCGGTGTCACCCTCAAGTCGACGTACTCACCCGCACGCAACTTCATGCCGACCGTGGTCGAGGCCCTGGAGCGTGGTG
>JANQIO010000108.1 GCA_028282105.1 Halieaceae bacterium | reverse complement strand
GTGCGCGATGACTTCGACAAGGAAGTCACCGACACCTACGAGATCGGCGTGAAGTCGAACTGGCTGGACAACCGCCTGCGCCTGAACGCGGCGGTGTTCTACACGGAGATTGAGGACTACCAGTTCTTCAACTTCTTCGCCGGTCCCTTCGGCCTGCTGCGGGTGGTCACCAACATC
Organism: Halieaceae bacterium; assembly: GCA_028282105.1. GTDB lineage: Bacteria > Pseudomonadota > Gammaproteobacteria > Pseudomonadales > Halieaceae > JANQIO01. The sequence goes on along the minus strand of JANQIO010000108.1, from coordinate 1,361 downwards.
GAGGAGGCAGAGATCTTCGGCGCCGAGGTGGATTTCGCCTACGCGATGAACGAGTACTTCACCTTCTCCGGCGGCTACGGCATCGTTGATACCGAGATCAAGGAGAACCAGAACCGCCCCTATACCGAAGGCAACGACCTGCCCTACGCACCGGAAGCCAACGGCAACCTGAGCGTGCAGTTCCGCACCCCGGTGTTCGGCGACCTGGAGTTCACCGCCCGGGCCGACTACATGTACGTGGGCAGCACCTGGTTCCACTCGGTGCAGGACAACGAGACCATCAACTTCTTCACCGATCTGTCTGATGTCTACGGCGTTCCTGGCTTTGGCTTTGGTCCCAGTGAGTTCTCGCGTTCCGAGCGGGATGACTACTTCACCCTCAACCTGCGCGCCGGCCTGCACGGCGAGAACTGGTCGGTGGTGGCCTGGAGCCGCAACGCCACCGATGAGGACTTCCTGGAAGAGATCATTCCGGCGCCGGAATTCGGCGGTGGCTTCAACCACCCCAATCCTGGTCGCATCAGCGGTTTGGACCTGACCTACAACTTCTGATTCTCGCAATCAGCTAGATCAAGGGGCCTGCGGGCCCCTTTTTTGTGCCACGCCCGGCCAAAAGGTGAAGGCCCTGATTCCCGCTGGCTTGCGCTGGCTCAAGGTATTTTTGCCGAAGCGACGGCAGAGTAAGACTCTCCGAGGTATTGGAGAGCGTGATGATGGCGCAGCAAACGGTAATGCTGGACGGCAATGAGGCTGCGGCACGCATTGCGCACCTGCTCAATGAAGTGGTGGCGATCTACCCCATCACTCCGGCATCCCCCATGGGCGAACACGCTGATGACTGGAGCGCCGCTGGCGTCACCAATCTCTGGGGTGCTGTGCCCGACGTGTTTGAAATGCAGAGCGAGGCCGGAGCGGCGGGTGCTATCCACGGTGCCCTGCAGGCGGGCAGCCTGGCGACCACCTTCACCGCCTCCCAGGGCCTGCTGCTGATGCTGCCCAATATGTTCAAGATCGCCGGTGAGCTGTCGCCGATGGTGATTCATGTGGCCGCCCGCACCGTGGCCACTCATGCCCTGTCAATTTTTGGTGACCACAGCGATGTGATGGCGGTGCGCAGCACCGGCTACGGCATGTTGTGCTCCAACTCCGTCCAGGAGGCCCTGGACTTTGCGTTTATCGCCCAGCAGGCCAGCCTGCGTGGCCGCATTCCGATGCTGCACTTTTTCGACGGCTTCCGTACCTCCCACGAGGTAGCGAAGGTCGAACTGCCGGATCGCGAGCTGATTCGCGAGTTGCTGGACAGCGAGGCAGTTGATGCCCACCGCCAGCGCGCGCTGATCCCGGAAGCTCCGGTACTGCGC
>JANQIO010000050.1 GCA_028282105.1 Halieaceae bacterium | reverse complement strand
GAGACCTTCTTGAAGAGCTGGATATAGGATTCGGCGCCGCCGCGGATCAGGGTGACCTTCTGGCGTTCCTTGAAGCCCACCCGCGGGGTGATCAGGGTGTTGGGCTGGCCTACCAGCTTGATTTCCGGCAGCAGCAGGGCGCGCATCAGGTCGCCGTCTTCGCCGGTCTTGTGCTGGACGCGGGCGCCGTAAGGCGTGGCGCGCGGGCTCAGCAGTTCGACGCCCAGCAGGGTAGTCTGGTCCTTGAGCTGGCTGACCCAGCGGATCACCGCGATGGACCAGGCGCTGTTGTCCACTTCGCGCACGGCGATCACGTCGCCGGTCTTGATGTGGCTGGGAATATCCGCCGACCATTCCAGGCAGTAACCGCCCGGGCTGACATTGGCCATGCGCACCGGGAACACCGGGTGGCGTTCCTTGCTGTTGACGTTGCCTTCCATGCCGGCTTCGCGAATATGGAACTCGAGCTCTTCCAGGGCCAGGCTATCGTCGCGGCCGGCGCCGTCGAATACCTTGTCCCACAGCTCTTTTTCCTTCACCGCATCGTCGCCGGTGGGGGAGGCGTCGGTGTCCTGGTCCAGCATATGGGCATAGGAGGAGGAGACCAGCGACTCAAAATTGATGCCGCCACTCACATAGAAATGGGTATTGCTGAGACCCACCGAGATCCACAGCTTTTCCTGGCCGGGGGCACGCGCGAAGTTGCGCTTGCTCATCACGCCCCAGGCGGTGATCACGTGGTCCAGCACGTTCGGAGACACCACCGTGTCCTTGTCGAACACGATGGACTGCTCGCCGGTATCCGCCCGCAGGTTCTGCAGGAAGTCGACCAGCTTGTCGGTGTTGATCAGGCGGCAGTTGTCGCCGGGTATCTCACTGTACAGGGAGGCGTAGATCGGCGGATGGTCGCTGGCGAAGTCCACCAGGAACAGGCCGTCGGCGCGCTCGCTGGGCATCAGCAGGTCGATGTGCTCCACCCACTCGCGCAGGCCCTTGAACACGCCGGCCAGGTCGCGCTGGCGCAGTTGATTGGGCTTGCAGCTACCCAGCAGCAAGGCGCGCAGGTAGGTGTCGGTAATGCTGCCTTCGCCCGCGATATCATCGGCCACCAGTTGGCTGGAGAGCTTCTGGCGCTCGGCCAGCAGGAAGAGCTGGTGCAGCTCCATCCAGGCGTTGATCTCCACCGGCTGGTAGAGCTGGTAGGACACCAGCAGTTTCATGCTGGCGGAAGTAATCGCCCGGTGCAGGGCCATGCAGACCAGCTTGGCCGGGTTGGCGCCGGAGATTTCCTGGCGGCGCTGAATCGTCTGGATGCCGACAATGGTGTAGGCGGTGGTGACCAGCTCGTAGAGATTCTGGGCCAGTTTGGCGGCCTTGCGGGGTTCGTCCGGCAGCACGATGGGCTGGTTCAGGTAGAACTTGGACAGGGTCGACAGGGCAGTGTGGGTGACCGGGCGCAGGGCCTCGAGAATCTCAAAGCGAATATCCGGGCGCATGTCGACCCGGTTCAGGTCGCTCATGGCGCTGCGTAGCTGCTGGGCCACCTGGGCCGGGTTGGCCATCGGCAGGCTTTCGGCCCAATTGGCGGCCTGGTCTGCCGTCAAGCCAAACAGGACGAACTCCGACAGATCCTGCCGGGGTATTCGCAGCTTGATTGGCTCGTTTTTGCTCATAGCACAGGCTCTGCCTTATACGTTGTTGTCAGCCGATGCGTATAGTACCTAAGTAACTGTTTTAGGTACACTTTTCATTTTAACGCCTCGTGCGGCAAAGCGGCTGTGCGCCCATGGATACCGCCGAGCATACTCACCCTACTCCGGGGACGTCCTGGTCCACGGGTTTTGCCGTTCGTTCACCGTCACGCGAGCGCACAATAGTAGCACTGAAATAGCAGTTATACCGAGCCCGAGTGATGTAATCGGCCTGTTGCCCGCAAGAATCCCCACCCCGCAAACAACACCGACAGTGAATCACCTATGCCGGGGCCTGTCCAGCGACATAGTTCCAATGTGGGCAGTGGGTCGCGGCCCCATGGTTTACGCCGCCTGCAGGCCGGTTTGCGGCCCGGCCGCGAGTGCACGGCAGGCTGCCATAGCGACGCGCTTCGGGGTATGATAGCCGCCCTTTTTTATGGCGCAGAACGTAGGAACGCTCGGGCATATGGCAAGTTACTCCACCAATGAATTTCGCTCCGGTCTCAAGGTGATGCTGGACGGCGACCCCTGCAGCATTATCGAGAACGAGTTCGTAAAGCCCGGCAAGGGCCAGGCCTTCAATCGGGTCAGGCTGCGCAACCTCAAGTCCGGCCGGGTCTGGGAGCGCACCTTCAAGTCCGGCGAGAGCCTCGAAGGCGCCGATGTCATGGACCGCACCATGGAGTACCTGTACAGCGATGGTGAGTTCTGGCACTTCATGGAACCGGATACCTACGAGCAGTACCAGGCCGACAAAGACGCCGTGGGCGATGCCGCCCAGTGGCTCAAGGAAGGCGACCGCTGCGAGGTCACCCTGTACAACGACTCCCCGCTGGCGGTCGTGGCCGCCAACTTCGTGGAACTGGAAATCACCGAGACCGACCCCGGCGTCAAGGGCGATACCGCCTCCGGCGGCAGCAAGCCCGCCACCCTCAGCACCGGCGCCGTGGTCAAGGTGCCGCTGTTCCTCAGCCAGGGCGAGATCATCCGTATCGACACCCGCTCCGGCGAATACGTCGGGCGCGGCAAGTCCTGATTGGCACAAGCCGACGACTGGCAGCCCTCGGCCATAGCGGGGGCGCTGGCCGGGCGCGCTGAACTGCTGCAGCAGCTGCGCGCCTTTTTCGCCGCCCGCGGCGTGCTCGAAGTCGACACGCCGCTGCTGTGCAGCGACACCATCACCGACCCGGCCATCACCCCCATCGCCTGCGATCAGGCCGGCGCCAAACGCTGGCTGCAAACCTCCCCCGAATACGCCATGAAGCGCCTGCTGGCGGCGGGCAGCGGACCCATCTACCAGGTCTGCAAGGCGTTTCGTGCCGGCGAGGCCGGTGGCCGTCACAACCCGGAATTCACGCTGTTGGAGTGGTATCGCCCCGGTTTCAGCCTGGCAGCGCTGATGGCGGAAGTGGCGGAGCTGGTACAGGCAGTACTCGGCACCTCCCTGCACCGCGTGGTGAGCTACCGCGAGTTGTTCCAGCAGCACCTGGGTGTCGACCCGTTCGTACTCGGCGCGGAGGAACTGGAGCGCTTTGCCCGTCAGCGGCTGGACTACAGCGGCGGCAGTGAGGACCGTGACACCTGGCTCGACCTGCTGCTCACCCACCTGATCGAGCCGGAGCTGGAAGGGCTGGTCTTCGTGTACGACTACCCCGCCTCCCAGGCGGCGCTGGCGCGGCTGCGCCAGGAGGGCGACATCACCGTCGCCGAGCGCTTCGAGCTGTATGTGAACGGTGTGGAACTGGCCAACGGCTATTTCGAGCTGACCGATGCCACCGAGCAGCGCGCCCGCTTCGAGGCGGACAACCGGGCACTGGCAGCGCGGGGCGAACCCACCCGGCCCATCGATGCAAGACTGCTGGCCGCCATGGAGTCAGGCCTGCCGTCCTGCGCCGGCGTGGCGCTGGGCCTCGACCGCTTGTTGATGATGAAGCTGGGTGCCGAGCGGGTGCAGGATGTGCTCAGCTTCGACTGGTCGCGCTGCTGACAGACAGGGGCGTCAGCCGGGCACAATCGCCGGCCCGTAGCCGTCGATAAACTCCCGGGGCAGCCGCCGCGGCCTGCCGTTCTCAAGGTCCACACAGGCGAACTGCATGCGCGCCCGCAGCACGGTGCTGCCATCGGCGGGCCTCAGCACCTGAAAGCGGCGCCGCATGGTCAGCTTGCCGTCCCAGTCGACAATCCAGGTAGCCGCCACCAGCTCATCGCCGAGGTGGGAAGGCTTCAGGTAGTCGAACTCGCTGTGGGTAATCACCATGGCGCGGTTGAGCCGTTGGTAGGCCGCCAGGTCGAGGCCCAGGGATGCCGAGTGATCCCAGGCCACCTGCTCGCACCAGGTGACATACACTGCGTTGTTGGTGTGGCGCAGTCCGTCGATATCGTCCGCCGCCACCTGCACCGCCAGGGTGTGCGGCCGCGGCAGGTCCCAGTCCATCAACCGGTGGCGGCTTCCGCCTGGCCGTCCACCAGCTCCAGCGGCTTCTGGGCGATGTGCCAGTAGCCGTAGATCACGGCGATGAAGGGGCAGGCGAGGTTGAAGATGGCAAACGGCGCGTAGGTGAGGGTGGCCACCCCCAGGGTAGCGGACATATAGGCGCCGCAGGTGTTCCAGGGAATCAACGCCGAGGTGAGCGTGGCGGAGTCCTCCAGGGTGCGCGACAGGTTGAGCCGTGACAGGCCGCGGCGTTCGAACTCATCGCGGTACATACCGCCGGGCAGGGTGATGGCAATGAACTGGTCGGCGGCCGCCAGGTTGGTGGCGGTGCAGGTCGCCACGGTGGTGGCCACCAGGCCGCCGTTGCTTTTGGCGCGTTTTAGCGCCCCGTCCACCATGTACTTGAGAATCCCCACCCGCTGCAGGGTGCCGCCGAAGGCCATGGCGCTGATGATCAGCGAGATGGTGTTGAGCATGCTCAACATGCCGCCCTTGGACAGCAGCTTGTCCATAAAGGTGTTGCCGGTCTCGGACACATAGCCGCTGAACAGGCTGGTCCACACGCCCTTGAGCTTCAGCACGCCATCCCCCAGCCGTTCACTCTCGCCGGCAAGCCGCAACACCGCTTCCGGCTGGTAGACGATGGCAAAGACCACACCGAACACAGACGAGGCAAGAATGGCCGGCAGCGCGGGTACCCGCCGCCACACCAGGAACAGCATCAGCAGCAGCGGCAGGAACAGGTGCAGGCCAATATTGAACTGGCTGGCGATGCTGTCGCGCAGTTCGGCAATCTGTGCCGGTTCGGCGGCCTCGCCGCCGCTGAGGGCAATGAACACGGTCAGCGCCAGCAGGAAGCTCGGCACCGTGGTCCACAGCATGTGCAGGATATGCTCGAACAGGTCGACACCGGCGGTGGCCGCCGCCAGGTTGGTGGTGTCGCTGAGCGGCGACATCTTGTCGCCGAAGTAGGCGCCGGAGACGATGGCGCCGGCGGTAATCGCCGGCGACAGGTTAAAGCCCGCGGCAATCGCCATCAGGCCGATGCCAATAGTGCCCGCCACGGTCCAGGAGGAGCCAATGCTCACCGCCACCACCGCGCAGATGATGGCCGAGGCGGCGTAGAAGATATCCGGCGACAGAATTTTCACGCCGTAGTAGATGAGGGCGGGAATCGTGCCAGACAGAATCAGTGCACCGATCAGCATGCCCACCGACATCAGGATCAGCATCGGCACCAGGCACATGGCGATGCCGTCCACCAGGCCTTCTTCGATCTGGCGCCAGCTATAGCCCAGCCGCACACCCACCAGGCCCACCGCGCCGGCCCCCAGCAACAGGGCAATCTGGTTGGCGCCGTAGGAGGAGTCGGAGCCGTACAGGTAGACCGACAGGCCCAGCATGAAGATCACCAGGGCGACAGGGGCAAGTGCGAGGCCTGGTGTGAGCGGTCGGATCGGGGAATTCACGGAATAGTCTTTAGAAAATCGCTAAACCAGCTTGCCTGAGTTTCTTGCAATGGTACAGCCCCGGGCCTTGCAGTAAACTTGGCGGTCCCATAATTCCCGGTGTCGCGCCGCTATGTCCCGCCTGATTTCCTGCGTTTCCCTCCTGATCCTGTTCGCTGGCCTCGGCGCCTGCAGCGGTGCCGACACGGTGGAAGCCGGCGCAAACGACGGCAGCGTTGTCGACGGCGATTTACGGCTCGAACCCCTGCAGCTTGACCTGGAAAGCCCCTGGGGCATGGACTTTGTCGACGAGCAGCACCTGCTGATTACCCAGCAGGGTGGCAGCTTGCTGCACCTCGCACTGGCCAGCGGCGAACTCACCGAAGTGGCGGGCGTACCGGAGGCCACCGAACACGGCCAGGGCGGTTTGCTGGATGTGCTGGTCGAACACAGTGAGGGCGGCCCCGTGGTCTACCTCAGTTACACCCATGCGGATGATGAGGGCTATACCACCCGGGTGGCTCGCGGGCGGCTCAACGGCGCCGCGCTGGAAGACGTCGAAGTGCTGTTCACGGCCATGCCTTACTACGACACCAAGTACCACTTCGGCAGCCGCCTATTGATCATCGATGACTACCTGTTCATCACCGTCGGCGATCGCGGCAACCGCGACTTTGCCCAGGACTTAAGCCGCCACAACGGCAGCGTCATGCGCATCTACAAGGATGGCCGTGTGCCCGGCGATAACCCCTTCGTCGGCCGCGACGACGCCCGGCCGGAAATCTGGACTTACGGCCACCGCAACCCCCAGGGCATGGCACGCCACCCGGATGGCTCGGTGTGGGTCAATGAACACGGCCCCAGGGGCGGCGATGAGCTGAACAGGCTGGTAGCCGGCACCAACTACGGCTGGCCCATCATCACCTACGGTGAGGAATACCGCGGCGGCAAGATCGGTGAAGGCACCGCCAAGCCCGGCATGGCTCAGCCCGAGAAATACTACGTGCCCTCCATCGCCACCTCGGGCATGGCCTTCTACCGCGGTGACGTCTACCCGGGTTGGTCCGACTCAGTGCTGTCCGGCGCGCTGGCGCTGACCCATCTGAACCGGGTGGAACTGACGGACAAGGGTCTGGGTAAGGAGCATCGCTACTTCGATGACAGCCAGCTACGCTTTCGCGATATCCACGTCAGCCCCGATGGCCAGGTTTACGTGCTGGCGGGCAGCGGCCTGTATCGCCTCACGACCGAGGGCTGATTAAGGCGTGCACCCCGACCGCCGAGCACTGCTGCTGGGCCTGGCCGCGGTTTTCTTCTGGTCCACGGTGGCCACCGCCTTCAAGGTGGCGCTGCGTTACCTCGATGTGTTCCAACTGGTGTTTTTCGCCAGCCTGTTTTCGGCCGCCGTCCTGCTGGCGGCCGTCGCCTGGCGCGGTCAGCTCCATAAACTGACCGAGGAACTCCGGACCTACCCGGGCTACTACCTGGGCATGGCGGCGCTCAATCCCTGCATCTATTACGTGGTGCTGCTGCACGCCTACGATCTGTTGCCGGCCCAGCAGGCCCAGGCCATCAACTATACCTGGGCCATTACCCTGTCGCTGCTGGCGATCCCCATGTTGGGCCAGCCCCTCAAGGGCCGCGACGCCACCGCCGCCGCCTTCGGCTATTTCGGGGTGCTGATTATCGCCACCCGCGGCGACCTGCTGGGCCTTGCCTTCGACAGCCTGCCCGGCGTCGGGCTGGCGCTGGCCAGCACGCTGCTGTGGGCCTTCTACTGGATATTCAGCGCCCGCAATCCGCGGGACGGTACCGTGGCGCTGTGCCTGAACTTTCTGCTGGCCATCCCCATGGCCGGCGTGCTGTGCGCCGTGTTCTCGGACATTCACTGGCCCGGCTGGCAGGGCCTGGCCGGCGCCGGCTACGTGGGCCTGTTTGAAATGGGGGTGACCTTCCTGCTGTGGTCAGCGGCCCTGCGTACCGCCACCCGGGTGGCTCTGGTGGGCAACCTGATTTTCCTGGCGCCGTTCCTGTCACTGGTGTTTATCCAGCTTATTCTCGGCGAGACCATTCACCCGGCCACCCTGGTGGGCCTTTGCCTGATTGTGCCGGCGGCTTTGTTCCAGCAGATGCAGAGGCCGGCTGCCCAGTGATGGACACCGCGAGCGTGCCCGGCCCGGAAGCGGCTGCTTCGGAAACATCAGCGCTCTCGCCACACTATTACCTCGATAACTTCCAGCGCCTCTGCGATACGGTCGAGGGCCAGTACGGCGACCTGCTGCGCAGCGCCGAGTCCGACTTTCTGCAACAGTTCGCCGCCGCCCCGCGGACGGCCCGCTGCCTGTTTGTGCGGCTGGTGTCGCGGCGCGGCCCGCTGTTTCGACGCGGCCAGCTCAACTACCCGGAGCTTGGGAATCTCGACGCTGCCCTGACGGCCGCGCTGGACCACGGCCTGCTGTACCGGGAAGAGCAGCCTCCTCTGGAAGGGCTACTGGCGCTGTTGCGCAAGCCGGAGCTGCTGGCGATTTATGGCGAGTGGCTGCCAAACACCGGCCTGCGCAAGCCCGACCTGTTGGCCGCCCTCAACGCCGCGCTGACTGAAGAGGAACTGCTGGCGGGCTGGCACAACTGGCGCGGCCCGCAGGATTGGCTGCTCGGAGTGGAGCATGTCGAGGTGGTGGCACTGTTTCGGCTGCTGTTCTTCGGCAATAGCTGGCAGGACCTCAGCGAGTTTGTGGTCAGTGACCTCGGCATCATCCGCTACCACCCTTACCGCCTCGACCGTGAAGACCGCCTGTTTACCAGCCGCGAGGAAATCGACGAGGTGCTGGAGTTGGAGGCGCTCAAGACCGTGTTCAAGCAGGCCGCTGCCGAGGAAGACCTCGGCACTGTGCTGGCGGTGGCGCATTCGCTAAACAACCCCGCCGCGGGCGCTCTTCATAACCCCGCCGCGGGCGCTCTCCACAGACCCGCCGCGGGCGCGCAGTCGCAGTTGTTGCGGGATCGCCTGCGCAACCGGGTGGCGCGCCAGCTTGAGCGCATGCAGGCACCGCGCGAGGCGGAGCTGCTGTACGCCCACTGCCGGCAGCCACCCGCGCGGGAGCGTCGCGCCCGATTATTGACCGCCCAGGGCGAATACGCGGCGGCGCTGGCGGTGTGCGAGTCGATCGAGGAATCCCCCTGGAGTGAGAACGAGGTGGACTTCGCCGCCCGCCAGCTCCCCAGCCTGAAGCGCAAGCTGGGGCAGGCGGCAAGCCCACGCCCGCGCGACCGCTTTGAGGAGGACAAGCTGAGCCTGCCCCATTCCCTGCCGGTGGAATTGGCCGCGGCACGCCACTATGCCGAACAGTGGGACAGCGTCTACTACGTCGAAAATCTGCTGATCAACGCCAGCTTCGGGCTGGCCTTCTGGGAGCAGATTTTCAGCCCGGTGCCCGGCGCCTTTGTGCATCCCTTCCAGTCGGCGCCGCTGGATATGTACAGCCGCGCGTTTCACGCCGCGCGGCGCGAGTCGGTAGACCGGCGGCTGGCGCAGCTTGCCAGCGGCGACCTGGCCGTTGAACTGCTACAGGCCTTCGATACCCACCAGGGGGTGAGCAATGCCTGGGTGGGCTGGCGCGGCCTGCGGCGCGAGCTGCTGGAACACGCACTCACAATCATCCCCCGCGAACACTGGCTGGCGATCTGGCGCCGGCTGCTGTTCGACCCCGAGGCCAACCGCAATGGCTGCCCGGACTTGTTGGCGCTGGATGAACAGGCGGGCTATTGCCTGATCGAGGTGAAAGGCCCGGGCGATGCCCTGCAACTGCACCAGCGCCGCTGGCTGCGTTTCTTCCAGGCCCAGGGTATCCCGGCGCGGGTGGCCTGGGTGGAGTGGCAGGCGTGAAGCCGCAGGTCCGGCTGGCGGTGCGCGAGCTGGCCGCCTTCTGCCATCGCCGCGGTGATATCGACTACCGCTTTACGCCCTCACCCAGCGCCGAGCAGGGCATTGCCGGCCACCAGCTTTTGCAGGCCCGGCGCGGCGGCGACTACCAGGCCGAATACCCGCTGGAGGTGGTCATGGACATCGGCGATTTTGAGCTGCGCCTGGCCGGCCGCGCCGATGGCTTTGCCGCCGGCGCCGGCCTGCTGGAGGAGATCAAGACCTGCCGGGTGGAGCGGGAAGTCATCCCTGCCGCGGTCGAGGCCCTGCATTGGGCCCAGCTAATGCTCTATGGCGGTCTGCTGTGTCGCGCCGAGCCGCAACGCGCGGCGCTGACCCTGCAGCTCACTTACTACCACGTTGATAGCGGTGAGGAATGGCCGCGCCAGGAACAGCACGACAGAGAGGCGCTGCTGGCCTTCCTCGATGACAGCCTTGCCCGCATGGGCCAGTGGTTGGCCCAGGAACACGCCTGGCAGCAGCGGCGCGACCGCAGTCTTGTAGCCCTGGAGTTCCCCTACGGTGAGTTTCGCGAAGGCCAGCGCAGCATGGCGGAAACCGTCTACAAGTGCATCGCCCAATCGGGCCAGGCCCTGCTGGAAGCGCCTACCGGCACCGGCAAGACCGCGGCGTCCCTGTACCCGGCCCTGAAAGCCCTGGCCACCGACCGCCACGAGCGCATCGCCTATATCACTGCCCGCACGGTGGGCCGGCAGGCGGCGGAGCACACCCTGCGGGATTTTGCCGGGCAGGGCATGGCCCTGCGCCGGCTCAGCCTGACCGCCAAGGACAGTATCTGCTTTTCGCCGGGCAAGGCCTGCCACGCCGAGGATTGTCCGTTTGCCGAGGGCTATTACGACCGGCTGCCCGAGGCCATGGCAGCCGCCGTCGCTGCCCAGGATCTGGACCGGGAGGCTATCGAGCGCATCGCCCGCGAGTACCAGGTTTGCCCCTACCAGTTGGCTTTGGACCTCATCCCCTGGGTGGACCTCTGTGTGGCCGACATGCACTACGTCTACAGCTTTCACGCCGGCCTGGCCGGCAGCTACGCCGAGCGCGGCCAGCGCTGGAGCCTGCTGCTGGATGAAGCCCACAACCTGCCCGAACGGGCCCGCGACATGTATTCCGCCAGCCTGCACAAGGCCGAGCTGATGGCGGCCCGCCGCGAGGCCGGCGGTGTGGTGAAGAAAGCCCTGGATGCCTGCAACCGGGCGCTGCTGGCCTTGGGCAAGGAAGACTGGCTGGAAGCGGACTACGACAGCCGCGAACAGGCGCCGGACAGCCTGGTGAATACCCTGCAGCGTTTTGCCGCCGCCGTAAGCGAGCAGCTCGCCGCCACCCCGTTGTTTCTGCAATCGCGCCCGCGGCTGCTGGATTTCTATTTCGAGTGCCTGCAGTTCCAGCGGGTGCTGGAGGTATTCGACGCCGACTTCCGCTTCGAGATGACCCGCAGCGGCGACGCCCAGGGCCTGGCGGTGAAGCTGCGTTGCCTGGACGCCTCGCGGCTGCTGGCCCAGCGCCAGCGCCAGCCGGTGGCGGTGGCCGCGTTCTCGGCGACCCTGTCGCCGGCCCACTGGATGCTGGCCGAACTCGGCTTCGACGAACAGGCGGTGTTCCAGTCGCTGGCATCGCCGTTCTCACCCGAGCAGTTCCAGGTAGCCCTGCACACCGGCCTGGACACCCGCTACCGGGCGCGCCAGGCCACCGCGCCGCTGCTGGCGGAGACTATCGCCCAGTGGCTGGCCGACCACCCGGGCAACTGCATTGTCTATTTCAGTGCCTACCGCTATATGGAGGATGTGCTGGCGCTGCTGCCGCCCACCGGCCGGCAACTGCTGGTGCAATCGCGGCAGTGGCGCGAGGCCGAGCGGCAGGACTTGCTGAACACCTTGCGCGGGGAACGCAACGTGGCGGCGTTCTGCATTCTGGGTGGGGTGTTCGGAGAGGGCATCGACCTGCCCGGCGACGCCCTGGCCAGCGTGGTGGTGGTGGGCACCGGCCTGCCGCAGTTCAACCGCGAGCGCGAGGTGCTGCGCGACTACTACCAGGACCGCCTGGGGCAGGGCTTTCAGTACGCCTACCTCTACCCTGGCATGCAGCGGGTCAGCCAGGCACTTGGGCGGGTGATTCGCACGGAAACCGATCGCGGCAGCGCGTTGTTGATCGACCCGCGCTACGGCGAGCCGGAGTATCGGCAGCTATTGCCGCCCTGGTGGGATTACGGCTGAGCCTGGCCACCCGCATCAGTGGCGTCGGCGGCGGGCTCCGCGTCGGAGTAGCGGTAGCGAATCTCCACGTTCTGCATCTTGCCTTCATCGTTGCGCAGGTTGCTGAGGCCCTCGAAGCGCAGCAGCCGCTGGCTGCCCTCTTCGTAGGTGAGCTGGATGGGGTCGATGAAGTTGCCCAGCAGCCAGGAGTCCAGCGCGATCTCCAGGCAAAACTTGCCGTCCTCACAACTCTTGGCCTTGCTGGCGCGCATCTTGATGGGGTCTTCGCGGGTCACCACCCGGAACGGGAACTTGATCTCCTCGCCCTCGGCCAGGTCCTGCCACTGCAGGCGCACGAAGTTGTCGAAACCGGCATCCACCACCGCCTCCGGGTCGGTCTGGTCGATGATCACCTCGCGGTCGACGCGGTAGTCGCGGAAGGTCAACAGCGGCGCCAGGGCGTTCTCGGCGTAGTTCAGTTCCTTGCTGGCAATCACTTCCCGGTTGGGGCGCAGGTAGAACACGCTGCACTGCAGGGCGTCATCGCTGCAGTAGTAGTGCTCCAGGTAGAGGGTGTCGCCGGACTCCGGGTCGCGGGCCTCGCCGACAATATCCGGGGCCAGGGTTGGTAGCGGCGGGGTTTCGCTGCTGGCCAGCGGCTGCTGGGAAACAAGCGCCGCCACCAGTACCAGAATGCTAGGCCAGGTGCGCTTCACCACCGTTTTCCTCCTCGTGGAACCACAGTCGCGCCATGGCCGCCATGGCCGGGAACAGCGCCGCCCACAGGGCGCCAATGATCGCCAGACCGTAGACCGGGTCCGCGAAATCCACCGCTGACATGGAAGTGCCGGCGTAGTAACTCATCACCCCGCCGATGCCGCCGAGAATGCCGGCGATGGTGAGCTGGCGCTGCAGGCTGGCAAAGGCGTGATCAAAGGTGGTGGCCAGCACCGGCCACAGGCAGGTGAGCCACAGGGGCGCCAGCGACGCCTGGCCGTCGAGCGTAAATACGCCCATGGCAAACAGCGCCTGGTCCAGCAGCAGTCCGAAGCCAAAACAGCCGGCGATAAACACCAGCTCGCGCTGGCCGCGGCCGATCCACAGTTGGTGGATAGTCACGTGCACCAGCACCACCAGCGGCGCAATCACCACCGACTCACTGCTGATGATGGCCAGCCAGCTGATATTGAACAGCAGGCCGTTGCCGGCCTTTTGTAACAGCGTGTCTTCAGCCAAAGCGGTAGCCCGGTTTGGCGAAGGTCAGTTGCACAGTGCCGATCACCCGCTCGCGGAAGCCCCCTTCGCAGTAGCACAGGTAAAACTCCCACATGCGGATGAAGGTCTCGTCGAAGCCCATGCGGCGCACATCCTCGATGCGATCGAAGAAGCGCTCGCGCCACTCGGCCAGGGTATCGGCGTAGTGCTCGGTAATGTCGCGCAGGTGCACCATCTGCATGTCGGTATCTTCACGCAGGTGTCTACTGATGACTTCGACGGAGGGCAGGCAACCGCCCGGGAAAATGTAGCGCTTGATGAAATCGACACCTTTCTTGTAGCGCTCATAATGCTGATCCGTGATCGTAATGGCCTGCA
>JANQIO010000009.1 GCA_028282105.1 Halieaceae bacterium | reverse complement strand
AGGCCCATCATGATTGCAGCTGCAACGTAAATAAGTTCCATTGTTTTCTCCTAGTTAAAGGTATGTAGCGTCAAGGTGTAACTTAGTGTTCTTTATCAGTGATCCTCATGGGCCATGCTGAGGTAAACCACCGTCAGGACCATGAAGATAAAGGCTTGCAGGGTGATCACCAGAATATGGAAGATCGCCCAACCCAGCTGCAGGATGCCGGCCGGTGCCATCCACAGCACACCGGCGCTGTACAGCGCTGCAATCAGGATAAAAATCATTTCGCCGGCATACATATTGCCGAACAGTCGCAAGCCCAGAGAGAAGGGCTTGGCCAGCAGACCCACCGTTTCCATAAACAGGTTGATGGGAATGAACACCGGGTGTTCAAAGGGGTGCAAGGTCAGTTCTTTAACAAAGCCGAAGCCCTTGATCTTGATGGAGTAGAACAGCATCAGGATGAACACGCCGACCGCCATACCCATGGTGATATTGGGGTCGGTAGACGGCACGATCTTCTGGTATTCCACACCGGCCAGCAGCATTAGCTCGGGAATCCAGTCAACCGGGATCAGGTCCATCAGGTTCATCAGGAAGACCCACACGAAGATGGTCAGCGCCAGTGGGGCGACCAGTGGGTTGCGACCATGGAAAGTGTCTTTCACCGTGTTATCGACGAACTCCACAATCATCTCTGCGAAGTTCACGAAACCGGAGGGAACACCGGCAGAGGCGCCGGCAGCCACCCGGCGGAACAACCAGCAGAACAGGATGCCGAGGCCAATAGACCAGGCCATGCTGTCAACGTGAATGGCGGTAAAACCCATCGCCGAGGCTTCTGCGCCGCCATGGGCCATGGTCCAGACACCGCCATCCGGCACCACGGTGCCGTCGTAGCGCACCGTACCCGCCGGCAGCTTGCCGTAGGTCAGGTTGGTCAGGTGGTGAACAATGTACTCGGAGACTGTTGGTCCGCCTTCGCCAGCTGCTGCCATGTATCTATCTCTTTTCCTGTCTCTTTTCCTGTCTCTTTTACGCTCCGGCGAGCAGCTTGTCAGCCGCTGTGCGCGAACGTCGGGGGCTGAATTGTGCCGCCCTGAATACTGCCTGTCTCTACCGCGTTTCTGCTAGTGTCAGCTTGCGGCCGCGGTCTCAACTAGGTCTTTCGCGGTCGCCGTCTCAGTAGCCACCATGCGCCTGCAATTTGGATGCCTAGCATGGCACCGTAACCAGCAAACACCGCCCAACCCTCTATGGGCCTGACCTGCGCGAATACCAGCATGAATCCAGCAACCGCCAGCAGGAACTTGCCGATCTCCGCCATGTAGCTCGCCCGCACCGCGCGCTGGGCATTGCTCGCACCGCGCCAGCGGAAGACGCCCAGCGCAAACCAGGCATTGGAAACAACCGCTATCAGGCCTCCGAGTCCCAGTGACTTGGCGGTCACGGAGTTGACGCCCGTGACGCCTGCCCAGAGCCCGAGCAAAACGACCAGTTGTACAACAGTGATGCGGTAGACCGGTGGCCGGGAAATTCTGGCACCTGTGCCGAAGCCCCTCGCTGGATCGCTCATCCGACAACGCTCATGGTGAACGGCTCTTCACAAGCCCGTCGTTAGCTGTTGCTACCGGTCGCAGGACCCCTCCCGAAAGCGCGCGCATTATAGGGTTTCTGCTACTACGGTTCAACCGAAAACCCGCGCCAAACCTGCGTTCTGCGGACGTTGGCCACACGTTCACGGAAGATGGATACAGATTGCACCCAGATAGGCGATGAGACCACAGCATCTTGTGGTACTCACCATTCGCAACTACTAGATAGTGTACAGCGACGATTTCAGCCGCTGGCTTACTTGATGTGCTTCAGAATCCCATCCAACTCATCCAGGGAACTGTAGGAAAGGACGAGCTTCCCCTTACCTGAAGCGTTGTGTTTGATCTGCACAGGGGACCCCAGTTTCTGGGCCAGTTGGTCCTGGAGCTGGCGGACATTGGGATCCGGTTGGGCGGCCGGCTTGGCCGGTCGATCACGCGCCGCCAGTAGCTTGCGCACCAGAGCTTCGGTCTGGCGCACCGACAGACCCTTGGCGACCACGTTGCGGGCGGCGGCTGACTGCTCATCACCCGGCAGGCCCAGCAACGCCTTGCCGTGGCCCATTTCCAGGTCGCCGTGTTCCAACAGGGTTCGCACATCGTCGCGCAAGGACATCAGCCGCAACAGGTTGGTGACCGTGCTGCGACTCTTGCCCACGGCGTCGGCCACCTGTTGCTGGGTCAATTCAAACTCCTGCTGCAGTCGCTGCAGGGCGATCGCTTCCTCGATAGGGTTGAGGTCTTCACGCTGAATATTCTCGATCAGCGCCATGGCAATGGCGGCTTCATCCGGCACCTCGCGCACCAGCGCTGGGATGGAGTCCAGGCCTGCCAGTTGGGTGGCGCGCCAGCGCCGCTCACCGGCAATAATCTCGTACTTGCCTTCACCTACCGGCCGCAACACGATGGGTTGCATAACGCCCTGGGCCTGAATGCTGTTTGCCAGTTCCTGCAAGGCTTCCTGGTCCATATCCCGGCGCGGCTGGTACTTGCCGCGGCGGATAAGGTCTACCGGAACGTCCTTGAGGTCACCCTGTTCGCTGGCTTCTGCCGCTTCCTGGCCGTCGCCGGCAGGTGTCGGCGCCTGGGACCCGAGCAGGGCATCCAGTCCACGCCCCAGGCCTCGTTTCTTTGCTGCTGCCATCAGTGTCCTGTCTCGTTGAATCGCATGGTTTACGAGTCCTGCTCCGAATAACTGTCGGCCAGAACGGCGCCCAGGGTAGCCACCTCAGCCGGGAGCTCACCCGTCTGACGACGAATCACTTCGCCTGCCAGTGCCAGGTAGGCCTGAGCGCCCCGTGACCTGGGATCATACTGGATTGCCGGCACACCGAAGCTGGGAGCCTCTGCCAGCCGGACATTGCGGGGGATCACGGTGCGGTACAGGCGATCGCCAAAATGCTGTTGCAACTGCGCCGATACATCGTTGGTCAGGCTGTTGCGGGGGTCGTACATGGTGCGCAACAGACCTTCCACGTGCAGGCCGGGATTTACCGAGGCCGCCACCCGCTGGATGGTATCCATCAGCGCCGTCAGGCCCTCCAGGGCAAAGTACTCACACTGCATCGGGATCAACACACTGTCTGCTGCTACCAGGCCATTGAGGGTGAGCATGTTCAGGGACGGCGGACAGTCTACGAGAATGTAGTCGTAGTTCGCCTGCACGGTATCCAATGCTTCTTCCAGCCGCTTCTCTTTGTGCGCCGTGTCGATCAGTTCGACTTCGGCGGCGGTCAGGTCACCGTTGGCGGGCAGCACATCGAAGGCGCCCGCCTCGGAGACGCACTTCACCTCGGCGATGGGGCGCCGGTGTACCAGCACATCGTAGACCGACAGCTCCAGCTCATACTTGTCGATGCCGCTACCCATGGTGGCGTTGCCCTGGGGATCCAGGTCTACCATCAGCACACGCTTGCGGGTCGCCGCCAGAGAAGCAGCCAGATTGACGCAGGTCGTGGTCTTGCCCACGCCGCCTTTCTGATTGGCGACCGCCAGAATCTTAGCCAAGCCACTTCCCCATTTGCGTTCTATCTCCAGCCCGCCACTGATCTTCCTGCCCGGTCTCAGGCCAGGCGAAGCTCGACGAGATGGCGCTCCTCATCAAGCCCCGGCACCTCCAGTGGCGTGATCCCGACCAGCCGGGCGGTCGCCGGCAGCGCGTCGAGTTCTTCTTCCAGCACGCGGCCTTTCATCGCGAGGATGCGAGTGGCGCCGCTACAGAGCTGGGCGCAGCCGCTGACCATCTCAGCCAGTGAAGCAAAGGCGCGAGACAGTACCACGTCGTAAGCGGCCGTCGGCGTCCAGGCTTCGACCCTGGTATGGCGGACAGCCATATTATCCAAGCCCAAGGTAGTTTTCACCTGAAACAGAAAGCGCGTCTTCTTGCCGTTGCTGTCCAGCAAATCCATCGTCACATCGTCGCGCATGATCGCCACCGGCACGCCGGGCAGGCCGGCGCCAGTCCCGACATCGATGGCGCGATGCGCGCGCTCCGGCAGCTGTGGCAACAAGGCGAGGGAATCCAGCAGGTGGCGAGTCACCATCTCCAGCGGGTCACGAATCGCGGTCAGGTTGTAACTCGCATTCCAACGCAGCAAAAGCTCGAGGTATGCCATCAGCGCCTGGCGCTGCGCTGGCGTAGGCGCCAGGCCGAGACTGGCCATGCCGGCATCCAGACGAGGGCCGGCCGTTGCAGGGGCGGGCATCAGTTCAGGCGATCTGGCGGTCGAGGTCACCGCGCTTCTTGAGATGAATCAGCAGCAGCGAGACCGCCGCGGGCGTCACACCGGGGATACGTGACGCCTGGGCCAGCGTCACGGGTCGAGCGTCTGCGAGCTTCTGCTTCACCTCATTGGACAGACCATCAATACGCGCGTACTCGAGGCCTTCCGGCAATGACATATTCTCGTGGCGGCGCAGCCGTTCCACTTCATCCTGTTGGCGATCGATATAACCTGCGTACTTCGCCTGGATCTCCACCTGCTGCGCCACATCGCCAGGCGCTGCGTCGCCTGGCAAAGCCGCGGCCAGTTCGTCGTAGCCCAACTCCGGGCGGCGCAGCAGATCCATGGCAGCGTATTCCCGCGCCAACGGCTGCTTGAGATGGGGTGCCAAAGCTTCGGCCGCTTCGGTTCCCGGATGCACCACAGCGCTGGACAGCCGCGCCTGTTCGCGGGCAATGCCTTCGCGCTTGGCTTCGAAACGCGCCCAGCGCTGATCCTCTACCAGGCCCAGCTCGCGGCCGCGCTCAGTCAGGCGCAGGTCGGCGTTGTCTTCGCGCAGTAGCAGGCGATACTCCGCCCGCGACGTAAACATGCGGTAAGGCTCCAGAGTACCCAGGGTGATCAGGTCATCCACCAGCACGCCGATGTAAGCCTCGTCGCGCCGCGGACACCAGGGCGCCTTTTCACGACATTGCAGGGCAGCGTTAAGACCCGCCAACAGGCCCTGGGCGGCCGCTTCTTCGTAGCCAGTGGTGCCGTTGATCTGGCCGGCAAAAAACAGCCCGGGTACCGCCCGTGTTTCCAGCGAATACTGCAGGTCGCGCGGATCAAAGAAATCGTATTCGATGGCATAGCCGGGCCGCGTGATATGTGCGCGTTCGAAGCCGGCGATGGAGCGTACCATGTCCTGCTGCACATCGAAGGGCAGGCTGGTAGAGATGCCATTCGGGTACAGCTCGCGGGTGCTGAGTCCTTCGGGTTCGATGAACACCTGATGGGAACTCTTGTCGGCGAAGCGATGAATCTTGTCCTCGATCGAAGGACAGTACCGCGGCCCCGTACCTTCGATCACGCCGGTGAACATAGGAGACCGATCCAGGGCGCTGCGAACAATATCGTGGCTGCGCTCGTTGGTGTAGGTAATCCAGCAGCAGCGCTGCTCGGGGTGTTCTTCCACCCTGCCCATGAACGACATCACCGGTGTGGGCTCATCACCCCACTGTTCCTCGAGACCGGAGAAATCCACACTGCCTGCATCAATTCGCGGTGGCGTGCCGGTTTTCAGGCGCTCGACCCGGAACGGCAGATCGCGCAGGCGTTGGGCCAGGGCATTGGACGGCGGGTCGCCGGCGCGACCGCCGGCGTGGTTGTCGAGGCCAATATGAATACGTCCGCCGAGAAAGGTCCCCGTGGTCAGCACCACACAGCGCGCCCGGAACTCCAGACCCATCTGGGTGACGGCACCCACTGCGCGGCCGTTTTCAATAATGAGGTCATCGACCGCCTGCTGGAAGATTGCAAGATTGGGTTCGCTTTCGAGAATCTGGCGAATCGCATTTCGGTACAGTACCCGATCAGCCTGGGCCCGAGTGGCGCGAACCGCGGGCCCCTTGCGAGCGTTCAGAGTGCGAAACTGAATGCCGGCGCGATCAGTGGCTCGCGCCATGGCGCCGCCGAGTGCATCCACCTCCTTGACCAGGTGGCTCTTGCCAATACCACCAATGGCTGGGTTGCAGGACATCTGGCCCAGGGTGTCGATGCTATGCGTGAGCAACAGGGTACGGCAGCCCATGCGTGCAGACGCCAGGCAGGCCTCAGTGCCGGCGTGGCCGCCGCCGATCACGATGACGTCGTAACTGTCTTGCGTATATGCCATGGGGCCGGGTCTATGTGTGTCGCGACTTGAAAACGGAGCGCGATTATAAAGTGATCAGTGCGGGTGATCAAAAGATGATCATGTATTCCCGCCGATTACCTAATTAAGAAAGTAAAACAATACTCTTAGGTATATATAGAAGGAGTATTGTAGTTATTAATAGCCGGCGAGATTCTGGGGAGAAGTCAGATAATGTATTATTTATCAATGGCTTATGGGGAAAACAACCCGGTAGTATCGCCTTTGCCGGGCTGTGAAGAAGCCTGCATGCAGCGGGGATAACAACGCACCCGGCAGAGTGTGTTTTAGCGGCCTGCTGTTGTTCACCTATTTACTCACCCATTGGTCCAATGGCCACCCACAGCTTTGTTGGACCGGAGTGGATCATCTCGCGCAATTGGGTAGCTGCTGTTAACTGTGGTGACAGCTTTGGGGCAGGCTGTGGATTAGACGGTAGTGGCCTGTGCGTTACTTGCCAATACAGAAGCTGGAGAAGATTTCCCCCAGCAGTTGATCGGCACTCATGACACCGGTGATCTCGCCGAGCGCAGCATGGCAGCGTTTGAGGTCTTCGGCCAATAGCTCGCCGGCTCCGTTTTCCACCTGTACCCGGGCGTCGTCCAGGCAGTGTGATGCGCGCTGCAGTGCATCGATGTGCCGACGCCGGGCGATAAACCCATGGGCCTCGTCGGCGTCGAAGCCCATGCTCGACTTGAGATGAGTGCGAAGCAGTTGCATACCATCGCCGGTCTTGGCTGACAGGCTGATCACAGTGGCATCAGCCTGCCGGCTACTGCCCGGTTGCACAGCCGTGAGATCGCACTTGTTGTGTACGATCGTGACCGGGATATCTGCAGAGAGTTCCCGGTGCAGTTCGGGCCACAGTGTGCCGGTGTCAGCCGCTGCCGCCTGCGGGTCGCTGGCATCAACGACCAGCAGCACGTGATCTGCGCTGGCCATCTCCTTCCAGGCGCGCTTGATGCCTTCCTGTTCGACCAGGTCATCGCTGCTTCTCAGGCCGGCGGTGTCGACCACGTGCAGGGGCATGCCGTCGATCTGGATGTGTTCTCGCAACACGTCGCGGGTAGTGCCTTCGATCGCGGTGACGATGGCGGATTCTTCGCCGCTGAGTGCGTTCAGCAGGCTGGATTTACCGGCATTGGGCCGGCCGGCGATCACCAGCTTCATGCCGTCGCGCAGCAACCTGCCCTGGCGGGCGCTGTCGGTAACGGCTGCCAACTGATCGCAGATTTGCTGCAGGCGGGCAGCCACCTGACCCTCGGCGAGAAAGTCGATCTCTTCTTCCGGGAAATCGATGGCGGCTTCCACATACACTCGCAGCGCCACCAGCTGTTCCATGAGTGTCGAGATGCGCCTGGAAAATTCGCCGGCCAGGGAGCGATTGGCACTGCGCACACCGGCTTCGGTGGTGGCACTGATCAGGTCGGCTACGGCCTCGGCCTGGGCCAGATCCATCTTGTCGTTGAGGTAAGCCCGCTGGCTGAATTCACCGGGGGCGGCCAGTCGCGCGCCCAGTGCACAACATCGTGCCAACAGCAGATCCATGACCGCCGTACCGCCGTGCCCCTGAAGCTCGATGACGTCCTCACCGGTGAAGGAATGTGGGGTCGGAAAGTACAGCGCTATGCCACTGTCGATTGTCTCGCCCTCGGCATCCAGGAACTGACAGTAATGGGCGTGGCGCGGCCTGAACTCACGTCGGCACAGCTGACTACCGATACGCATGGCGTCAGCGCCCGAGAGTCGCACAATACCGATGCCGCCCTGGCCCGGCGCGGTTGCGACCGCTGCGATGGTGTCCTGTTCCAGGGCGGGATTCATAACCGCTCCCCAGGGATCAGGCCTTGCTGCCTGCGCGCTCGATTTGCCGGGTGATGTACCACTGCTGCGCGATGGACAGCAGGTTGTTGGTCACCCAATACAGCACCAG
This sequence comes from Halieaceae bacterium, assembly GCA_028282105.1. Lineage (GTDB taxonomy): Bacteria > Pseudomonadota > Gammaproteobacteria > Pseudomonadales > Halieaceae > JANQIO01. The sequence goes on along the minus strand of JANQIO010000009.1, from coordinate 6,944 downwards.
GCCGGCGGGGAACCACAGGAAGAAGAAGGTAAACACAATGGGCATCCACTGCATGATCTTGGCCTGCATGGGGTCCGGCGGCGGCGGTGCCAGCTTCTGCTGGAACCACATGCTGGCGCCCATGATCAGCGGCAGGATGAAGAAGGGGTCCATCACCGACAGGTCCTGGATCCAGCCGAAAAAGGGCGCCTGGCGCAACTCCACGCTTTCCATCAGCACCCAATACAGGGCGATGAATACCGGCATCTGTACCAGGATAGGCAGACAACCGCTGAGGGGGTTGATCTTTTCCTTTCGGTACAGATTCATCATTTCCTGGGATTGTTTCTGCTTGTCCTCGGCATAGCGTTCTCTGATGGACTGCAGTTGCGGCTGTACTCGCCGCATATTGGCCATGGAGCGGTAGCTGGTGGCGGACAGCTTGAAGAAGGCGGCTTTGATCAGCACCGTTAGCAGGATGATGGCAACGCCCCAGTTGCTGACGAAACCGTAAATCTTGATCAGCAACCAGAACAAGGGCTGGGCAATCCACCACAACCAGCCGTAGTCGACGCTGAGATCCAGGTACTCAGAAATTTCAGCCAGCCGGTACTGGTCCTTGGGTCCGGCATAAAACTCAGCGGCCGCCCGTCCCTGTTGGCCGGGGCTAACGACAAAGGCAGGTGAGACGAAGCCGGCGATGTTGAAACCATTGGCAGTGACCCGTGTGTTGTAGCTGTGGGTCTGCTGGGCATCGGGAATCCACGCACTGAGGAAATAGTGCTGGATCATCGCTATCCAGCCGCCAGCGATTTTCTCTTTCAACGGCTTGTCAGCCATGTCTTCAAAATCGTACTTGGCAAATCGTTCGTCCGGCAGTGTGGTCGCTGCACCCAGGAATGGCACCATGCCCATTCCACTCGACAGTTCCGCAGATGGGTCGCCACTGCTGTCGCGCTTGATCTGGCCGAACAGGTTTGCCTGCCAGCTTTCAGCGGAATTGTTCTGTACCAGGTATTCGACCTTTACCAAGTAGTCACCACGCGTAAAGGTAAAGCGCTTGGTGATGTCGACGTTGCCGGTGTCAATAGCGTGAAGGTCTACGATCAACTCATCGGCGGAGGGTGACAGGCTAAAGCTGTCACTGGCGGCGGTGAAGCTGGCGCGGCCCGCGGCGTCGATGCCGTCTTCGCCAATCAGTCCACTCTGCGCAACGTAGCTGCGGCGCTGGTTGTCTTCCAGCAGCAGGAAAGGAATTTCTGGGTTCTCCAGTAGTGCCGGGTAGTCCACCAGGGCGACTTCCGTGATGTCGCCACCAGCCAGGTCGATGCGGATCTGCAGTCGATCAGTTGCCACGGTGATGGCGTTACCAGGCGTCGGCGTCGGTGCTGCTGCTGTCGGTGGCGCATCGACCACCGGAATATCGGCAGCGCCACTGTCCGTCGGGGCCGATGGCAGCTCAGCGGGGGTCGCGGCCTGCACTGACGCGCTGGGTGGCAGTGCAGCGGGGGCTCTCTCCTGCTTGAACTTGACCCATTCGGTAAGCAGCATGAAGGAGAGCACGGCAATTACGCCAATCAGCAATGATCGAATGACATCCATAATCTGGTCTTCAGGAACGGTGGGTGTGTGGCGGCACCGGGTCACAGCCTCCGGCGTGCCAGGGGTGGCATCTGCCCAGCCGTCGCAGCGTTAACCAGCCACCGCGCAGTGCACCGTGTTCGCCAATCGCTTGCTCGGCGTAGTTGGAGCAAGACGGATGGAAGCGACATTGGTTACCCAACCACGGGCTCAGGAACAAGCGGTAAAGCCGTATCAGGCCAATCATGAACTGTGCGGGCAATGCCACGCAGCGCCGCTGAAAAAGTTGGCGCGGGGACTGAACTTGGGGGTCGCTGACGTTTGTCATCGTGCTGTTTTCAAGCTTCACTGCCGACCAGCTTTTGCCACTGCTGCCGCACTATAGTTGATAGGGTTTGGTTGTCCAGCGTATCCACGCCCTTGCGAGCCATGACGATAACGTCCAAGCCAGGTGATTTGTGGTCCTGGTGGCGAAACACTTCCCTGACAATGCGCTTGAAACGGTTGCGCTGGACCGCGTGCTTTACGTTTTTCCTGGCAACAATAACACCCAGTCGATGATGATCGAGGTGGTTGCTGGTCGCCAGGAGGAGAAGGTACTTGTGAGAGGCACGAACCTCGACCGCGTCGAAGACGCGGCCGTAGGCGGCAGCATCAAGCAAACGATCCTTCCGGGGGAAGGAGTAGTCGTTCACTGCTGCCAATGCCGGGCATCAGGCGGCGAGGCGCTTGCGGCCCTTGGCACGACGACGGTTGATCAGCTGGCGACCGCTCTTGGTGGCCATACGTGAGCGGAAACCATGTGTGCGCTTGCGCTTGAGTACGCTGGGCTGGAACGTTCTTTTCATGACGGAGTACCTGAATGCAAAGTTGTTTGCAGCGGTAGCGGGCACTGGGCCGGCGGGTGGCTGCGCAAAAGGGCGTGTATTCTAGTGAAAGGCGCAAGCAGATTCAAACAGAAAATCAATGATATAGCGGGGTTCGTGCCGCTATTGTGGCAGCGGAATCAAGCGACTCATCACTGCGCTGTTCCCCTTAAGGGGGTCGGTCATGGGTGCTCTATCACGACAGCGTATACGCCAGGATTGGCAGATCATCGGCGCGCTGGCTTCCAATCTTCGCAAGCGCCTGAAATTCCTGCATTTTGTGCCTGCATAAACAAGTTTTCTGCCCTTGAGCAACAAGTTATCCACAACTTAACTACAGGAAAAAAATATTTTTCTTTTTGCGTATTGACAGAAATTTAAACCGTGTAAGCTATTGAAAATAAATAGAATATAGGACTTATTACAGTTTTTTGAAGGTGTGGATAACTCCGGAGTGCGGCGCTAGAATGCATGCAACTGGCGGGTAAAACTACAAGCATCGGCTTCGCCTCAGTGAATGACCGATTCGGGACGTCGTGGCAGCCACGAACGCCCGGTGAACCCCCAGAAAGATAATCTATGCGCTACACGAACTATGCTCCCGGGGCTACGGGGAATCGTGGGCGCCAGTGCAAACACACTGAGCAGAACAGCTGCCAGCATATAACTAGAAAAGGGGTGTACATTGCCAAGTCTGGTGTGGGAAAAGTGCGTCAATTGCCTGCAGGAGGAGTTGCCGTCCCAACAGTTCAATACCTGGATTAAGCCGCTTAAGGCCGAGCACCGGCAGGCGCCGGATACAGGAGATCTCTGCCTGTATGCGCCCAACCGATTTGTAAAAGAGTGGGTGAACGACAAGTTCCTGGAGCGCATTAGTGAATTGGTATCCGAGGTGTCTACCGCGGATGACTGTCGTGTGGTTCTGGAAATCGGTCTGCCCAAGCGCACCAATGGTGCTGCGGTTGAACAGCTTATGCGGGCCGGGTCTGACCCACTGCGGCCGTTAACCGTTGAACCGACGCGCAGCCGCGATACCGCGAACAAGCCCTCCGTCGGTGTTTCGTCCCCCGGCCAAGCGCCGGCAGCGCCGGGGACAGAGCAGCAGCGCGATTACCAGCAGGAACCGCGTAAGGCCGGTTTTCGTAGTTCATCGGCGCCCAATCGACAGGTGGAAGTTGAGGGCGCTATTCGGCACCAGAATTACCTGGTAGACCATTACACCTTTGATAACTTCGTTGAGGGTAAGTCCAACCAACTGGCGCTGGCCGCCGCAGGACAGGTTGCGGAGAACCCGGGCGGCTCTTATAACCCACTATTCCTGTACGGTGGGGTGGGCCTGGGTAAAACCCACTTGATGCATGCGGTGGGGAATGCCCTGCTGCGCCGCAACCCCGAGGCCAAGGTAGTGTACCTTCATTCGGAGCGGTTTGTGGCGGATATGGTCAAGGCACTACAGCTCAATGCCATCAATGATTTCAAGCGCTACTATCGCTCGGTCGATGCGCTGCTGATCGACGATATACAGTTCTTCGCCGGCAAAGAGCGTTCCCAGGAGGAGTTCTTCCACACCTTTAATGCGCTGTTGGAGGGTGGGCAGCAGATGATCCTCACTTGTGATCGCTACCCCAAGGAAATTGAGGGTCTGGAGGAGCGCCTCAAGTCTCGATTTGGCTGGGGGCTGACGGTGGCGGTGGAGCCGCCGGAGCTGGAGACTCGTGTGGCGATCCTTATGAAGAAAGCGACACAGGCCCGCATCGAACTGCCACCGGATGCCGCCTTCTTTATCGCCCAGCGTATACGCTCAAATGTCCGAGAGCTTGAGGGCGCATTGAAGAGAGTGATAGCAAGTGCTCACTTCACTTCAAAGCCCATCGATGTTGACCTGATCAAGGACAGCCTCAAGGACCTGCTGGCGTTGCAAGATAAGCAGGTGAGCCTTGATAATATCCAGCGCACAGTTGCCGAGTATTACAAAATCAAGGTATCCGACCTGATGTCAAAGCGTCGCAGTCGTTCGGTTGCGCGGCCCCGCCAGGTGGCCATGGCACTGGCCAAGGAGTTGACCAACCACAGCCTGCCGGAAATTGGTGATAGCTTTGGTGGTCGTGATCACACCACGGTTTTACATGCCTGTCGAAAGATCCGGGAATTGCGCGAAACGGACTCAGATATTCGCGAAGACTACAAAAACCTGCTCCGTTCGCTGACGACCTGAGCGGTACTCAGCGGGCTCCGTACACCACACAGACTTTCTATAACAACGCTCTACACAGACAAAGGAAACTGCTAGATGAAGTTCACCATTTCACGGGATGCGCTGTTGAAGCCTCTGAACCTGGTGGCAGGCGTGGTAGAACGCCGCCAGACGCTCCCGATTCTTGCCAATGTGCTGATGGTGCTCGACGGCGAGTGGTTGTCACTGACAGGGACCGACCTGGAAGTGGAATTGGTGGGCCGGCTGCGTCTGGAATCAGCCAGCGGCGATAGCGGCGAGATCACCGTGCCGGCGCGCAAGTTGGTGGATATCTGCAAGTCACTTCCGGAAGGCTGCGACATCGAGTTTTCTGTTGAAGAGGGCAAGGTTACGGTGCGCTCTGGCCGCAGCCGGTTCACGCTGTCTACCTTGCCTGCGCGTGACTTCCCCAATGTGGAGGACAGCATCGGCACGCATAAGGTGACCCTGCTGCAAGGACAATTGCGACGCCTTATCGATCGCACGGCCTTTGCCATGGCACAACAGGATGTGCGTTATTACCTGAACGGCATGCTGTGGGAGCTGCAACCCAAGAGCCTGCGAGTGGTTGCCACTGACGGCCATCGCCTGGCGATGTGCTCGCTGGATAGTGAGTTTCCAGTGGAGGAGACCAAGCAGGTGATTTTGCCGCGCAAGGGCGTGTTGGAACTAGCGAGACTGTTGCAGGACGATGGTGCCGAGGTGGCTATCGTCATCGGCAACAACCACGTACGGGCAACAACGGAAGACTTTACTTTTACGTCAAAACTGGTGGATGGGAAGTTTCCGGATTATGAGCGCGTGCTGCCCCGCAATCCGGACAAAACGGTGTTGGGTGCCAGAGAGGACCTGCGGCAGGCCTTCACCCGCACCGCGATCCTGTCCAATGAAAAATATCGGGGCGTGCGCCTGACGCTGGCACCGGGCGCCATGGAGATCGTTGCAAACAATCCGGAGCAGGAAGAGGCGGAAGAAACCGTCACCGTCGATTACAGCGGTGACAGTCTCGAGATTGGCTTTAATGTCAGCTATCTGCTGGATGTCCTGGGCGTGGTGGATAGCGAGCAGGTGAAGCTCTCGCTGTCGGACCCCAATAGCAGCGCGCTGCTGGAGGAGCCGGAGAACGGCGACTCCCTGTACGTCGTCATGCCAATGAGGCTCTAGGCCGCTCCGACCGTGGCATTGACGCGGCTCGACGTCCGCGGGGTAAGGAACCTCGGAGAGCAGAGTCTCCGGGACTTGGGGCCGGTGAATATCTTCCACGGAGATAATGGCAGCGGCAAAACCAGTTTGCTGGAATCGATCCACCTTCTGGGTTTGGCCCGCTCCTTCCGCACAGCACAGATCAAATCGGTCATCACTCATGGAGAGCCGTCCTGTACGGTGTACGGAGAGGTCGACTCTGATCAGGGTGGTACTCGTAGCCTTGGCGTAACGCGGCAGCGCGACGGTAGCCTCGAGGCGAAGATAGCGGGTGAAGCAGTTAATGCGCGAGCTGAGCTGGCGGCTGCTTTACCACTACAACTCATCCACGCCGACAGCTTTGGGATTCTTACAGGGGGGCCGGTAGAACGAAGGCAGTTCCTCGATTGGGGTGTGTTCCACGTGGAACATCAGTTCCTCACCAGCTGGCAGCAGTTTCAAAAGGCCATAAAACAGCGCAATAGCCTACTACGCCGTGGTAAAATTGATCCCAATGTCATTGCGCCCTGGGACTTGCAGCTAGCCTCCGCTGGTGAGCGGATAGACCGGGCTCGAACAGCGTATTTAGCCACCCTCCAGCCGGTGTTTCTGAGCTTCCTCACCCAGCTGTCGCCGCGCCTGGAACAAGTAGAGTTGCGCTATAGACGGGGTTGGGAGCGAAATAAGCCGCTGCTCGAGGCCTTGCAAGCTTCACTATCAGCCGACCAGCGACAGGGTTTTACCCATGTTGGGCCGCAGCGAGCAGATATCAGGATAGCGCATGCCGGCAAACTGGCGGCCGACAGCTTGTCCAGGGGCCAGATAAAACTGGTGGTATGTGCGCTGAAGCTGGCACAGGGAGAGGTGTTGCGACAGTCCGGGCAGGCGCCCTGTGTCTACCTGGTAGATGACCTGGCAGCCGAACTGGACATAGAGCATTGCCAGCAAGTGGTGTCCATGCTCGAGGGGCTCGGTGTACAGCAGTTTGTAACGTGCATTCAGAAGAAGGATGTCGCTGCGATCTGGCAAGGGGCCGAAGCGAAGACGACGATGTTCCACGTGGAACATGGCCAGATGCATCGAGAGGCGGAATAATTGCCGGC
>JANQIO010000246.1 GCA_028282105.1 Halieaceae bacterium | reverse complement strand
TCGCTCGCGAAGTGCTTGATCGTTTTTATTCTGATTTTGAGATTCGCTACTTTCTCGCCAATCAGCAGTATGTAGATGGTTACGCTGATTACCTGCGGCGTGAGCACGCCGTAGAGGATCTGTTCCAGGGAGGGGAAGGTGCGAGAGCGCTGGCAGAGCTGGCGGAAGAGGCGCCAATTATTGAGTTTGTAAACAATATGATGTCCCAGGCCCTGGACGCCGGCGCCTCGGATATACACGTTGAGCCCGGAGAAACAAACTTTGCCGTCCGCTTTCGCGTCGACGGCGTGCTGCATACGCGGCTGGAGCAGCCACAGGATCGGTTTGCCGCCATAGCTTCAAGGATCAAGCTGATCGCGGATCTGGATATCGCCGAGCGGCGCCTGCCCCAGGACGGCTCATTAACAACCCGCGTCAGTGGCAGGGAGATGGACATTCGCGTGTCAACGGTACCTGACGTGCAGGGTGAATCCATTGTCATGCGTCTGCTGCCCAAGCAGCGAGACGAAGTGACGCTTGCCACCCTGGGCATGGAAGCGGATCACCTGGAGCTGATGCAGCGATGGGTGGGCGAAGCCCATGGTATTGTGTTGGTGACCGGGCCCACCGGATCGGGTAAGTCCACTACGCTCTACTCCGCACTGGATTCTTCCAATGACGGAAAAAAGAAAATCATTACGGTAGAAGATCCGGTGGAGTACAAGCTGGATGGGATTACCCAGATCCAGGCACACGCCGAGATTGGCTACACCTTTGCCAGGGCGCTTAAGGCCATCCTGCGCCAGGATCCAGATGTCATCATGATCGGTGAGGTACGTGATCTCGAAACCGCAGAAATTGCTATCCAGTCGGCGCTAACGGGGCACCTGGTACTCTCCACGCTGCATACCAATGACGCGATATCTGCATTTACCCGCCTGGTCGATATGGGTGTAGAGCCTTTCCTCGTCGCAGCCCCGATGCTGGGAGTCCAGGCCCAACGGCTGGTGCGTTCACTATGCGATCACTGCGCTGAACCGGTAGAGCTCGGTGAGCAGATGCGAGGGGAGATTGCGTCCGTTCCCGGCTACAGTGGAGCTGAGATCGCTGCGCGCAAGGCGGTGGGTTGTCCTCGCTGTCAGGGCACCGGCTACAAGGGCCGCAGCGGCATTTACGAGCTCATCTCTGTGACGCCCGAGTTGCATGACATGATTGTCCACTCCCGGCCAATCCATGAAATGCGACAGCTGGCCGCCAGGCAGGGTAATCGGACCCTGCGGCAGGATGGCCTGCTCAAAGTGGCCAAGGGCATAACGTCTGTCGAAGAAGTGTATAGAGTGACGGGCATGGAAGCAGAGGCGGCCTGATGAAGCTCAGCTATCAGGCGTTTACTCGCGACGGTGAGATAGTCAGCGGGTTGATCGATGCACCCAGCGAGCGAGAGGCGCAACGCGTTCTGGAAGCCCAAGGTGTGGCGCCGTTTGATTTTTCACCGGCGAAAACTGCCTCTAGGGCCACCAGGCGCCGGCTTCGCAGCGAGCACATTATCCAGGCACTGGATGAGTTCTGTACCCTGCTGGAATCTGAGGTAGGCATCGCCGAAGCAGTTGATGCCTTGCAGCAGGGCGAGTATCACCCTGAAATCAACGAGTTCTTCACTCAGATTGGCCAGCAGCTCCAGAGTGGGGAAAGCCTTTCCAGCGCCATTCGCAAAGGCAAGCTGGTACTGCCTCCAGTGGTTTTGCAACTTGTCGAAACCGGCGAGGCGACTGGCGCACTGTCCGCCTCCCTGCGCGAGGCCGTCGATCAGTTGCACTACGCCGAGTCGGTGCGCGATGAGTTTCGCAGCGCCCTTATCTATCCGGCCATCCTGGTGTTTTCGGGAATCGGAGCCATCGTACTGATCTTCGCATTTGTCGTGCCAAAGTTCGCCAATCTTGTGCAGGGCAATGACGATATGCCCTTGCTGGCGAACATCGTGATCAACGGTGGCCTCTGGTTCAACGAAAACTGGTACTTCCTGGTCGCCGGGCTCGGCGGTCTGGCGGCGTTGCTTACTGTACGCTTGCGCGATGCCGGGTTTCGAACGCGCATGCTTAATTTCTCCGCGCGATTGCCTTTGATCGGCAGCTGGCTTCATGAGCGGGACATAGGGAATTGGGCCAGCTCAATGGCCGCCTTGCTCAACAATCGCGTGGAACTAGTGTCAGCGCTGGCACTGTCACGCAATAATGTACAGCTGGAGATTCGCCGGCAGCGCCTCTATCGCGTTGAGCAGGCGGTGCGCGGCGGCGATGCCCTGTCTGACGCCCTGAAGGAAAATCACGTGTTGTCTCCGACGGCGTACAACCTGGTGAGAGTCGGGGAAAAGACCGGCCGCCTGCCGCAGATGATGAGCTCTGTGTCGAGTATCTGCGAAAAAACACGAAAGACCCGTACCGCGCAGGTGTTGGCCCTAATTGAGCCGGCGGCGATCCTGATCATTGGAGCGGTTATTGGAGTCATGATTCTCGGTGTTATTCTCGCCATCACCAGCGTCAACGACGTTGCTTTCTAATAGCCGGATAGTTAAGTGGTTAATTGATGAAAATGAGTGTTTTTAAGGTCAGGCAGGCTGGTTTTTCGATGATCGAATTGCTGGTGGTGCTGGTGATTCTCGGCATGCTTGCCGGTCTGGTAGGGCCACGCCTGTTTGGCAAGTTGGACTCATCCAAAGTGAAGACAGCGGAAACCCAGGTAAAGATGCTCAAGGGGGCACTGCTGACCTATCGGCTGGACGTCGGTGATTTCCCGGAAACGGACGAGGGTCTTGAGGCTCTGGTTCGCGCGCCTTCGGATGAGCGCGCTGCCAGCAATTGGCAGGGCCCGTATCTTGACGACGAGGTGCCACTGGATCCCTGGTCACGTGATTACGAGTATGCGAGGGAGCCTGCTGGGCTACAGGACTTTACCCTGTACTCGCTCGGGGCTGATGGTAAGCCCGGCGGCGAGGGCCTGGACGCAGATGTTGGATTTGTCCCAGACACGAAGTAATCGGTCGCGCGGATTCACTCTGCTCGAAATTCTTATGGTGCTCGTGCTGCTGGGTCTGGTCAGCAGCCTGATCGTACCTCGAGTGGGCCTTATTTATGACAACCTGGTGCTCCGCGGCGAGCGCGATCAGTTGTTGCGAGATATCCACCTTCTCTCAATTGACGCCAATACCCGGCGGTCGGATATTGTAGCTGGCGTTGTGCAGGCGACTGGGGCGCAAGTTATGAGCGTACCCGATGGCTGGAACGTCGCCTTTTCGGACGGCCTGGTATTCAAAAGCAATGGGTTCTGCACAGGTGGTGTGATCACGCTTTCCCATCAGTCGGATCGGGTCTGGAACTATAGCCTGGCGGCACCTTTCTGCGAGCCGGAGCTTAAGGAAGATGAGACTTAGAGCGCACGCTTCCCGCGGATTCACGCTGGTGGAGGCGATGGTGGCTATGGTGATACTGAGCCTTTCGCTGGCCGGTTTGTTCGGCCTGGTCAACACCGATTTAATTTCGCTGCGCAGGGCGGAAGCGGTAGTAGCGTCGCAGAATACTCTGCTGGAAGCTTACCGGCAGGTGCAGCTGTTGACCCTGGCTGATGGCGCCAGCGGTAGATTTGAGATCAATGGCTATGACTGCGCCTGGACAGCAAGTCTGGTCGAGCCCGTCACGGTGGGTCGCGGCAGGGTAGGAAGTGTCGGTGCCTACGACCATGGGCTTTACGCGGTTGACCTCGCGCTGTTCTCCAAATCCCGTCCGCTTGGCAACTGGACGTTTCGCGTCGCTCAGTATGAAAGGGTCCGGAACCTTGAAATCCAGTAGCGTGCGGCAGGGCGGTCTGACGCTCCTGGAGGTGCTGGTCGTATTGACGCTTATCGGCATGATCAGCTCCGTCATGTTTCAGGGCTATGCCTACATGCTGGGTTCCTACCAACGCCTCAAACAAAGACAGTTGGTGGAGACACGGGAAGCGCTGGTGGCCGGCTGGTGGCGTTCAAGCCTGGAGTCCGTAGTGCCGTATTTCGATGACGAACTGGCGTTCACCGGATCACCCGACAATCTGCGGGGCGCCAGTTTTTCACCGCTTTGGGGTCGCTCCGGCGTCGCCACTGAGTTCCGCTGGGGGCTGGCGGCCGATGACGTCCACAGGCGCCTGATCTACCAGGAACCGCCCCATGCGCCAGTAGTGGTGCGGGAGTGGCCGGTGAGTGTCGAGGCGGCATTCGAGTATCTGTCGGAGTCTGGGCAGTGGAAGCAGGCCTGGGTGGTCGGTGAGGACCGTCAGATTCCACAGGCGATACGGCTCAGCTTGTTCACTAGAGATGCTGATGACAGGCGTCTGGCCGAATCCCTAACCGCGGTGATTTCCATCCGCAAAAGTCAATATGTGCCCAGCCAGGTGGTGCTCTTTGGTCGCGACTAGGCAAGAAGGCTTCGTACTCGCTGCAACGATATGGATGGTGGCAATACTGGTCGTCCTCGCCGGCCTGTTTCACAGCTATGTTGAGGAACAGGTACTGCAGGCGCTTGCGCTAAAACAGCGCGTAGATACCGAGTTGGACATGGCTTCGACAGCAGCCAGCGTTCACTACATGCTCGCTACCCGCAGACGAACGCTGGCCGGCCTGACCGTCTACCAGGAAGATCAGAATGTCCCCAAAGACGAGAGCGTCTCAACCCTCACGCCGGTAGGTAATGAGATTCGTTTGGACGGAGCTCTGTATCGAGGGGTCGGCAACGCCTTTTTCAGCATTCAGGATCAGGCGGGGCTGTTGGCCGTAAACGCAGAATCCACTCAGAAGTTGCTGGCGGAAGTGTTAAAGCCCGAGGTAGGTACCCAGCAAGCCCAGGAGCTGGCAGCGGCGCTGGCAGATTACATTGATGAAAACGAAAACCGCCGCTTCAATGGTGCCGAGCTGCTGCAATATGAAAATACCGGGCTGCCCGGTCCTACCAATTGGTACCTGCGCTCGGAAGAAGAGCTCTTCAATGTGCTGGGTTGGGAGGCGCTGCTGGAGGGAGATACCCGGGAGCGCTGGCGGGAGCTCTTCACCATTGCCTATGCAAATGCGCTCAATGTGAATACCGCCCCTGCGCCCTTGCTACGCATGCGCCTTCGCCTGACGCCTGGAGAGGTCGAGGAGCTGATTGCAGCCAGAAATAGTCATGCCTTCAGAACCCTCGATGGCGTTGCCGATGCGGTGGGTGTAATCAACGTGTGGGAAGAGAACGAATTCCGGTTTTTCCCCTCAGACAGTTTCAATGTAAAGATTTGGTGCAGTGCCTGCTCTTATTTTATCGTGCAGAGCCTGACCATGACTCAGGACGGGTTTTATGGACCTTGGCAGATGGACTACAACCACCTGGCGGAAAACAGTGGAGAAAGGCAGGCATTTGAAACTGCCTTCAGTGTCGAAGGAAGTGTCTTCTAGGACATACCACATCCTCTCCGGGGACAGCATAGAGTCGATAGAGGTACCAGCGCGGTCGGCGTGTGTGCTTATCGCCCGCAGTGAGTGTCTGTTTTTTACCGTAGACCTGAAGGAAGTGCCGTCCGCGGCGCGACGCCCCTATATTGAGCAGCAGGTCCGCAAACACAGCCCCTGGCCCAGGCCGGGGCATTACGTTGCCGACCCTGAATCTGCGGCGCCGGCGGTATGGATATGGGATTCGGAGTGGCTCGAGAAGGCAAGAGGCGGCCTGCCGGCCGGTGCTGGCAAGAATCGCCTACTTCCCGAGACGGTAATGCTCGCGCCGGGCAGGGATGGGCCTGAGGCCTGTGCCTGTCTGGAAGGAATCGATTACCAGCTATGGAAGGGCGGCCGCCTTGTTGAGTCCCGATGGTGCCGGCAGCCCTTCAGCGAAGAGGCCGCGAGCGCCTGGCAGCGCGGCGCACGAACACAGGGCGTGCCGGAAGTTGGTCAGGCGGCCCCCCGGTGGCAACCAGAGCCATGGAGTGAGCCCGCGCTGGACTGGCGCCAGCTTCTGAGGGACGAAAAGGCCCTGATGTGGGGCGGCGCGCTGATTGCGACCATGGTGTTCTGCCTGGAGCTGGGAGTTCTGGCAGCCTTTGCAATTCGAACCAGTTACCTGGAGGGCAATATTGCCGACCTTGAGGCGTCATTGGGTGAGAAGCTGCAATATCGGCTGGACGCAGAGCGTCTTAGCGCGGCGAATCGGGCGCTTGCTGCACAGCTTCCCGCCTATACGCAGTTGGAAGTGGTGGCGGAATTCACCCGATTGCTGGCCGATCAGCCCTATGAACTCGTGGAATGGGAGTATCAGCAGGGCAGCTTGCAGGTGGTGGTCAAGAACCCCGAGCTGGATAGCCGGGAGGTTGTGAGTCGCCTGGAGTCAGGCAGCTTTTTCCTGGATGCGCGCATTGAGCCCGGGCTTCGAGACGGCGAACACGACATCTCTCTTGTGATAAACCAGGTGCGCTCATGAACCCGTCGCTGGCGAAACTGGCTGAGCACAGCCTGGTGCTGGACCTGAAGCGCCAACTAAATACAACACCGCGGTTGCGCTGGATGGTATATGCGGTGGCGATGATCTTCGTGTGCTACCTGACTCTGGTGTTGGATGACTGGCGCGCGGAATCCGCACAGGACTTTAAACGCATCGCCGCCCGATCGGCAAAGCTGGATTCCCTGCAGGAGGTGGAGCAGGCCAGTTTTGAGTCTTTTCTGGCGGCTGAGCGCGAGCAGAATGCTGCCTTGCTGGGTCGCTTCTGGAAGGCAAGCAGCCGTGGCCTCGCCGGAGCTGAATTCCAGTCCTGGTTACGGTACGTTGCCACCGAGAGCAGGCTCGAGCAGGTGCGTCTCAACTTGTCCGAATTGCGGCCGTTGCAGGGGGTGGAGCCTCCCCTATGGCAGATCAAGGCGGAGCTGAGTGGCCGCATCCAGCCCAGCGATGTGCGTTCACTTCTCGATTTGCTGGCGAGATCGGAGAGAGCTGTCACCGTGGAAGATCTCTCCTATTCACCGCTGAGGGGCGACCGATTCAGTATGCAACTGGCCGCGGATTTCATTATCGAGGGTGCCGAGCGGGTGGCGGAACGATGAATGCTTTCCTGAACCTTCCATTGCCTCTGAGGCTGGCGGCGGCAGCTGCGGGAGGCGGTCTGGCAGTTGGGATATTGCTGGGTACGCTGACCGGCAGCCCGGCGCCTGGCAGCAATTCATTCAGGCTCGGGGAATCCTGGGCGCTGACCGCGCCGCCGGTCGATGATTTGATGGCGGTGCTGATGGCCAGCGAACAGTGGCGCCGTGGCGAGGGGCCGGCTGAGGATGAACTACCGGAGCCTGAGCCTGAACCGGAGCCGGAAACCGAGGGCCGCCCCGGAGTGTTCAAGCATCTCCAACTGGTGGCTATCCTGCGTGAGCCCAGGTTGGCAGCCATGTTGAAGCCAGTAAAAATGCCGGATGATCAACGTGCGCTCATGATATCCTCCGCTAATGATGCGGGTTTAATTGAGGTGGAGCTGGAAACCGTGGTTGCAGAAGGCTGGGTTGTGTCGGGAATATCGGACACTTACCTACAGATTACCGGCGCAGAGAGCGGCGAAATTGTTGAGTATCGGCTGTTCCAATGGGAGTAGTCGGCAATTCCGTCGCTGTTGACGTGAACAGTGCGCCCTGTTGCTTGCGCTCAGTATGCCTTGCGGCCCTGATTTCGCTGGTGACGGTCTCCTGCACCGCGATGCGCGACTACAACCGGCAGGGCGATCCGGGACTCTACAACGCGGAAGGCGTCGACGAGGCACAAGGTTCCGCGACCCAAAGACGTGCCGAGGTCAATGCGCAGGCCGAAGGAGCCGGGGCTACAGCCGTCGACGCCGAGCTGGTTGACCCCGAAACACGGGTGGGATCGGGTGCCAGTCTGCCCAAGCTCAAGAACATCGCGGTCACGGTAGATCAGGATTACGTTCCCGAACTGGACGGCGAGGATATTGAGGCCAGCTATAGCAACCTCCCGGTTCCAGCGTTTATCGACCTCGTTTTCGGCGAACAACTCGGTCTGCCCTATTCACTCGATACATCGGTTACTGCGCTGTCTGATCTGGTCACTTTGCGCCTGACGGCTCCGATTGAGCCGGAGCAGCTGTTTCGCGTCGCGCGTAGAACGCTGGTCGACTACGGTGTTCGAACCCGGTACGACCAGGGCGTGTTCGTCTTCACCGTCGACAAGAACATCGGCAGCAGTGATGTGCCTATCCTGGTCACCGGTCTGGCATTGCCGGAAGTGCCCGAGAGCCATCGCCCCGTATTCGTGTTTGTGCCGCTGAAGGCGGTCGAACCCTCCAAGGTCAATAACTGGCTAAGAACGGGGTTGAAAGGGCAGGATCTCAAAGTACAGATGGACCCTTCCCGTAACGCCATGGTGCTAACTGGCAAGGTCAGCGTTGTCGAGCAAGCGCTGGCCATGATTGAGGTGCTGGATCAGCCGCAGATGCGGGGCAGGTTCTCCATTAGCATAGAGCCCGCCCATGCGCGTGTAGCCGATCTCGCAACTGACCTGGTATCGATTCTGCAATCCGAGGGCTATGACGTCAGCACGCGGCCGCCGAATGGCGCCATCATGGTCATCCCATTAAAGAGCACTAACCAGATTGTCGTTTTCGCCGCGTCAGAGGAAACGCTGGAGCATGTTGCAAACTGGGCAAGGATTATCGACCGGCGCCAGCAGCTGGCGGTTGAGGACGGCATCTTCAGCTACGAGGTAAATAATACCCAGGCCGATTACATTGTCGATCTGCTGAACCAGTTGGGCAATGAAGATGCGGAAGAGCTCGAGTTCGAGGGTGGCGCAAGCAATCCGGCGGGGCCGCGGGGACGGAGCGGAAATATCAGCCGGAATCGGGGCGTAAACCAGTTTGTTGTAGACACCAATCGCAATGCCATCATTTTCCGTGGTTCAGGTAAGCAGTGGGCAGAACTGCTGCCTGTGATACAGGAAATGGACCAGGTAGCGCCCTCGGTACTGGTGGAGGTGCTGCTGGCGGAGATTTCGCTCACTGACACCGATTCGTCCAGTTTCCAGTTCCTGACCCGATCATCACTGAACAACAGTTACGACCTGACGACCCAGACACTGGAATTCCTCGATTCAGGAAGGTCGGCTTTTTCAGCAACACTGGACAAAGCAGGTGATGTGCGCGCCATTCTCAAGGTGCTGTACGAGAACCGCCGGGCCGAGATTCGGTCTCGGCCTCGACTGATGGTCAAAAGTGGCCAAACAGCGTCCATCGACGTCGGCGATGAGATTCCTGTGCTCACCACGGCCTCACAATCCACCAATAATCCCGATGCGCCCATTGTCACCGAGGTGGTCTACCGTAGCACGGGCGTTAAGTTGCAGATTCGCCCGGTAGTGCATAACTCCGGTTTTGTAGATATTGAGGTTACCCAGGAACTCAGTGAGGCGGAAGTCAACGAAACCAGCGGCATTGACTCCCCCACCATCCGGAACCGCAGTTTGACCACGATGGTGACCCTGCGGGATGGCGGCTCGATTCTGCTGGGTGGACTCATCTCCAGCACTACCAGCGATACCGAAACCGGGGTACCCTTTTTGGGTGGAGTGCCTGGTCTGGGGGCCCTGTTTCGGTCGGACGGTGAGCTTGAAGAACGCCGGGAAC
Organism: Halieaceae bacterium; assembly: GCA_028282105.1. Lineage (GTDB taxonomy): Bacteria > Pseudomonadota > Gammaproteobacteria > Pseudomonadales > Halieaceae > JANQIO01. Next base: position 29,274 of record JANQIO010000246.1, on the reverse strand, counting down.
TGCTGGTCATGATCATTCCCTACATTATGGAAACGCCGGCGGATTCCGAGAACCTGACCAAGCAGCTGACCGATGTGTTTCGGGCCAATTCCGGGGCCGGTTTTACCGACCGCTGAGCCCGCTGACGGTATGGCTGCAGAGCTGGAGCGTATTGTGAGCAGAATTTGTGTGAATTCCGTCACAATGCCGCAAAAGATCGCTAATTTGGTTGAATCTCTCCGCTGAGGTGCTATTTTTGGCATGTACTGTGTGCGGTATGTTTATCGCGCAGCGCTTGATTATCGGGCGTTCGCGTGGATAATTCGGAATAGCTTATTCAGGGGGTCGGGGATTCCACACCATTGCATAGGCTCATCAACGTTGATTTGGACTGAAAAGTTAGGAGTAACAATATGTTCAATAAAAAGGTACTGAGTGTGGCGGTGGCCTGCGCGGCGACTGGCATCTCTGTGAGCGCGATGGCTGCGTTCAACGTCTCCGACGACGATCTGACGACTGAAATCGCGATCGCCAACGAGTCGATTGCGCCGACTACCACGGGTGTTCTGCCGGTAGGTGTGGGCGATACTACGGGCGCGCTGGACGTGGAAGGCCTCATTCAGGTCGGTGTCCCTGCAAACGACCAGATTTATATCCGTTATGACTGGACTGGCGGCACGTTGCTGTCTGATCTGCCGCAGGGCGCGGTTGACGTGGATGGTACTGCCAGCACGTCTCTGACCGACGGCCTGACCGGCGATACCAGCGCAGTATTCGGTGTTTTGGCCGGCGGTGCTGGTTTCAACCAGACGGCTTCCGTAACCCTCGACTTCCAAAACCCGAGCCTGGGTATTGGCCTGACCGGTTCCAGCCTGGATGTTCGCATGCGTGTCTACACCGACCAGGGCAACGCTCTGGCAGGTGGTCCCGCACTGTCCGACCAGACGGCGAGTGGTGTGGTGTCCATCGCAGACGCGCTGGATATCGACTTCACGCCTGCTAACGCGACGGCGGAAGTACAGACTGGCTTCACCGAGTTTGTCGACGGCGCCTCTACCAGCACCACTGGTGTTCTGGGCCTGTTCACTGCCGATGCGCTGACCGGTTTCTCGCTGGCATCTGACCTGAGCGCGGCGACCTTCGCAAACCTGGTTGACGCTACGTCCAACTCTACCGTGACCTACAGCGGCAACTTCGGCTTCAACACGTCTTCCGGCTTCTACGTGAGTGGCGCTACTGACGGCACCTGTGACCCGTCAGGCTCCACTGCGCTGGTTCCGGATACCGCGTCTTTCTCAATGGCTACCATTGATATGGCTGACGGTAACGGTCGTGCCCTGTGTGCCACGGTTGACGGTGACGAGGAAGTGATTCCGAACGCCGCTTACACCGCGACGGTTGTGCTGACTCATGCTGAGACCAACTCCAGCCCGAGCGCCACCACCGCGACCAGCAGTGTTGGTAACATCGTTCGTAACGGCACCACGGTTGAAGTGGCTTACGTGACCACGTTTGCTGACTACAACCAGCGTCTGCTGCTCAACAGCCGCAGCGGTGTTGACGTTACCTACGAGATCACCTTCCGCACGGAAGACGGTGTGACGGCGACTGAGCTGCCTGCCGCTTCTGGTACGCTGCCGGCGGGTGAGAACCTGGTACTGCGTATGACTGACCTGGTTGAGTTCGAAGGCGGCAGCCGCGGCGCAGCTACGGTAACGGTTGTAGCACCCAGCTCAGACATCGACGTGGCTACCACGCAGGTGAACCTGGCTGACAGCTCTACCGATACGGTTTACTGGTCCGTCAAGTAAGCTAGTCGAACATCACTGTTCGTTAAAGGGGGCTTCGGCCCCCTTTTTCTTTTCTTTTTCCTTATTCGCTTTCCGAGTTCTGCTATGATTGGCGGCGTTTAAGTTCCTCAGTTCTTTCCCTCCGGTTATGCCCAAGAAGAGTAGTAAAAAGCAGCCAGTTGATACTGCGTTCGCCCGGGCGCGCCAGCTTATCGACGCTGGCGATAGCGCGACCGCGGAGCGGCTATTGAAGGAGATTATTGCCCAGGATCGGGAACATGCCGGCGCCTATCACTACCTGGGTCGCATCGCCCGCGCCGCGGGCTACCAGGCCCATGCGACACCGTTGCTGCAGGAAGCCGTTAGGCTGCAACCGGACAATGCCGACTTCGTCGGCTATTTTGCCAATCACCTTGTTCAAAGTGGTAGCCCATCACAAGCGCTTGGCGTAGTCAGCGACGGGCTCGCCAGACTGCCAGGCTCGGAAGCGCTGCAGGAGCTCAAGTCTGCACTGCAAGCTGGCGGTCCTGTGGCCAAAGCCGCGGGTAGCATTGAGGAGCTTCGTCAGCTCGCTAGCGCCGAGCGTTACGCTGAACTGAAGCAGCGTAGCCAGCATGCACTTACGCAGGACGATGCCAACCTGTCTGCACGCTACTACTATGCGTTGGCGCTCTCTAACCTGGGGGCGCTGGATGAGGCCATCCAGCAATTTAACCTGGTGGTCAATCTCGACCCTCATCACGACGAGGCCTGGGGGCAGCTCGGTGTCGTTTATATGGAGAAATCCATGGCGGCTGCCAGTCTCGCCGCCCACGAGAAGGCGCTGCTGGTCAATCCCGCGGAAGCGGTTCACCACATCAACGCGGGCGTGGCATGCATGGAGTTTGGCCATGTTATGCAGGCGGAACGCCATGCCCGCCAGGCGCTGTCGCTCAAGGGTGACGCGGTGGCCGCTATCGTCCTGCTGGGGCGCATTGCCGCCAGAAGCGGTCACTATGAAAAAGCGCGGCAACTACTGAAGAAAGCACTAGGCATTAATCCCGGGCACAAACCCGCGATGACGGCCCTGACCGAGGTGTTGCTGGCGGAAGGTGAGTTGCAGCAGGCGGAATGGGAGTGCCGTCGGCTGATCCTTATGGACAAGTCCATGATCGGCGCCTACAACACACTGGTTGACGCCCTGATGGGGCAGCAGAAAATCGACCAGGCCCTGGAGTTTGCCAAGACAGGCTCACAGCAAAGGCCTGATGATCTTTCAATTAAGAATCGCCTGGGCATCTGCTACCAGAACGCCAAGTGCTTTGCCGAGGCGATAGGCATCTACAGGTCGATTCTGGAGTCTTCGCCCGACTATTTTTCCGCCCAGTTAAACCTGGCCGGTATCAGTTCACTGACCGGCGTCTATGACCAATCCATGCACTACTATGACAGCGCACTGGCGTCTCCGCTGGCTAGCTCGGAGCACCACAGCAATTGGATCTTTGCCCACCTCTACAATCCTGAGGTCACAGCCCAGGAGCTGCTGGATATCACCAGGGGGTGGGCGACAAAGTTCCACAGCGACACGCCGCGCTATACTTCCTGGACAGTTGCGCGAGACAGTGAAGCCCCCCTGCGTCTGGGCATCGTCTCCGGGGATATGCGGGATCACCCGGTTGGTTTTTTCCTGGAGTCCGTGCTGGGCAAGCTGGCGGCCATGGGCGTTGAACTTTACCTGTACTCCACGGTGGTCGTGCAGGATGACACCAGCAAGCGCTTCGCCAGAATGGCCGACAAATGGGATCTTTGTTACCGCGATACTCCTGAGCAGCTGGCGGCGAAGATCCACGGTGATGCCGTAAACGTGCTGCTTGACGTATCTGGCCACACGTCGCATAACCGCATGGGCACCTTCGCCCGTAAGCCCGCACCCGTGCAGATTACCTGGCTGGGCTATCTTTCGACCACGGGTCTAGACGCTATCGACTACATCATCGGCGACCCATGGGTGACACCGCCGGATGAGCAAGCCCATTTTGTAGAGAAACCCCTGGTGCTTCCCCATAGCTACCAGTGCCTCTCGCAGCCCCAGGGCTCCCCGGACGTGTCCACCTTGCCGGCTGCAGAGAATAGCTACATCACCTTTGGCAGCTTCAATAACTTCGCGAAGTTAAACCGGAAGGTTATAGAGTTGTGGGCTGAAGTGCTCAAGTCCGTAGAGGGCGCCAGGCTGTTGCTCAAGAATCAGGTGCTCACCGACCCGGTATACCGCGACAAGCTGCTGGGCGACTTTGTGGCGCTGGGGGTTGAGGAAGAACGGCTTATGTTCGAGGCGTCCCGGTCCCGGGAGCATATCCTCGAATCATACGGCCGTGTGGATATCGGCCTGGATCCGTTCCCCTATACCGGTTGTACGACAAGCTTTGAATCACTTTGGATGGGTGTGCCTGTCCTTACCCGGCGCGGAGAGCGATTTCTCTCTCATGCGGGGGAGAGCATTATGAATAACCTGGGCATGCCTGACTGGATTGCAGAGGATGCTGAGGACTACGTCCGTGTTGCCACCGAGAAGGCCGCGGACACGAAATCTCTGGCTGCTACCCGGGCGGGCTTGCGAGATCGACTGATCGCCTCACCGCTGATGGATGCCGATGCCTTTGCGCAGCAGTTTCATGAGGCGGTGCAAGGTGTTTGGAAGCAGTGGCGATCTGAAAATCTGACGGTTGCTGTGGAGAGATAGCACCCAATGCCGAACGAACAAGCAGATGAGTGATTCTATCGCCGTCATTCACCATATGGCGCGCGCCGGCGGTACGCTGGTAGCGCGGTGCATTGGCGCCATGCAGGGGATTGCGCTGCTCAGTGAAATACACCCCTTTGCGAACGGTGGCAGGGCGAATCCGCTGGCTCAGGCGCGAGACTGGCTGGGCATTGATGTACAGGCAGAGGCCAAAGCCAGCGGGCTGGATGATCTTAACTGGCTGCAGGCTGTTGAATTGATTCATCGTTCTGTGCGCTCACGCGGTGACCAGCTTGTGGTCAGGGATTGGTCGCACCTCGATTTCACGGGCGTTCCCTGGGTTACTGAGCCGCGCTATAAGCTAACAACCGCGGAGGTCCTGGCATCAAGTTTTGATCTTAACCAGGCCGCAATCGTGAGGCACCCGGTGACTCAGTGGGAGAGCCTGAGGCGTCAGCCTGAGATAGAGGACAAGCTGGATGTGCGCCGTTTCTTGAAAGGCTACAGGGCTTTCGCAGAACTTGCCGCGGACATTGGCTTTGTTCGCTTCGAAGAGTTCACGCTGAATCCAGCGTCAAACCTGCAAACTCTATGTGGGCTGTTGAAAATCAACTATGACCCTGCGTTTGAGTCGCGGTGGAAGGACTTTACCAGTGTTACCAATAACGCCGCTGGAAAAGGCGGCAGCATGGAATCCCGAACGACGGTAATCGAGTCTCGTCAGCACTCTGTGAGCGTCGAGCTGGCGAAGGCCCTCGCGGCCTGCGCAGACTTTGTTCCCAGTCTTGAGCTCCTGGGCTATCAGGAATCGCCGGAGGCTAGCTGAAGAACCGATTCAGTCCTTTGCTCCAAATGACTGCAGCGGAACCGACGGTTCACTGGCGATATCGAAGGCAAAAAAGCTGAGGATGAATTGCACGCCCAGCAGAGTCGGCAAGGCGGATAGAATCACCGTACCTGTGGTCGCGGGCACCCCCGTATCTGCTGACACGGACCAAGCGTAAACGCCAAATACGACCCCAAACACTGTCAACAGGATCCCCAGTGGCAAGTGCAGCGATGCCAGGGAGAAGTCCCGAAGATAGTACTGGTAGAGTGTGCGCCTGAAAATGGCGCGGGCGTGTTTTCCGGCAAACTCCAACAGTACATCCTTGATCCTGAGTCCGCTGACCTCGTCTCCATAGGCCGCTTTCATTGGCATATCCACGACCCTGGCGCGAGCAGCTCCAAGCTCAATAAGCATGCTGGTCTCAAAAAAGTAGCGGCGGTCAATTCTGTGTAGTGGCAGGGTGCCCAGTGCTGCCCGGTGAATCGCAGTGAATCCATTGGTGGGGTCGAAAATGCTCCAGTAGCCGCTGGACAGCTTGGTGAGGAAGCTCAGAGCGGTATTCCCAAACAGCCGCGCCTTCGGCATGGTGGAGACGTCTGAGAGAGAGAAAAACCTGTTGCCCTTCACATAGTCGGCCAGCCCATTGACGATAGGAGCGATCAATCCCGGGATCAACCGTGGGTCCATCTGGCCATCCCCGTCAACTTTCACACAGATATCCGCTCCCTCTGATAACGCGTGGCGATAACCCGTCATAACGGCGCCGCCGACACCCTGGTTGCTATCGTGTCGAAGCACGGTCACCCGGGGATCCTCAACATTGTCGGCGACATAGTCGCCAGACGCGTCAGGGCAACAGTCATCGACCACAACGATTCCCTGAACTTCGCCGCCTATAAGCTCAATAACTTGCTGAATGTGCTGCGTGACCTTGAAGCAAGGTATGACAACATACACCCTCACAGAGACGCTCCTCTCCGACGGTAGTGCCAGGATGAGCCTTTGCTTGCGGACTCATCCCGGCTTCGGTTCAGGCCTGTTAGGCCGCCACTTCTTTGGTTTGCACTGGGCATGGGTGTTTAGGCGTGTTCTCAACTAGAGGGTGCTCGGCAGAGCCGAGCCTTGTCAGCGGCTTAATATATGCCAAGCCATCGGCGCACACCAGCGGCGCTATCCGCCGGGCGCCGCGGGGTTCTGGCGTAGGTCAGGAAATGCGGCCTGTGCTATCATCCCGATTCCGGCCAGGCCTTGCCCGGAGAGGTAGGGCACTCCGGTGAAAAGGGCACGCTGGCACCGTTCGAGAAGCGGATGCCCACAGACAACAGGCATACAAGACATTCTATTCGCCCAACCTCTCAATCGAGACATCAGCATCCGCTGGGCTACCTCGCGTTTAGCTTATTGTTAGTCGGGCAGCGATAGAGCATCCAAGGGTCAGGTAGACAGTGAGTACTCCACACGAAATATTTCTCTCGATCATTCTCGTTGCCGATAACCTTCATGATGACCTTGAGCGCGTCCTGCGAAGCTGCAGCGATATTGCCCAAAGCTGTGTGGCAGATCATGAGATCGTCGTTATCGACAATGGATCCATGGATCATTCGATCGAGCTTCTCCAGTCCCTGTGCCGCGAAGAGGGTGTCCCCAATCTACAGGTTTACCGACTTGCGAAGAGAGTCGAAATAGATCTTGCGGCATGGGCCGGAGTGGAGAATGCACTTGGGGATTACGTGGCAGTCGTAGATCCCGCGCGCGATGACCTTCAGGCACTACCGCAGCTGCTGGAGGCCTCCGTCGAGGGGGCGGATGTTGTCTTTGGCGTGGGCAGCCAGTCCGCCAAAAAATCGCCAGTCTATAGTTTCCTGCGCAAGGTGTTCGGCGTGCTGGTAAGCAGACTTCTGGGAATTGACGCGAACAGGGAAATGCCGGTATTCAGAGTATTGAGCCGAACCGTGGTCAACTACATGGTGCAGCACTCCGCGTCCGGGCTGGCCTACACGTGGCTGCCGGCGACGTCGGGATTCCGCAAGTCTACGGTGTTTTATGAAAGCTCTGGAAGGAAGCGCAGCAGCAGCCTGATTGAGGATATCGATCGAGGCGTGAGAATCCTGGTGTCAAGCACCTTGGGGCCCATGCGTGCTGTGACTCTGCTCTGCCTGTTTGGAGCGGTCGTCAATGTCATCTATTCCATATACGTGGTTGCGGTGGCCTTGCTGAAGGTGGAGGTCGCTCCGGGTTGGGTGACGCTATCCCTGCAGCAATCAGGAATGTTCTTTCTGTTTTCCCTGGTGCTTTTTGTGCTGGGTGAGTACGTGATCCATATGGCAAGGCTTGCTTCAAATGCGCCCGACTACTATGTCTCCGAAGAGTTCACCAGCGCTGTCATCACGCGACGTGAAAGGCTAAACGTGGAGGTTGGCAGCGCAGCTTCAAGTCCCGAGTCTGTCGGCGAAGCAGGCGAGATAGCTTCGAGTTCCTAGCTCGTGTTTGATGCCTTGGTCATTGGCGGTGGTTTCTTTGGGGTGTCGATCGCGTGCTACCTGAAGGAAACGAGAGGGTTGCGAGACGTTTGCATCCTGGAACGTGAGTCCCGCCTGTTATCGCGCGCGTCATTCAATAATCAGGCGCGAATCCACAATGGGTATCACTACCCTCGGAGCTTTGTCACTGCATACCGGAGTCGTGTGAACCTGCCCCAATTTGTTGCTGATTTTCCGTTTGCGGTTGAGACAGGGTTCACCAAGCTGTATGCCATAGCCCGCCAGGGTTCTAAAGTGAACGCGCGACAGTTCCAGCGCTTTTGCAAGGAGATTGGCGCCCGTCTTGAGCCTGCGTCCGGCGAACACCTTGACCTGTTTGACAATAGGCTGATCGAGGCGGTCTTTGCTGTTGAAGAGTTCGCTTTCAACGCGGCCCAGCTGCAATCCTGGGCAATGCAGCGGCTTGCGGACCTGGAGATTGAGGTAAGGTTAAATCAGCGTGTTGTGGCATGCCGGCCCGCTGATGGCGGGACTACTGCCGAGGTAGTGGAGACCGGCCGTGGAGATAGCTTGGAGCCATTAAGGGCCCGCTATATCTTTAATTGCACCTACAGCGGTCTCAATCAGGTGGGTGGCGACGCGCAACCCGTTTCAGTGCAGCTCAAGCATGAGATCGCAGAAATGGGCATTATTAAGGTGCCACCGGCCCTGCGGTCGATTGGTGTAACCGTCATGGATGGACCCTACTTTTCGGTAATGCCGTTTCCCCCGAGCGGTTATCATTCTCTGTCTCACGTGCGCTATACGCCGCACCTTTTTTGGTATGACCGGGCGGGGGAAGATCCCTACGCGCGGCTACAGAGCTACCAGGGGATTTCCCGTGTTGATCGCATGCTCCGTGACGCCTCGCGTTACATACCGACTCTTGTCGACTCTACACAGAAAGACTCGCTGCTTGAAGTAAAGACTGTGCTGGTAAAAAACGAAGGTAATGATGGCCGGCCCATACTATTTGAGAAAAGTGCCAGTATGCCGGGGTATTACTCAATCCTCGGTGGAAAGATCGATAACGTATATGACGTAATTGAAAAGCTGTCGCTCGAGGACATCCATGCCGGCTGAATACTTGCAGACCTTTGATCGATGGTTGGAGGCGCGCAGCACGCCGCTATCGGTCAGGGTGATATTGGCTTCCGGTAGTCTTTCGATTTTGCTGCTGTTTGCTATGGCGGCATATGCCCTCAACATCTCGTTTTTTACCCCAGACAGTTGGGCGTACTACGAATTGGCGCAGACCATATTCGGTGGTGATTTTTACGTCTTCAATACCTGGCGGAGCTACGTGTCCGATACCCACTCCGTCTCCTTCCCCTTTGCCTATCCGGTAGCGCTGGCGTTTCTGCACCAGGTATTTGGCGCCTCCCCTCTGGCGGCGATCTGGATGAATGTCTTTCTGGTGGCGGTGGTTTGGCTGCTCAGCGCCCAGCAGGCAATCCGTATGGGGGTTCCGGCGCTTACGGCTATCGTGATCAGCACCGGACTTGTGCTCTGGCCGCCGTACATGACGGAAGTGTTCGCTGGCCGCTCTATTCCTTTGGCGTTGCTCTGGATAGTACTCGCTCTGACGTGCTATCAGGGCAGTCGTCCTTTGCTCGGCGGCGTTTGTCTTGGCCTCGCTGCGTTGACGAGATTTGATTATCTGGTGGTGTCGATACTGTTCGTCCTGGGTATGACTCTGCTGGATCCAAGCCAGAGGCGTAACGCTGCTCGCTGGGTCGCTGGGCTTGTTATCGGAGCGTCGCCCTGGATAGCGTTCTCCCTGCTGCATTTCGGTAGATTCTGGGCATCGGACAACAGCTGGGTGGCACTCTCGGCCTCGCCTGCATTTGTCACAGATTACCCTGCCAGCGCGGTCGCGACAGCCTTCGACGCGCCAGGTCAGTGGTTACTGCGCGTCTTTGGTAATGTGCCGGGCCTGCTTGGCGCCTTGTACAGTTCCATGTCGAGTTTTCCGCCCATACTAGGTCTGCTACTGCTGGTCCCGCTCGCAGCTCGACACATGATCCTGACGCGTCTGGCATGGAGCGGACTTGCCCTGGTTTTGGCGGGTGCCTCATTGGCACCCTACTTGCTGACCGGTTACTTCGACCAGCGCTACTTCTCAGCATTCCTGCTGTTGAGCTGCTACGTCGTTGCGCTGTCGTTTTCTCCTGATGCCAGACCAGTAATGCAGGCGATCATGGTGGTCGCATTGCTTGGAAGCCTGCTCACCGGCGGTGCGGACCTGGGGAAGGCAGCGTGGGGCAACTACCAGCGCATTCAGGCAGGTGAGTTTGATCGCAATGCCTGGCTCCTGGAAGCTATTCAGAAGTGTCACATACTGCATCCTGATAGCACTCTTATTTTTCTTTCACAGCCGACCTTTGCTGCACGGTATGGTGCAACTACGGGTATGAAGGCGGCGCTGCTGCCAGAGAATTTTGCAAGAATGAGCCAGGAGGGGAAGCAGGCCTACCTGGCGTATATGCAGCCTTATCTGGTGATGGACGATTCCTTTCAAGAGAAGGCGTGTAACAGCAATGGCCAGTAATAAAGACGCCCTGATTGGGTACAGCGGATTCGTCGGCTCCATGTTACAGCGGCAGGCGGAGTTTGCCGGGTACTTTCGCTCTAACAATATGACAGAACTGCGTGGGCAGTCCTGGGATACTGTTTATTGCGCCGCGGCTCCGGCCGCGAAGTGGATTGCCAATCGGGATCCCATAGCCGACCGCGCCAACATCGATACCCTTATCTCCAGCCTCGATTCACTGGATACCCGCAGGTTCATACTTATTAGCACCGTTGATGTATTCCTCAGCCCTGTGGGTGTCGATGAGAACAGTGCTGTGGAGGAGGTAGGCCTGCACAGCTACGGACTCCACCGACGCCTGCTGGAGCGATTCGTCGCTGATCGTTTTGATGAGCACCTAATCGTGCGCTTACCCGGGCTGGTGGGCCCGGGTTTGAAGAAGAACGTCATCTACGATTTTCTGCATGACAATAATGTTCAGCTTATTGATTCGCGTGGCGTGTTCCAGTTTTACCCGATGATCAATCTGTTCTTCGACATCTCCCGCGCAGTTGATTGCGGGCTGCGGCTTCTGCACCTCACGTCCGAGCCGGTGAGTGTGGCGGACCTTGCAGTCGAGGGATTCAATATGCGCTTTGAGAATGTCCTGGACGGCAATCCGGCGACCTACGATATGCGGAGCATCTACGCAGAAGTTTTGGGGGGAACCGGAGATTACCAATACAGCCGACGCGAGTCGCTGCAGGCTGTTCGCGCCTACGCGCAGTCGGAACCCCGGGACCGATAGACAGGGTGCGTATCTCGATTTCGAACATCGCCTGGTCGCCGGAGTATGACGGCGAAGTCGCTCAATTGCTCTCTGAATTCGGTGCGGATGCGATCGACGTTGCGCCAGGTAAGTACTTTGACAGTATCCCCGATGCGACCAACGACGGTATCACCAGGGTGCGGGCAACCTGGGCTGACAGAGGCGTAGAGATAGTTGGCATGCAATCGCTTCTGTTTGGCACCGAAGGTTTGAACGTTTTTGGAGACGCCGCCACACAGGAACGGATGTTGGCGTACCTGCAGCAGGTCTGCCGGGTGGGAGGCGGTCTGGGTGCTCGATATCTTGTCTTCGGGTCTCCACGTAATAGAGACCGCAGCGGTCTGGAGGATGCGGAAGTCTCTGGGCTTGCCTGCGATTTCTTCAGGAGGCTGGGCGACTTCGCAATACAGTACGACACCGTGATCTGTCTCGAGCCGAACCCTGTGCAGTACGGGGCAAACTTCATGACTGATGCGGCATCGACAGCAGAAATCGTGCGCGCGACAAATCACCCTGCGATTCGAATGCAATTGGACGTAGGCGCATTGACGCTAAACTGTGAGGACCCCGAAATGGTATTGGCGGATTGTGCTGAGCTTGTCGCGCATATTCATGCCAGTGAGCCTGGGCTGAAGGTGCTGGGAGACCATGGCGCCGAACATGCCGGTGTGGCTGCAGCTATTCGCAAGCATTGCCCTGACCGGGTGGTGACGATTGAGATGTTGGACGATGGTGAGGCGACGCTTCCCAATATTGAGCGCGCTCTCGCTTATGCCTCGCGTTGCTATGGGGATGCGGAGCTGGTATGAGCAACAACTTACAACCGGGCCGAATTGATCGTGTCGACTGGAGCGTACCTGAGTTTGATTGCCTCCGTATTCGTGCGAAAAGCAGCAAGTACTGCCTGGTCGTTCCAGTCATTAACGAAGGCGAGCGGTTGACCCGGCAGCTCGCGCAAATGGCTGAGCAGGGCCATATGAGCGCAGTTGATGTTGTTATAGCCGATGGAGGCTCTACGGACGGCTCCACAGAACCTGGCTTGCTTGAATCCTTCGGCGTCAGTGCCCTGCTTGTGAAGCGAGGCCCGGGAAAGCTCTCTGCCCAGCTCCGCATGGCCTATGCTTGGGTGCTGGAGGCGGGGTACACGGGTGTCATAACGATAGACGGAAACGGCAAAGACGGGGTCGAGACAATTCCCCGGTTCGCCGCGGCGCTTGATGCAGGCGTCGATTATGTTCAGGCCTCAAGATTTATCAGGGGCGGTCGAGGTATCAATACCCCTCTAATTCGCTGGTTTGCCGTTCGTTTTATCCATGCGCCGATACTAAGCCTGGCGGCGCGTAAGTGGTTGACGGATACCACCCAGGGCTATCGGGCCTACTCTTCCCGTTACCTGCTCGATGCACGGGTATGCCCATTCCGCGATGTATTTGTAAACTACGAGTTACTCGCTTATCTAACGGTAAGAGCGTCCCAGCTTGGCCTAAGTGTCTTAGAAATCCCAACCATTCGCACCTACCCGAATGAAGGTGCGGTACCTACCAAGATTAGTTCCTTCGGCGGAAACGTTGATCTCCTCAAGACGCTGTTCTCAACCCTGTTACGGCGCTACCATCCGTAGACAGTGATTGATTGAGAATTTCTGCTATGCGGGTCGTCAGGCCTGACAACCGTTTCAGGGAGCTACGTCGCTTTTTTCTGGTCTCTCTGTTCGGGCTGGTTGTTGATATCGCGGTGGCCTGGATACTCATCGCTGCGTTTGCTGCGGCGGACAGCATTGCTGCCATTGCCGGTTTTTCGATCGCAACCTGCGCTAACTATGTTGGCCACCAACGCTGGACGTTCAGGGACGAGGGTTCTTCACTCTCGTTAAAACGCTTCCTGGGTTTTTTTGCGGTGGTGTTGGTGTCCCTGGCCGTTCGGCTACTAGCCTTGCATGTTCTGGGCCCACTGCTGCCGGGGCCCGGCCTGAATGCACCCTTGCGGCTCGGCCTGGCGGCAGTGGTGTCTTTTCTGTTCTCGTTTTCTCTTAGCAGGGCACTCGTGTTCCGCGCGGGGCGGTCTGACGTCCCGCCCCATTCTAACGAGTCCGTTTCCGGGCGCCAGCTCTAGCCTTTGTATCTGGCTTCAGCCACCTGGAGCCACCTGGAGCCACCTGCGCTATGGTGATTGTTGTTCGGCAATATCCATGACAACGAGTCCGTCTCGGTTGTATTTTAGCGTGCTGGCGTTTGCCAGGCTTTCGAGTGAGCTGCGCAAGGCAAGTACTGCTTCTCCCAGTCGGCGCTGTATGTAGATTGGCGAGCTGGCTGCCTCCAGGTGCTGCTGGCCGGTTTTCATTCCATAACCAGCAAACTCCCAAATGATGCACTCTATGCCAATGTCCAGTAGCGCCCTGCGAAGAGACTCTGTGTCACCGGAGGTGGGTAGGTTGAACCACGGTGTCATAGTGGCCGGGTCGGCGAAGTTAACTATGGTGTGGCGCCTGTGATCGAATAGAAAGGCAGTTGAGACCCAGGTAAAGACTCCTGTTTCCGGTCGACAGAGTTCCTGGATCTTTTTGTGTGCTGTTTCCCTTTGCGGTGAAAATGTAGCTTGAGTGTAGTTCTTGTAGTTCTCTGTCAGTGGGAACATAAGCGTGGATCTTGTTTCCTGCATGACCTTCAAGCGTCTCACAAAGGAATCTGAAAACGAGTAGATCAGTACCATCTGCAGCACCACTATCGACAGCACTGCAGCGAGATTCCGATTGCCTGTTGCCTCGGCTTTCTCACCGCTGCTGGAGACACTCGTGACCGAAGTAAATAGCAGGATGGGTGTCACGGCGATTGCGGCGATCAGGAAAGGTACGCAGTAGCGTAGCGCCATGTCCGGCTCAAACACGAGCAGAGCAAAAGAGTAGGATAGCGCCGTAGCGCCGGTAACGGAGAGCGCAACCCGCTCGTGTGCTGAGAGCCGTCTGACGATGGCTGCGGCTGCCAGCCATACAAAGGCAGCGGTGAGTAGCAGGAAAAGTATGTTGTAGCCGAGATAGCTTCCCCCCCAGAATAGTTCCTGCGCAGAGAAGAATTGCTTAAGTGAAAGACTGCTGAGGTTCGACGAAACATCAACACTGCCCGAGAAGGCCGAGCGCTGATTGTCTAGCAGCAGCTTCACCGCGGTTTTGTAGTTCACCCAATGAACCAGAAACCAAGGTGCGGTGATGGCAGTCACGGAAAAGCCCCCTGCCACGAACACGCGCCAGCGAAACACTGATCTAGATGATTCTCCCGGAGCCGATACAAACATAAACAGCAGAAAGAACATGGCTGCAAAGACCGCTGACATTAGCTTCAGGGCGATCAAGGCAGAGCAAAACAGGAGTACTGGTACTAACTGCAATATACGTTGCCGTATGCTTTCGTAGCTCTGTCCCTCGGCTGCAAGCGCTCCGTAGACAAGCGCAACGCACATGGCGGAGCTGGAGAAAACAGATGACACATTGACCTGCTGAGCGTTGATAAGGGCGGCTGCGATGACACCGGCCAGTCCTAGCGTCCAATGGGCCGCTGCCAGCCTTGCCAGCCTGATAATCAGTGCGCAGCACAGGATCATGCAGAAAACAGCGTCAAATGCGTTGATGTACTTGAATCCAAAAAGACTGGTGACAAAGGCTTGCAGGAACTGCTGTGCGCCGAGACTATCGACACCGATTAGCGCCAGAGGATTGTTTCCAAGCGAGCCTGTCGCCAGCATCGAGCTTATGCGGGGGAAGTAAGAGTGGTAATCGTCGTGGAAATTGTAGTTGTCTGAAGGCAGCAGAAAGACGACAAGGTATGTAGCCAGGCCAGCCAGCAAAACGTAAGAAAGCAATTCCGGAGGAGGAGAATCCGCCAAGCGCGAGAACTTGTGCCATGCGGCGTCGCCTCGCTCTTTGTCGAGCACGGCGGCGGCAAGGATATAAAAGGAAATGATCAAGCCGAATGTGAGTAGCGCCAGCAGCACGTAGCCATAGGCCAGGTCGGCTGCGTTGAGCACACCTCCGAACAACACGATCATAGCCATACCGAACGCGACTACGTAGGATGCTGGATACGCTTGCTGCGTGGCTCCTGTAATTCGCAGGCCGGCCTTGCCCCATCCGAACAGCGACAGGGTAAACAGTGCGAGGCATAGGGAAGGTAGAAAAATGGCTGTCACCGTGGCGACTCTCTGCTAAACCTTATTGAACTGGGCTTTCGCTCTGGAAGATGACGAGTAATCCGAGCAGGATCAATGCGGTACCCACAACATAACCCCAGCCGAGCTTCTCTCCATAAAAATAGACGCTGGCAATGGGCACCAGCACAAAACTCAGCGCAAATATCATGTATGCCCGACTTAGCGTAACGTCCTTCAACAGGTAGATCCAAAGCAGCGTGGCTGAGCCGTAGATGACCGCAGCCAGGCCCACTGTCAATAGCACGGGCGAGTCCAGCCAGCCGTGATCAGTTGAAAGTAGTATGCCAGCCTTCTTGAAGAGCAGCTGTCCCGCCGAAATAGCGCAGACGCAGCCTAAACAAAGGAGGAATTGACCGATGGTCATGGCGCTGATTTAAACCTCGATATGGGCGATGTAGAAGAGATTGAGATCCATCGAAGGAATACGAAACGGCAGCCACTGCTCCTTCATCCTGGGGAAGAAATGACGGGTAAAAGAGACAAGGTTGTTGATCGCATTGATATGTTCCCGCGCCATCCAGTAGTCATAATCGATGCCTGCTTTGATGAACTTCTTCCTCGCGAAGCCATAGCGCCCCAGTCGCCAGGCCAGCCCCGGATCACAGGGCAGTACGAGTGTGAGTACACCGCCGGGTTTTAGAACCCTCGTCCACTCTAGCAGCACATCGTGCGGATTCGGCAGATGTTCCAGAACGTGTGCAGCGATAACCCGGTCGAATGATTCGCCATCGTAGGACAGGCTGGTGGCGTCCTGGATTTCCGTGCTTATTGCGCCGCCCACACGGCCGTGTACGCCGTCAATTCTATTCATTAGCGGGGGATTCAGGTCGGTCATGACGTATTGGTCGAAGGAGTGCCGCACGTGCTCGATATGCACGCCGGTACCGGCGCCAACTTCCAGCACCTTGCCAAAATGAATCTCCGGTCCCCACCTTTGTTCCGCCCAGGCATGGCTCTTCTGGAGGAAATACCCAGCCAGCCCCTGGTTGTAGTTCATGTCTTCGTACAGCTCTGCCCACCGCTGCAAATAGTCTTCATGGCTGGGATTGCCATGAACCAGCTTGCCAATACGACGGCTCGGCTCCACGGGAGTGCTCTCGCGCATGCCTGAAGTTGTTACCCACCTATCGAGCGGGCAAGTATAGTGCTGATGATGTGCGAAAAATAGGTTTTCCCCCGGGTATCGCCTCCGGTGCCAGGGTCTGCGCGCCCCTGACTTCTATGCAGCCCGGTCGTATATAATCGTAGGTTGAGCTTTTTTGGGTTGAGCTGGCGGCCAACAGACCCGTCCTCCGTTTCGTCGCAGTGGGCCCACGGGTGGTCCATTGTCGGATACAGCGCCAGGTGACCCGAGACGTTTTTGTAGTCAAAGCTTCGGGGCCTGACGATTGGCCAGGGACAGTAATTGCGGAGTTGAGCTAAATGCGAACCAGAACCCTTGCGGTGGTTGCTATTGGCGCTTTTTATGCGCTTTTCTCGAACCAGCTTCTTGCTGTGGTAGACCTCGATGAAGCTGTGCCCACTGCACCGGTCTATGCGCGCGAGACTCTTTCTGACAAGGCCATCACACAGGGTGCGGAAGATGGTGTGGACTACTACAACGTCAGTGATCCGGGTTCCGCCAACGACGTGGTTTCGAAATTGGGCGTGAGTTTTGTGGCGAATAGTCGCTTTTATGTGAGATACACCTTAACCAACGGTGTTCTTGCGGAGGGCCACGCGGCAGCACTGGTGGTGGATAGTGGAAGCGCTGACGTGATTGTTTCCCTGGGAGGGTCTGTCGGGGACAGCTTCATCATCTTTGCTGTAACCGCGACCAGTGCCGTCGATCAGACCGCTACCGCTGAGTTGACGCTGGGACAGTTGGCCGTCCCCGCCAGCGGTGCCGTAGGTATAGCTTATGAGCTGTATTCAACGCCATCTGATGCGCTGTATCAAAACTCAAGCTTTTACCGCAGGGAGCTTGCCACGTATATCAGGACGGCGGCCAGCGCCTCTGCCTCCTTTACCCCTGGAACCAATACCGCAGACGTCGACAAGGGCTTTTCAGGATTTACGTCCGCGAGTATCGGCGAGCTTCGAGCCAATGTCGGCTCCCTTGAGTACAAGGTTACCAGCGGAATCCTGGCGGCAGGCGACGGGGCGCAGGTGGAACTGCCGGACATTGTGAACGAATCAGCCACGGAGGTGGCTCTGAAGGGCGATTTTAGTTTCGGTGTCTGGACTCTGGACGATGACCCGAATTGCGGCAGCCCGGACATCAGCCTTTCCATTGATCCTGATAGCTACGATTCGGCCACGGCAACGCTGGCCGATTTTGGTAGCCTGGGTTACAGCAATCTTTGCGTGGAGGTAGATGGAGAATCTGATGTCATTCCGTCAGAGGAGTACTTTGCCTCAGCTGTTCCTGAACCGTTGTTCCCTTCACAGCTGTTTAGCGCCTCCAAATTCAGCGGGGCCATCGGCCTGCTGGAGCAAAACGGAACGGTGGTGAAGATTCCCCAGATCACGACTTTTAGCGACTATCGGCAGAGGATAGTTCTGGTCAACCATCGGGATTTAACTGTCGACTACGCCTTCAGTTTCATAACAGAGGCCGGCGTTGTGGCTACCCCACTTGATGCGGCCAGCGGTACGCTGTTACCGAACACCACTCTAGTGTTGCAGGCAGACGAAGTTGTCAGCCTGTCCGGGGGAAGTCGGTGCTCGGCAAATTTATCCGCAGATGCCAGAGTCGGTTCAATCAGTGTTTCCACTACGCAGGTAAATCTGCTCGACGGAAGCACCGACACGGTCGTTTATTAGCAGGGCGCCGCTTCCTGGTCCGGTGTCTGTCTCGACTTGCTGTGCGATGCAAGCCACCCTGCTGATTCTTCCGCGCGAGTGAATACAAGGCGTAGCTATGCGCTCAGTGATCTTTTATCGAAACTACCTGCGCTACTCCGGTGGTCATCAGAAAGTGCTCGACTATTTTGACCATCTGGATGCACGCCCGGAGTGGACGCCTAGCATCTACCTGGAGGGGGGGCTGGACGGCGTCGCCGATAACCCCTGGGAGCAATGGCGGGAGGCAAGCGTTTCGTCATATCTGCCCGCTAACTATGATGTGGCATTTCTGGCCGGGGTTGACTGGAAACCCTATCTGGCAGCGGGTTCCAGGGAAGATCAGCCAGTAATCAATCTAATCCAACATGTGCGGCATGCTGACCCTTCCAGCAACGTTTATTCCTTCTTGTCGGAGCGAGCAGTCCGAATCTGTGTCAGTCCGGAAGTAGAGCAGGCGATACTTGGGACAGGCCGCGTGAACGGGCCGACCTACTGCATTCCAAATGGTATCGACCAGTCCATCCTGCGCAACTACGTCACGCTGCCAAAGACCAGGGATCTGTACATTCTTGGCGCCAAGCAACCACAGCTTGCAGCGGCGCTGGCGGAACGGATTCAGGCTCCGGGGCTGGACCTGCTGGTACATGACAGGCATGTTCCACGCCAAGAGGTTCTGGCAGCTATGGCGGCTAGCAAGATATGCATTCTCCTGCCCAATACCACGGAAGGATTTTACCTGCCGGCCCTGGAGTCCATGGCACTGGAGGCGCTTACCATCGTTCCCGACTGTGTAGGCAATCGCAGTTTTTGTAGAGATCGCGACAACTGTCTGATGCCTGCCTTAACTGTTGAGGCTTTATCTGCGGCCTTTCATGAGGCCAGACGACTGCGGCTCGAGGGTGGTGAAAAGGGTTTATTGGAGAGCGCGCGCAGTACGGTGAAGATGCACAGTTTGCAGCGTGAGCGCGAGGAGTTTTACAAGTTGCTTGACGATATTGAGCGTGTTCGCTGATCACACGCCTGGCACAACCCTGCGTCAGGCCGCGGCCTGGAGTTGTGGCCACATTTGACTTAAGCAAAAATGAAGTATGGGCGACTGTACCGGCAGGTTTATGCCTGCCAGGCAACTGGAAATCTGTAAAATCTCCGTGGACTACGGAACGCCTTGTGTTTGGCGCGTGAAGCTGCCATAAAGCCGCAGCCACGGGGTCAATGGCCCAGGGCATGAGCGTTGACGATGGAAACCTGCATCACAGTAAGAGAGCGAACACTTGCTTAACTCGACAATTTCAAAGCCCGGGCGGGGCTGGGCCAGGCCAAGACTTTTGCTGGCGCTTGCCCTGCTTTGTACCCTGTTTCTTGCCCTGCTCATTAAGGCCATGGCAGTAGCCCTTGAGATTCCTACTTTTCATCTGGACGGGGCCTTTCAGACGGCGAGTGGTTTATTCCGATTGTCAGAGGGGCAGTTACCGGGGCGCGATTTCTTTACCTACCTGGGTGTGGGCGTGCTGGGGGTGCTGTATCCGCTGTTTGCCCTGTTGGGTGACAATATCGCCTCAAGCGTCACCACCACGTATTTTGCCTCTTTCGTCTCGCTGTTTTTGTCCACCTATGTTGTGTTCCGGCTCATGGATCCCTCCGCCAGCCGGTTCTGGGCATTCCTGATTGCGGCACTGGCAATAGCATCGGTGTTGATACCGATTGTTGAGATTCCGATACTCAAAGAGCGGGCTTTGCCGGGTAACAGCCTGCGACCTTTACGCGCTTTCCTGCCCTATGCGGCAGTGTTTGCCATGGTGTCGCTATTGCAGAGCAAGCTACCCATCTTAGGGAAGCTGTGCTTCATCGCCGTACTGGCGGCGATTTGCTTCAGTTGGTCAAATGACTACGCATTGCCTTCAGCAACCGTCGTCCTTTTCGGCCTGGTGTGCTGGATGGTCTGCTGTGGCGAGTTCTCCTGGCCTCGCCTCGCTTTGACAGCCGGCGTGTTTGTGCTTGGCGTTTGCATCGTGCTGGTGCTTTCCTCCTCCGGTCACCCGATTGATGTCCTGGGATACAGTTTTCAAGACGTTCGCAGAGATCAGTACTGGTACTTTGGCCCATGGAATCCCAGTGCCAGGATCTTTGGAATCGGCGATCTATGGACGAAGCTGCTGCCTGACTTTGGGTGGACGCTGGTATTCATCCCTATTGTGGCTGGGGTCGCTGCCTATACTCGTCGGTTCGAACTGTTCTGCCTGGCACTTGTTGGTCTGGCGGGCTTTCTCGGAGGCGCGATCGCGACGGTAGGGGGGCATCTGGACACCTATCATGCCGCCTTCCACTATTGGGTATTCCTGGTGTTCTGGGCAGGCCTGTGGGCGCTGGTTCGCTCTGCACTGCGTGCCAATGCAGCGCGCGATGGAGCTCAGTTGAGTGCTCAACTAGACATCGCCGACCGGGTGGTGCGCGCAGCCGCTGCGGTTCTGGTGGTGTACTTCTTCTTCAACAACCTCATTGAATATCAAACTGTCAAACGTCGGCTCGAGGACGACCCGAAAAGGTACTTCGAACCCGCGCTTGGTGGCTACCTCACCACTGACTGGCAGCACTATATTGCTTTGGCGAAGGCGAGCCGGGAACGTTCAACTCAGGAAGAGTACTGGGGGCTGTGGAGCGCAATAACGCGGGATTTTTCGCCCCGGGTAGATTCGGTGATTCATGCACTTGGGGGAGTGCGGGAAGAGTTTTTTGCAAACAGCGATATTGTGACTACCACCCGGGGCAGCGTGTCGCTCTGGCAGCAGTGGAGTTTCTCCGCCAACTACTGGTTCTATCGCAGACTGCTCACTGACTATCAGGTTGTCGACTTTTCACCGATGACGCTGGTTTGGGAGAAGCGCTCGGTGGCGGCTGAAATCGGACCACCGCAGAGCTGTGAAGTGTCCCGGGCTGACAACTTCTTTCGCTTGCCCGGGGCTCGGGAAGGCGTTTACGAAGTCGCCTTGACGGTGGACATGTCGCTGGTGCCATCGCGAGGCCTCGTTATGGTGAAGAACAACCTCAACTCCATCGATACGGCAGACGGCTTTTTGTCACTGGATACGTCCCGGGACAATCACGTGGTACCGGTCAGAGTCACCGCCGAGAATGAACTGTTTGCGCTCGGGAGGCTCGATGAGAGTGGAAATCCCCGACCCAGCGGGCTGCTGCAGACGTGTACCTTCAGCGCGCTTCCCTTTATTGCTGCGGATGCGTTGATTACCGGGGGCGCCCAGTATCAGCCTTACCCGTTGACTGACAAATACTGGACCAGGGGCATAGCGAACTTCGACACGGCTTTCTTTGTTGACAATACGCCGGGCAATCGCCGTGTTTACCAGGCTGATGCCGTGGTGGAGTTTGCTGATGGCGAGGCGCGTCGTATTCGCGAGGTGACTATGTCGAAGCGCTACATCAACGTTTACCTGGAAGGGGCGGCGCTTGATCCAGGCAAGTACGGTTACCCGGCGCGCTTCACGGTGAAATGACAGGGCCCAGCGCAATAGCATACAGGGGCGTCTCGAGCCGTCGCATGGAGGGTGCGGCCGCACCTGGCTCTCGGTCAAACCCGGCCGGCACACTACTCTTTATCATCTGCCCGGCGCAGCGATCCGGTCGGCTATGAGTGGCTCCAATTGGTTGCTCACCGGCATACCGCGCGCTGGCACATCGGTCAGTACGCGCTTACTCAACAGCTTGCCGGACACGGTGGCGTTGAACGAACCGCTGCAGCTGACCGACTTTGAAGACTGCGCTGACGCCGCCGCTGCGCTGGAGCGTATCGTGGAGCGATTCCGGGAGATACGTGAGCAAATCACTTCCTCCAGCACTGCGCCCGCGGTGAACGTGGCTGGCGCGCAGAGTGACGCTCGGGTGATGGCGGATAGCGAGACGGGGCTGAGGCGACCACAGGGAGAGGTGTCGGATATTGAGGTATCGGCGTCGCCGGGCTTTCGGTTGGTGATTAAGCAGAACGCCTTGTTTACCGCCTTGCTGCACCGGCTCGTCGATCAGTTTGAGTGCCTGGCGTTGATTCGCAATCCGCTCGACGTGCTGGCTTCCTGGCAGACGGTGGATCTGCCAGTCAACCGGGGTCGCCTGCCGGGTGGGGAGCGTTACGACAGCCAACTCGCCAATATACTGAGTGCTGAAGAGGATTGCCTGCATAGGCAGCTTTGTATTCTCGATTGGTTTTATCGTCGCTTCCATAGCTGTTTGCCGAATACCCGTGTACTTCGCTTCGAAGACGTGGCCACAGGTGGCGTTGCCGGACTGGCGCGGGCGCTCGGCGAACGCGCGGAAGACGCTGTGCCGCTTGAACTTGCACCGCTGACCGAGCGTTACCGGGGCCTTGATCTCGACGGTCTACTGCAGGCACTGTTTGACGGGCCAACGGCCTGGCGAGACTTCTACACGCAGGCGGACTGTGAGCGTGCCCTTGGCTGAGTCGCCCCTCCGCATCGGCGTGGTGGTGGCTACCTGGGAGGATACCGAGCAGACCATCGGTTGCCTGGGATCCCTGTTGAACCTGCAGGGCGCCGGGCGTGCGTTCGAGCTGAAGGTGGTCGTCAGCGACGATGCTTCCTCGGCCCAGCTATTTGAGGACCTGGGCGGGGCCATCACCACCATGGCAGATGAGGTGACATTGGTTCGCGGCGCCGAGCGCTCTGGCTACGCGGCCACCGTAAACCGCGGGATTGCCGCCCTGCGGGATTTTGCGCCGGACTTCCTTTGGGTCCTGAACAACGACACGCGCTTCGATGCGGGCGCACTGGAGGCACTGATCGCGGCGGCCGAGCAGCAGCCGCAGGTCGCTATCTGGGGCAGTACTGTGGTCGCAGGCATCCAGGGGCAGACCATCGAATGCGCCGGCGGCTATCGCTATAACCCGCTGACTACCCGCAATGCGGGCATTCATGCCGCCAGGCCGCTGTCAGAGTTGGAAAACCTGTCGGCGGAACCCCTGCACTACGTCCACGGTGCGGCGATGTTCATCCCCACGTCGGTGCTGGCGTCTGCAGGTGGTTTGTGCGAGGACTATTTTCTCTATTTTGAAGAACAGGACCTGGTGCGCCGGCTGCCCCAGCCTGTCGAGCTGGGCTGGTGCCGAAACAGCCTGGTGTATCACGTTGGCGCAGCCAGTACAGGCGGCGTGGGTGTGGGGCGCAGCCAAATGCAGCAGTACTACGAGAACCTCAGTACTCTGCGATTTACTGGCAGGTTCTATCCCTGGTTGCTGCCCTGGGTGTTCGGCTCCCGGCTGGTGTTAAAGCCGCTGCTATTCGCGCTGCGCGGGGAATGGCAGCTCTACGCCCCGTTTGCCGCCGCCCTGGCTGACTATCTGTGCGGTAAGCCGGCCAGGCGCTATCGATAACGCCGAGCTGCGGATTTTCGGCATTTTGCCCGCCGGCGTGGCCTGGCCGGTGGGTGCTGGGAGATAATGCCCGCACACGGAGCCCGGTAGTTTCAATTGAAAGTACTTCACGTCTACAGAACCTACTTTCCCGATTCCCAGGGCGGCCTCGAGGAAGTAATCCGCCAGGTATGCCTGAATACGCGAGGCCACGGCATCGAGAGCCGGGTGTTTACCCTGAGCGAGGACCCGGTCCCGCCGGTCATAGACGCGCCGGAAGGCCGAGTGGTGCGCGTCAAGCAGAACTTCGAGATTGCCTCCTGCGGCTTCACCTTTGGCGGCCTGGCGGAGTTCAGGCAGCAGGTTGAGTGGGCTGACCTGGTGCACTATCACTTTCCCTGGCCCTATGCGGACGTGATGTATAGCCTCTACGGCCGCACCCGGCCCTCAATCCTTACCTATCACTCCGACATTGTGCGCCAGAAAGTCCTGGCCTGGATGTATGGGCCGCTGATGCGCCGCTTCCTCAAGCGTATGGATCGCATTGTGGCCACGTCGCCAAACTACCTGGCCACCAGCGACGTCCTGTCGCGGGTGGGGGGCGACGTGGAAATCGTGCCAATCGGCCTGTCGCCGACCTCCTATCCCGACGAGAGCGACCTGGGGGTCGCCAGGGAGAGAGTGGCGCGTGATTTTGGCGAAGCCTTCTTTTTGTTTGTTGGCGTACTGCGCTATTACAAGGGTCTGCATATCCTGCTGGAAGCGATGCAGGGCGCGGCTTACCGTGCGGTAATCGTCGGCAAGGGGCCGGAGGAGGCCGCACTTAGACGTCGGGCCCGGGAGCTCGGGCTCGACAACGTGGTGTTTGCTGGCTATCTGCCGAACGAGGAGAAGATGGCCCTGCTGGAAGCCTGCCGGGCGGTGGTGTTTCCTTCCTATTTGCGTTCAGAAGCCTTCGGCGTGACGCTGCTGGAAGGCGCCATGAGCGGCAAACCCCTGATCTCGGCCGAGGTGGGCTCCGGGTCCAGCCATATTAACCTGCACGAACATACCGGCCTGGTGGTTACCCCTGGGGACCCGGTATCACTGCGCGCTGCCATGGACCGGCTGCATGCCGACCCGGGCTATGCCGGCGAGCTGGGCGAGCGTGCACGCGAGCGTTTTCAGGCCATGTTTACCGGTGAGACCATGGGCAAGGCCTATGCCCGTATCTACCAGGATGTGCTCGCCGGCCCCATTCCCGGCTCACAACACAGTGGGAGCATCGCCTAGACCGTGCGCATCGCTGTGGACGCAAAACTCCTGGCCAATCCGGGCAGTGGCATCGGGCGTTATACGACGGCCCTGCTGTCGCACATGATCCCCATGGGTCACCAGTGGCTGCTGTACAGCGAGCGGCCTTTCAATAGCTCCCTGCTGGACTCGCCCCGGGTGCTGGCTCGATTTGGTGATGCCGCCGAGGGCTCCCTGCGAGGCTTGCGCTGGTCTCAGCTGGGCTATCAGCGCTGGGCGGTGAAAGATGTGGTGGACCTGTTCTGGTCGCCGCGCCACCACCTGCCACTTCTGCTGCCGCGCAACATGCCGCGGGTGGTGACGGTTCACGATATGGTATGGCGGCAGTTCCCGGGCACCATGCCACGCCGCAGGCTGTGGCTGGAGCGCGCCCTGATGGGCCCCTCGGTGCGCAGCGCTGATCGGGTGATCTGCGTGTCCCGCTTTACAGCCAGCGAGGTATCCCGCTACTACCCCAGCGCCATTGGCAAATGCACGGTGATCCACGAGGCCGCGGAAGAGAACGTCGCCGTCGATCGGGTGCCCGCCGACCTGCCGACCCGCTACAACCTGTTTGTGGGCACGCTGGAACCGCGCAAGAACCTGCCGCGACTGCTGCGCGCCTATGCCCGCCTCAAGGAGGATCCCGCAGTACCACCGTTGGTACTGGTAGGGGGCAGGGGCTGGGGCAGCCTGGAGTTGCCGGCGCTGATTTCGACACTGGGGCTGGAGGACCGGGTAGCAATGCTTGGTCACGTCAGCGATGCCGAATTGCAGGCCCTCTATGCCGGGGCTCACTGCCTGCTGATGCCGTCTCTGTACGAGGGCTTTGGCCTGCCGGTGCTGGAAGCCATGCAGCATGGCGTGCCGGCCATTGTGTCCTCAACCAGTTCCCTGCCGGAGGTGGCTGGCGATGCGGGCCTGCTGGTCAACCCTTACTCGGAGCAGGAATTGGCGCAGGCTATCCAGCGCATGTCGCATGAGCCCGAACTACACGCCGGATTTGCCGGACGTGCGTCGCAGCGCGCAAGGGAGTTTTCCTGGCAGCGTGCGGCAGAGGAGACGCTGGCGCTGTTTGAGGCCACCCTGGCTGATCACGTGCCTCGCGCCTATCGACACAGATATCTCGACGATGTTGCAAGCTGAGCAGGCGCCGGGCTGGCGCGAAGCGATACTCAACAAGCGCATGCTGATTTGCGTGTTTACCGGCTTTTCTTCCGGGATGCCGCTATATGTGATCCTGCAGCTGATTCCCTATTGGCTACGCAACAACGACGTGGGCCTGGCGAAAATCGGCCTGTTTTCCCTGGTGGGTATGCCCTACATTCTCAAGTTTCTCTGGGCGCCGCTGATGGACCGCTATGTACCACCCTTCCTGGGGCGGCGGCGGGGCTGGATGCTGATTACGCAGCTGTTGCTGATTGTCAGCATGGGTGCAATGGGCCTGTTTCCCCCCGCGGACGCGCTCACCTCAATTATTGCACTGGCGGTGGTACTGGTTGTGGCAAGTGCCAGTCAGGATGTGGTGCTGGATGCCTACCGCAGGGAGATTCTGCCGGATCGCGAGCTGGGGCTGGGCAACGCGATCCACGTGCAGGCTTACCGCATTTCCGGCCTGATCCCGGGTGGGCTGTCGTTCATCATGTCCGATCATCTGCCCTGGAGCAGCGTGTTCTTGATTACCGCGGCTTTCATGGGCTTCGGCCTGGCCCTTTGTCTGGCTGTCTCGGAGCCGGACACTGAGCCGCCGCCGAAACTACCTCTGCTGAGCTCTTTTGTGGAGCCGTTCCTGGAATACTGGAATCGTCGCGGCTGGAAGTCGGTAGTGCTGGTGTTGAGCTTTCTGTTCTTTTACAAACTGGGCGACAGCATGGCGACGGCCCTGTCGACGGTGTTCTACAACGACCTCGGCTTCACCGGCACGCAGATTGGGCTGGTAGCGAAGAATGCCGCGCTGTGGCCCACCATCGTGGGGGCCCTGTTTGGCGGCTTGCTGATGCTGCGCATTGGTATTAATCGTGCGCTTTGGTTGTTCGGCGTTGTGCAGGTGGTGAGCATACTGGGCTTCGCAGTGCTCGCGGAGGCCGGCCCGGTATTGTGGCTGTTGGCGGTCGTGTTGTGCTTCGAATACCTCGGTGTCGGTCTGGGTACGGCCGCCTTTGTGGCATTTATCGCACGGGAAACCAGCAAAACCTATGCCGCGACTCAGATTGCGCTGTTTACTGCCATCACGGCGATACCCCGGACGGTCGTCAATGCGTCCACCGGTTTCATCGTCGAGGTGGTGGGGTGGACCGACTTTTTCCTGCTGTGCGCCTTGATCGCGCTGCCGGGTATGGTGCTGCTATTCTGGGTAGCGCCCTGGCGGGGTGGCGAAAAGGAAGGTAGCTAGCCAGCCGCGCGTGGCCGGCAGCGCCTGGCCGGCCGCGCCTGGCCAGTGATCAACTGCCGTCCCACCAGAACGATTTGGAACTGAGACGGCCATGCTCGTTGAACGTCACCCCCTCGGCTTTTAGTCGTTTGCGCTGTTCGCGGTAGCCCCGGGAGCCCTCGGGCATGGCGATTCGCCCTTGGCTATTGATGACGCGGAACCAGGGGATTTTTGTGTCCCGCGGCAGGTGGCGCAGGGCCCAGGCGGTCTGGCGGGCGCCGTTGGCCAATCCCGCCAGTTTGGCGACGCCGCCGTAGCTGCAGACCCGGCCTGGGGGTATGGCCAGAATCACCTGCCAGATGCGCTGGCGCCGCTCTTCGGCAGCCTCAGCTTTTTCTGCCGCTGTCTTTTTAGAGCCGGATACCACCGTCGGTCTCGATCACCCGCCCGGTGATGTAATCGTTCTCGAACAGGAACACCGCCGTGTGGGCAATCTCCTCCGGCTGGCCAACGCGGCCCAGGGGAATCTGGGACTCCATCTTGGCCAGGGCCTCCGGCTTCATGCTGGCGACCATCTCGGTGCCCACGAAGCCCGGGGCGATGGCCGCGGCGCGTATGCCGAAGCGCGCCAGTTCCTTGGCCCAACTCACTGCCATGGTGGCGACACCGGCCTTGGCGGCGGAGTAGTTGGTCTGGCCCATATTGCCGGCCTTGGACACGGAAGAGATGTTGATGATCAGCCCGCCATTGCCCAGTTCGATCATATGCGAGGCGGCTTCGCGACCGCACAGGAACACGCCGGTCAGGTTGACGTCGATGACGGCCTGCCACTCCGCCAGGCTCATCTTCTTGACGATCTCGCCGTCCTTCACCTTCACCAGCATGCCGTCCCGCAGGATGCCGGCGTTGTTTACGAGGCCGTCCAGCCGGCCGAGATCGGCTACCACGCTGTTGAACAGCGCCACCACCTCGTCTTCGGAGGCCACATTGGCGATATAGGCGCGGCCATCGCCGCCGGCTTCACGGCACATCTCGACGGTCTCATCCAGGCGCTCCTGGTTGAGGTCTGCCAGCGCCAGTATCGCGCCGCGCGCAGCCAGTCCCACGGCGATTGCCCGGCCCAATCCCTGGCCGCCGCCGGTGACCACGATCACCTTGTCTTTCAAATCCATGTTGCTGCTCCTTATGACTGTGGCGGGGGATGGTACACCAAAAAGCCGGCAGCCCGGTTGAAAGCGGTGTCAGCCGCCCCCATAGTCCGGTGATGCAATGGTTTTTCCTGCTGTTCCCTTTTTTCGAACTGTGGACCCTGATTGAACTGGGCGCCGCCACCAGCCCGCTATTGGCCATTGGCTGGGTGGTGCTGGGGATCGTGCTGGGTATGAGCATGATTCGCCGTCAGGGCCTCAACATGATTCGCCAGGCCCAGCGGGATGCCGCCCAGCAGAGCGCTGCAGGCGGCTTTATCACGCCTCGCTTCCTTGGCGACGATCTGGCGGTGGTGACTGCCGGTTTTCTGCTGATGGTGCCCGGCCTGGTGACCGACACCCTGGCGCTTATTGTGCTGGTTGGCCCCCTGCGGCGCGGCCTGCTGGGCATCGCCCCGGCCCGATACCGCAGCCAGGCTACGTTCCGGGCCGAGTATCGCGCCCACAGCACCGGCAGCGACCCCCAATCCTCGAGCGACCCTGTCACCCTGGAGGGCGATTTTCAGCGTGTCGAGGATCGCAATCCGCGCGATTGAGGCTGACGCCGTCCCCTGAGTGGGCCCGCCGGCGACCCTGCGGACCCCCTTGACCTGTCACAATTCGTGACTATCATTGACCACCCCTGGATTAGCACTCCCTGAAGGAGAGTGCTAATTTTTTGTCACTTGCCCCGTAAAAGTGCTAATCCAGGGTTGAATTCGCCGTTTCTGTCCCCAGAACAGCGTGCAACCGGCAGATTCGGCGGAGTTCCGCGGATCTTCGGCATAACAAACCGTCATTTGGAGAGTAAATCAGATGAATATCCGTCCGTTGTACGACCGTGTAGTAATCCGTCGTAAGGAAGAG
>JANQIO010000229.1 GCA_028282105.1 Halieaceae bacterium | reverse complement strand
CCGCGGCGGAGTACATCATGCTCTGGTCCAGGAACAGCTCGAAGAAGTCATTGCCCAGGTCGTAGTGGGCGGAGATATTGCGGCGCGAGCCGGTCAGCGTGTTGCTGTTCAGGTAGTGGGCGATCGCCAGGCCCAGCCGGCGCACCCAGGAGCCGTTGGCATTCATGGAGTGCAGCACCGCCAGGTTGGCGGTGAACAGGCGAATCACCTCGGTGAGGTCGGGTGAGGACCAGTCGCCCTGCATATAGGCTTCGCCGGAGCCCAGGGCGCCGGCCATCAGGACTTTCCTGTAGACGTCGGGGCTGTTTACCTGCACTTCCGCGTGGGGTTCGTCGGTGCGGAAGGGAGAGCCGTAGGTGCGCACTTCGCCACCTTCGTGCACGGTGATAGAGCCGATTTTCAGGCTGTTCAGCAGGCGTTCCATGGCTTTCCTGGCCATGCTGTTGGCCGGGTTGCTGGTGCGCACCTCGGGCAAACTGATCGCGCGTACGCTGGCGTCACTCATTGCTTAGTCTCGCTGTCGTCGTTGAAGAGGGGTGGGGTATATACGGAACGCCCTTGAGCCAGATCTTCAGGGCCTCCCAATAGATGCCGCCGGCCACCTTGGCGGTCATCACCGGATAGCGCCACAGGAAGCGGCGCAGGCTGGCCGCGCTCAGCTCGTGGCGCTTCAGCGACATGGTCGCGTCCAACACGCGCTTGCCGTCCTGGCTGTTGGCCAGGTGCAGACAGAGCCTGTCGCCGGGGGTGTTGCTGTGCCACTGGTATTCCATGTCCATGGGGTGGAACGGCGACACGTGAAAGGTTTTGGCAAAACGGGTGCGCAGCCACTCCTCACCGGCCTTGGCGCTCAGCACGTAGGCGTGGCGCTCGTTCCAGGGGGTGTTGGTGACCTCCGCTACCAGGTACTCGAGTTCCTCACCCGCTTCGTCCATGCAGTAGTAGCAGGTGATCGGGTTGATGAGAAAACCGAAGTAGCGCAGGTTGGCGAGCATGTAGATGGGCCCGCCGGGGCGCTGGCCGGTCTCGTCCTGTACTTTACGGCGTATCGCCTCATCCAGCGGCAGGGCCGGATCGCCGAGGAAATCCTCACGCCTGAACCAGGCCAGGGCCGGGCGGCGGGCCGACCACAGCCAGCTCCTGTCGAACAACGCTGGCAGCTCATCCAGTTTCAGCAAGGGCATAAACACCCGGTAGGTGAAATCGTGGACCCGCGGCGACCGGCGCCGGTGTCGGACCCAGCCCTCGTAGATGGCGCTGGTCACGCGGCGCTGACCAGGGGCTGGGGGCTGGCGGTGCCTATGGCTTCAGCCACCCGCTTGGCGCTGCGCACGCCGTCTTCGTGGAAACCGTTGTGCCAGTAGGCGCCGCAGTACCAGGTGCGGTCGGTGTTGATCTCGGCCCAGCGCTCCTGGGCTCGCACCTGCTCCAGGCTGAACACCGGGTGGGCGTAGTTGAAGCGGCCGAGAATCTTGTGGGGGTTAATGGCGTCGGTGTGGTTCAGGGTGACGCAGAAGGTCTCCGGCGCATCGATGCCCTGCAGGATATTCATGTTGTAAGTGAGCACCGCGCGCTGCGATTCCTCGGTCAGCAGGTAGTTCCAGGCCGACCAGGTCTTGGGCAGCTCGGGCAGCAGGCGGGTGTCGGTGTGCAGCACCACGTCGTTGTCCTGGTAGCGCATGGCGCCCAGCACCTCGCGCTCGGTATCGCTGGGGTCGCTGAGCAGTGCCAGGGCCTGGTCGGAATGGCAGGCCAGCACCACCTGGTCAAAGCGCTCGCTGCGGCCGTCTTTCAGGCTCAGGGTGATGCCGTCGGCCTCGCGGCGCACACCGGTCACTGGGTTGCCGGTGTAAATCCGGTCGGCGAAGCCGTCGGTGAGTGGCTCCAGGTATTCCCGCGAGCCACCCTTGATCACCCGCCACTGGGGGCGGTTTTTGATGCTGAGCAGACCGTGGTTCTTGAAAAAGCGCACGAAGAACTGCAGCGGAAAGCCGTCCATCACATCGGTATCCGCCGACCAGATGGCCGAGCCCATGGGCACCAGGTATTGCTCGATGAAGGCCTTGCCATAGCGCTTGCGGCGCAGGTAATCACCCAGGGTGATATTGCCGTCGATGCGGCCCGATTCCAGGTCGGCCACCGACTCCTTATTGAAGCGCAGGATGTCGCGAATCATACCGATGAAGCGCGGCGACACCAGGTTGCCGCGCTGGGCGAACAGGGCGTCAAGGCTGGTGCCGGCCCATTCCAGCCCGCTGAGCCGGTCGCTGACACTAAAGCTCATGGCGGTGGGCTGGCTTTCCACCCCCAGCTCATCCAGTAGGGCAATGAAATTGGGGTAGGTCCAGTCGTTGTAGACAATAAAGCCGGTGTCGATGGCGTACTGACGCCCGCCCACGCTCACATCAACGGTGGCGGTGTGGCCGCCAATGCGTTGATTTTGCTCGAAAACATGCACATCGTGGCGGCGCTGCAGGTAGTAGGCGCAGGCCAGGCCAGAGATGCCGCTGCCGACGATGGCGATCTTCATTTCGCGGGGGATTCCGTCCAGCTTTTGATGCGAATGTTTACGCCGCACCGGATTTAGCGGATCATTGGCCGCTGGTGGTCTAAACTTATGTAAATACACACGTTTTTCGGTGATCTGCGGGCGGTTTTGTCGCGTAACGGTCTCCAAGGAGAGCTCATATGAGCGAGTTACCCCCAGAGGACGACCCCGAGATGCAAGCAGCAACAAACCGGCCAAACGTGCAAGTTAACGCCGAAGGCAAGCGGGACGACGAGTGGAGCCAGTGTCTGCAGGTGATCGCGCAGGAGCGCGACCGTGCAGCCTTCGCCCGTTTGTTCAAGCACTTCGCACCGCTGGTCAAGGCGTTTGCCATGTCCGGCTCCCCCCTGGCAGCCTCACACGCGGACGAACTGGTCCAGGAAGTGATGCTGAAAGTGTGGCAGAAGGCCGACGGCTACAACCCCCGCAAGGCCGCTGCCAGCACCTGGATTTACACCATTGCCCGGAACTGTCGTACCGATATGTACCGGCGCCTGCAGAAGTTCGATACGCCGCTGGCCGCCGAAGACAT
>JANQIO010000223.1 GCA_028282105.1 Halieaceae bacterium | reverse complement strand
GCCCGCCAGCTCATCAAGCTGGTGGGCGGCGCGCCCCTGGTGCTCAAGCTGCTGGAAGGCACCCAGGGGCGCGGGGTAGTGCTGGCGGAAACCATCAAGGCGGCCGAGTCGGTGATCGACGCTTTCCAGGAACTGGGGGCAGACTTCCTGGTGCAGGAATTCATCAAGGAAGCCGGAGGCTCGGATATCCGCGCCTTTGTTATTGGGCGGCGCGTCTACGCCGCCATGCAGCGCACCGCCGCGGAAGGGGAATTTCGCTCCAACCTGCACCGCGGCGGCAGCGCTGAGCTGGTCAAGCTCACGCCTGCGGAGCGCGCCACCGCCGTCAAGGCCGCCCAAACCATGGGATTGAATGTCGCCGGTGTCGACATGCTGCGTTCCAGCCGGGGGCCGCTTATCATGGAGGTGAATTCATCACCGGGATTGCGCGGCATCGAAGAGGCCACCGGCAAGGACGTGGCCGACAGGGTTATCCAGTTTGTCGAGGAAGCCGCCGCCGGCCACAAGCCCAAAGGCAGGCGCACCCGGGGCTGAGGAGATAGCTGGGGAGATAGCTGGGCAGCAGGCAGAGCATGGACGACAACTCTCACAAGGCGCTGGAGATCGCCGGCACCGTTATCGCCCCCGGGGAACAGCGCGAGGTCAACCTGCGGGTGGCGCCCACCTACACCCACGACGACCTGTCGATGACGGTGCAGGTGGTGCGCGGCAAAAAGCCAGGCCCCACCCTGTTTATCTCCGGCGCGATTCATGGCGATGAAATCAACGGCGTGGAGATCATCCGCCGGGTGCTGCAGGCCAAGGCACTGAAGAATCTGCGCGGCACCCTGTTGGCGATTCCCATCGTCAATGTGCACGGCTTTCTCAACCAGTCCCGCTATCTGCCGGATGGCCGCGACCTCAACCGCTGCTTCCCCGGCTCTGCCAAAGGCTCGCTGGCAGGCCGGGTGGCCCATACCTTCATTGAAGAAATTGTCAGCAAGTGCAGCCACGGCATCGACCTGCACACCGGTGCCCGGCACCGCAGTAACTTTCCGCAGATTCGCGCAGACCTGGACCAACCCGGCACCCAGGCCATGACCGAGGCCTTCGGCGTGCCGCTGGCGCTGGATTCCAAGATTCGCGACGGCTCCCTGCGCGAGTGCGCCGGCGACCTGGGCATCCCGGTGATTCTCTACGAGGCCGGTGAGGCCCTGCGCTTCGACGAGGTGTATATCCGCGGCGGCGTGAAAGGCGTGATCAACGTAATGCGCGAGATTGGCATGCTGCGCAAAAGCCGCCGCAAGACGCCACCCAAGGCGCCGGAGTTCAGCGACCAGACCTTCTGGGTGCGGGCGCCGGAAAGCGGCGTGCTGCGCACCCTGGTGCCGCTGGGCGCCAAAGTGGATCGCCACCAGGTGATTGGCATTGTCGCCGACCCCCTGGGCAGCAGCGAAACCGAGATCACCGCTGCCTACGCCGGGGTGGTGATTGGCCGCAGCAATCTGCCGCTGGTGTACTCCGGTGACGCCCTGTTCCACATCGCCCGCTACGGCCGCAACAACCAGAAGGTGGGGCGCCACGTGGAGGAGTTCACCGAGGAGCACGAGCCCACCGAGCTGTCTGTGAACGGGGAAGACCCCAGCAAAGCGCCCATCACCTGATTCAACGCACAAGGGCCGGCCAACTGTGGACTGGCTCACACAAACACAGTTCCGTCACAGTACCGTCACACTCCCCCTATAGGGTGGCGCGCTCACCCTTGCCCGGAAAAGGCCCTTCGCTGTATGAAATCCCTGCTTGGCGCTGTATCTACCCTTGCAGCCTTACTCTTCACCTCGCCGTCCAGTGCCCTGGTCATCCTGCAATACGAATACATCAGTGACAGCACACCGGCAGCCGCCAGCACCTCCCCCGCCATCTTTGAACAGCACCTGGACATGATCGCCCAGGCGGGCCTCGAGGTAGTGGACCTGGACACCGTCACCGAACTGCTGCGCCGCCGCAAGGCGCCGCCGGAAAACGCGGTGCTGATGACCTTCGACGGCGGCCACAGCTCGGTATACAGCGAGGCCTACCCGCGGCTGAAAGCCCGCGGCTGGCCCTTCGTAGTGTTCGCCCGCACCCAGGCGGTGGACGCCGGCGAGGCCGGCTACCTGGGCTGGGCCCAACTGCTGGAAATGGCGGAGAACGGCGCCGCTGTCGCCAACAACAGTGTCAGCGGCGCCCTGCTGGCGCGCCGCCCCGACAATGTGCCGGAGGCCATGTGGCGAGCCCAGGCCCAGCGGGAGATCCAGTACGCCGAGGCGCGCATTCGCACCAACCTCGGCCAGCAGCACAAGGTGTTCGCCTTCCCGTTGGGTGAGTACAACGAATCGTTGAAAAAGCTGCTCGATGCACTGGAGTTTCTCGGTGTCAGCCGCACCCCCGGCGTGGTCGGCCGCCGCGACGGCCTGGCCATGCCGCGTTTTCCCATGACCGGCACAGACGGCCGCCCGGAAGCCCTGGGCGACAAGCTGCTTGCCAAGCCTATGGCCATCGATTCGCTGCGGCTCTTGGACGAAAATGGCCGCCGTTTGCGCAGCGGCCCACTGCCCGCCGACGTGACCCAGCCGGTACTGGAAATCCAGCTCGACGACCGGGACCTGCAGGCGAGCCTGGAATGCCGCGGCAACGGCGAACTGCTCAGCCGCCGCGAAGACCGCAAAAAGCTCTTGTTCCAGCCTGCAGCGGCGCTGCCTGCCGGGCGTTCGCGCTATGACTGCAGCGCGCGCGACGCGGCCAGCGGTGAGCTGTTCTGGTTCTCTATGGCATTGCTGCGCCCCAACCCGGACGGCAGTTGGCCCGCCCACCGCTGACCTCTCCCCAACCGGGAACTGCGCGGCGTTGACAGCCGGTACATAAACCGGAAAATCGCGGGCCTCACCTCGGAGGACCCATGGCTCAATACGTCTACACCATGAACCGCGTCGGCAAGGTTGTGCCGCCGAAGCGCAAGATCCTGGAAGATATCTCGCTGTCGTTTTTCCCGGGCGCCAAGATTGGCGTACTGGGCCTCAACGGCGCCGGCAAATCCACCCTGCTGAAGATCATGGCGGGCATCGACACGGACATTCTCGGCGAGGCGCGGCCCCAGCCCGGCATCAAGGTGGGCTACCTGCCCCAGGAGCCCGGGCTCGACCCCGACAAAGACGTGCGCGGCAACGTCGAGGAAGGCCTGGCCGAGGCCATCGATGCGCTGGCCGAACTGGACAAGGTGTATGCCGCCTACGCCGAGGAAGACGCCGACTTCGACGCCCTGGCCAAGCGCCAGGCAGAACTGGAAGACATCATCCAGGCCACCGACGCCCACAACATCGAAACCCGGCTGGAGATTGCCGCCGACGCCCTGCGGCTGCCGCCCTGGGACGCGGATGTCACGAAAATCTCCGGCGGTGAGCGGCGCCGGGTGGCCCTGTGCCGGCTGCTGCTGTCGAACCCGGACATGCTGCTGCTGGACGAGCCCACCAACCACCTGGACGCCGAAAGCGTGGCCTGGCTGGAGCGTTTCCTGCTGGACTTCCCGGGCACCGTGGTGGCGATTACCCACGATCGCTACTTTCTCGACAACGCCGCCGGCTGGATCCTGGAACTGGACCGCGGCCGCGGCATTCCCTACGAGGGCAATTACTCTTCCTGGCTGGACCAGAAGGAAAAGCGCCTGGAAATGGAGCAGCGCCAGGAAGCCTCGCTGCAGAAAACCATCAAGGCGGAGCTGGAGTGGGTGCGCGCCAACCCCAAGGGCCGGCAGGCCAAGAGCAAGGCCCGTTTGCAGCGCTTCGAAGACCTGCAGTCCCAGGAATTCCAGACCCGTAACGAGACCAACGAAATCTACATCCCGCCGGGCCAGCGCCTGGGCGATCTGGTGATCGAGGTGGATGGTCTGAGCAAATCTTTCGGTGACCGGCTGCTGCTGGACGGGGTGAGCTTCACCGTACCGAAGGGCGCCATCGTCGGCATTATCGGCGCCAACGGCATGGGTAAATCCACCCTGTTCCGGATTCTGACCGGCGCCGAGGAGGCCGACAGCGGCGCGGTGCGCATTGGCGACACGGTGCAGATTGCCTACGTGGACCAGAGCCGTGACGACCTGGACGGCAGCAAGACCGTATGGGAAGAAATTTCCGATGGCCACGACAATCTGCAGATCGGCAGCTACGAGATCAACTCGCGCTCCTACGTTGGCAAGTTCAACTTCAAGGGAACAGACCAGCAGAAGTTCGTGAAGGACCTGTCCGGCGGTGAACGCAACCGCCTGCACCTGGCCAAGCTGCTCAAGCAGGGCGCCAACGTGCTGCTGCTGGACGAGCCCACCAACGACCTGGACGTGGAAACCCTGCGCGCGTTGGAAGAAGCGCTGCTGGCCTTCCCGGGCTCAGCCCTGGTGATCTCCCACGACCGCTGGTTCCTGGACCGGGTGGCCACACATATTCTCGCCTACGAAGACGACGGCGGCGTGGTGTTCCACGAAGGCAACTTCACCGACTACGAGGAAGACCGCAAGGCCCGCCTGGGCGCCGAGGCGGATCAGCCCCACCGCGTCAAATACAAAAAGCTCAAGTAGTGTCTAAAAAGGGGTCAGAGCCCTTTTTTCAGGTATGCGCGCCGCAGCAACCGTCTACTCAAAAAAGGGCTCTGACCCCTTTTTCTGTCGACGCGGGGCGGCTAGGCAGCGATCCACTCCGGGTAGGGGAGCTTGTGCTCCCACAGGAACTCGGCATTGAACAGCTTGCTGGCATAGCGGGCGCCGGAGTCACAGAGGATGGTGACGATGGTGTGCCCGGGGCCGAGTTCCTCCGCGAGGTGCACCGCACCGGCGATATTCACGGCCGCCGACCCACCCACGCTGATGCCTTCCTCCTTGAGCAGATCGTAGAGGTAGGGCAACGCCTCCTCGTCGCTGA
>JANQIO010000169.1 GCA_028282105.1 Halieaceae bacterium | reverse complement strand
CAGCAGAACGGCCGCCATGAGCGGATGCATCTGACATTGAAGAGAGAAGCCACCAAACCCGCCGGCTTCAACTTCCTCCAGCAGCAAGAGCGCTTCGACGCCTTCCAGCAGGTTTACAACCAGGAGCGTCCGCACCAGGCACTGGGCGGGCAGTACCCGGGCGAGGTGTATACACCCTCGGCCCGAGAGTATCGGCCCGCTGAGGAACCGGAGTATCCCTTCCACGACAAGACCGTGCGGGTGACGAAGTGCGGAAGAATCTGTATGGGGCGTCGCAAGGTGAACCTGAGCATCGTGTTCTCAGGCCAGACGGTGGGTATCACGGAGGTCGCGGACAAGATCTGGCTCGTCAGCTTCCTTGAATATGATCTAGGCTTCTTTGATGAGGATGTGGGGCGGGTAGAACCGACCACCAACCCCTTTGGACCGACACAGGTGTAAATCATGTGTCCGGTATGATCTGTAAACCATGTCTTCGGTACAGACCCTATGCTGTATGGCCCGCCCGAGAGGATTCGAACCTCTGACCTCTGCCTCCGGAGGGCAGCGCTCTATCCAGCTGAGCTACGGGCGGATAATTCATTAGTGACAAGCGGCCATTGCAGCGCATGTCGATTCTAGCAAGCCTGCGGCTTGCCGCGCTCCTTGCAGCCTTAGGGCTGCAAGCCCGGCCCTCGCTGATCGGGTCGGGGTCAGAAAGCTATGCTTTCCTCGCATCCCTCCCCTGCTCGGTCGCAGATTGCGACGCAATCTGCCCATCTGAGCTACGGGCGGATTGCCGGGTGCCGGGGCACCTCGACGGGGCGGCAATCATACCGCTGATGCCCAGGCGCGTCCATGCTGTCGGGCGCTCTCTAGCTGTAGGGGCATTGTCACACCAGCTTGCGCGTTTTTGATGTCCGGGGATTCGGGCAAGCGCTACTATCTTGCTGTACTTAGCAGGAGCCCGTCCCTTGTTCTCAGCCGATTCCAGGTCAGCGTGCACTCGCATCAGGTGGTTTGCGCTGGTGCTTTCTCTCGTCAGCGGGGTCGCCCGCGCTGCAGCGGGCGCTGGCGAGGCCGTGGCGCCGGAGGACGGGCATGATGCCCATGCACCGGAGGATATCAACCAGCTCAGCCTTGAGGAGCTGAACCGCCGCCTGGACAATCCGTTGACCAACCTGTGGTCGCTGGTGTTTCAGGGGAATTACGGCAACCGGTCCGGTGATGCTGTTAACGGCGAGCGTTCGACCACGACGGCCTTTTTCCAACCGGCGCTGCCTATTCCGGTGGGTGATGAGTACGAGAACGTCTTTATTGCCAGGCCGGTCATCCCCTGGGTGAAAACCCCTGTGATCGAAGCCGATGGCAGCACCAGCGGTGATGAGTCAGGGCTGGGTGATATTCAACTGGCAGCTTTCTACGGGCCTAACCGGGTTGACGGGGTGGTGTGGGGCGCGGGCGCCACCTTCAAGTTTCCAACGGCCACCGATGATTTGCTCGGCGAGGACAAGTGGCAGGCTGGCCCGGCGCTGCTGCTGTTCAAGTTCACCAAGACCTGGACGGTGGGCATCCTGGCCCAGCACTGGAACTCCTTTGCCGGTAATGATGACCGGGAGGACACCAGCCAGACGGATATCCAGTACGTCATTCGCCGCCAGTTGGGCAATGGCTGGTCGCTGGGTATGGGCCCCACGATTGTGATTGACTGGAAGGCGGACAGCGATAACCGTTACACGGTGCCGGTGGGCCTGGGCCTCACCAAGACCTTCCGCATCGGAAAGATGCCGTTCAAGGCCCGTATCGAGCCACAGTACTCGATTGTTCGTCCGGACAATTTCGGTGAAGAGTGGAACATACGAGTACAGATCGCGCCCATTATTCAGTCACCGTTTCGTCCCACCCGGTAGCCTTGAGCCTGCTTTTTTGAGGTAAGTTGATGGAAATATTTGCTCTGATCGTGATTTTTATCCTGGCGACTGCCGGCATCTGGCTGGTGGTGGTGATCGGGAACCTGCCGGGGCGGCTGGCCCGCGATAACAATCACCCACAGTCTGAAGCCATTGCGATGCTGGGCTGGCTGGGCCTGGTGTTCGGGGGCGTCGGCTGGTTGATAGCCATGGTGTGGGCCTGCTTCAAGCCGCCAATCGATACCACACTCGCGGCCCGGGTGGCGGCGCTGGAAGCGCAGGTCGCGGCGGGTACCTCCCGCCCGGAGGGTGAATCATGATTGCGTTCATCATCCTCGTTTACTCCAGCTTCTACTTCCTCGTTTTTGGCAAGCTTGGCTTGTTGAAGAAAACACCGGCCAACATTTCCGCCTTCGCCGGCGTGGGCGTGGCAGTGGTAAGCACCATCGTATTCGCCTGGTTCACGTTCTCGCCCATGACCTCAGATGCCCGGGTGTTTCGCCATGTGCTGCCTATCGTTCCCAACGTGTCGGGCGAGGTTACCGAAGTCGGTGTCGAATCGATGGAGCGGGTGCGGGCCGGCGATATGCTGTTTCGTATAGATCCAACGCCCTATGAATACGCGGTGCGAGAACTTGAGGCCACCGTCGAGCAGCAGCAAGCCGAGCTGGCACTGGCCACCGTGAACCTGGACCGGGCCACCAAGCTGCTGAGGACCTCTGCCGCGTCACAGGTGGACGTCGATATCTGGACCGCCGAACGCGATGCGGCCCAGGCCGCCATCGCCAATTCCCTGGCCAAACTGGGTCACGCCCGCTGGGAGCTGGAGGAAACAGTGGTCGATGCACCGACAGATGGTTACGCCCCCGGGGTGGCACTGCGACCGGGTATGCGCGTGTCTACCATGCCGTCTGCTGCCACCATTGCCTTTATCTCCACTGCGGAGACGGAAGTGCTCGCCAGCTTGAGCCAAAGTGCGATTCGCGGGGTACAGGTGGGCGACGAGGTGGAGATAGTGTTCACCGCCATGCCTGGCGAGGTGTTTGTGGGCCGCGTGGCCACCGTTGGCAAGGCCAGCAGTGAGGCGCAGTTGGACGCCGGAGGCTCGATTCTCACGGCGACCGGCGAGCCGGTCACCGACCGCTGGGGCGTGCGTGTCCTGTTGGACGACCCGGCGGTGGCCAGGAGCCTTCCACAGGCATGGGGGGCGTGATGTCGATATACACCTCCTCGGGCACCGCGTTCCACATCATCAGCAAGGTAGCGCTGCGCATCAACAGTTGGCTGAACTACCTGACTTCCACCTAGTGTGATGCCATTCACAGACTGCGCCGTTCGCTGCGGCGCGGTCGCTGGTTCTTTTCCCTGTCTTGATGTCGATCAGTTCGCAGCCGGGCCGGCTGGCGGATAATGACCTGTTTTTGGTGGGGGAATAAGCATGACAAAACAAAAGAAAGCCAGTCTTGTCGATCTGGACGATGTACACGGGCCCGAGCTGCGGCACCGGCAGGCGGAGATTCGTCACAACCCGGAGGCCATCCGGGAGTTGTTCCTGACCGGGGCCTACCCGTATCACTCGCGCATGGCGCGAGCCGACTACGAAGAGAAGAAAATGGCCCTCCAGGTCGAATTGCTCAAGGTGCAGGCCTGGGTAAAGGAAACCGGCCAGAAAATTGTCGTGCTGTTTGAAGGCCGCGACGCTGCCGGCAAGGGTGGCACTATCAAGCGTTTTATGGAGCACCTGAATCCACGCGGCGCGCGGGTCGTGGCGCTGGAAAAACCCTCCGAGCAAGAGCAGGGGGAATGGTACTTCCAGCGCTACATCAGCCATTTGCCCACAGAGGGTGAGATCGTGCTGTTCGATCGCTCCTGGTACAACCGGGCCGGCGTCGAGCGGGTTATGGAGTTTTGCACTCCGGAGGAGTACCTGGAGTTTATGCGCCAGACTCCGGAACTGGAGCGGATGATGGTGCGCAGCGGTATCCGCATGTTCAAGTACTGGTTCTCGGTCACCCGCGACGAACAGCTGGCCCGTTTCAAGCGTCGCGAGAGCGACCCGCTGAAACAGTGGAAGCTGTCACCGATAGATCGCGCGTCTATCGAGCGCTGGGACGATTACACCGAGGCCAAGGAAGCCATGTTCTTC
The DNA here is from genome assembly GCA_028282105.1 of Halieaceae bacterium. Classification (GTDB taxonomy): domain Bacteria; phylum Pseudomonadota; class Gammaproteobacteria; order Pseudomonadales; family Halieaceae; genus JANQIO01. The sequence continues at coordinate 52,893 of JANQIO010000169.1, read as the reverse complement.
TACACCGACACCGCCGATGCGCCCTGGACCATCATCAAGTCGTCTGACAAAAAGCGCGCACGCATCGCCTGTCTGACGCACTTCCTCAGTTGCCTGGACTACCCCAATAAGGACCTGCACGTGGCCAAACTGCCAGACCCATTGATCGTCGGGCACAGCCAGCATGCCATCGGCCGGTCCCGCCACATACTCGGTCCGTCGCTGCGCGAGTGGTAGATGCGGTGAAGCGTTGTCCGCGCAGGATGAGCCGTATAGCGGGGTAGTCCGGCGCGGCGCAGACTGGTGTTGTCAGGGGGACTGATAACAGGACAACACCATGAACACGATAATTCGCAGCGTCTTGCTGGCGCTGCTGGTGGTGAGCGGGCCCAGCCAGGCCCAGGATTCCGAGTTTAATCTGGATGCGCTGGTCAACCGCGTGGTCGCCGCCTATGGCGGCACCGCACTCACGGAGATGCGCAATGTCGAGATTGTCGAGGCCTATATTGGCCCCAACCTCGGCCAGAGCTGGGCGCCGGAGCTGCTGGACCTCAGCAAGAACAACTTCCGCTTCGTTCACGATATCGAGAACGGCCGCGCCTATTTCGAAAGCTATTTCAAGGCGCGGGGCGGCATCTTCCCGAACATGATCATCGTCAACGGCGACAATGCCTGGACGGTGAACCTGCAGCTCGGCCGCTACGGGGAGGCCAACTCGCCGGACCCCTACACTTTCGGTGGTGGCACCATGCGCACCACCGACACCTTGCTGGCGCGCCAGCTACACAATGCCCGTGACCAGGCCGAGTACCTGGGTCCGACCCGTTGGATGAATCGGCCCCACGAGAGGGTGAAGATTCCCTTTCCCTTGAGTCCGGACCTGACCCTGTTCATTGATGCGCAAACCCACCTGGTCACCCGCATGACTCGCGACAATCCGCAGCTTGGGGCGCTGGATTACGTATTCGGTGAGCACGTGGTGGTCGACGGGTTGATGGCCGCCACCCGGGTCTACTTCTCGGTGGCGGGCGACCCGAACCTGATCGGCACCGGCCGCACGGTGCGCTTCAATCGCGACCTCGACGCGGCACTGTTTGCTCTGCCAGACGGCCTGGAACCCGAGGGTGAGCGCATCGACACCAGCGAGATGATCGTCAACCGGCTGGCGGGCAATGTCTACCATATCGGCCAGAACGGCGGCTATTCCATCTTCGTGGATACGGGCGAGGCGGTGATTGGCTGCGGCGGCTACCCGGACCTGACCGGGCGCCTGGCGAAGTTCCAGGAGCTGATTGGCGCCCACAAGCGGCTGGCCTATCAGGTGGTGACCCACCACCACAACGATCACCTGGGCGGCATCGATGAGGCGCTGTCGATGGGGGCGACACTGGTCACCGTGGAAGATACGGTGGAGCCGATTCGAGACATCAGCCAGTTGCAGCCGGAAAGTGGGCGCTTTCTCACTGTCAATGGCCGTATGACCCTGGGCGACGGTAACGGCCGCGTCGAGCTGTACGATGTCTCCACCGTGCACTCGCGCAGCAACCTGCTGTTCTATGTGCCCGCAACCCGCACCCTGTTTATGGCGGACCATTTTGGCTCGCCCTATGCCGAAGGTGTGCCGGCGGCCAACCGCAACACCGTCAGCATGGCAGAGGCGCTGGAACCCCTGGATCTCAACTACAGCCGCATCGTTACCGCGCACAACGCGCGGGTCTATACGGCGCGCGACTTTGAGCGCTCGGTGCAGAGCTTCCGGGATTTCGATTGCCCGGATGACAGGCCCCTGTGCTCGAGGTAATGCGCGCCCCCGACTGATCGCCCGCAGGTTCGCAGCGTGCCCCCATAGCTCAGCTGCGGACCTTTCTGCCCGGCCGGCCCCTCCCCGGGGCCCGTGCCGGGCTTTCTTGTTGGTATCATGCGTTCCAAACCGGACGCACAGCCATGCCAGACCTGCTCATTGCCGCCATCAGCTTCAGCCTTTCCCAGGTCGCCCTGGGCCTGGCGCTGTTGCTGCGCCAGCCGGGCTGGGGTATCCGCGAGCGCCTGTACGGGCTGCTGATGCTGGCGATTGCCGCCTACCTGTGTATGCCGCTGGTGCCGGGCACAGTCTTTGAAATTCCCACCGCCACCCTGCAAACCGCAGCGCCGGGCTTCTTTTACCTGTTCAGCGCCAGCGTCTTTGACGACAACTTCCGGCTGCGGCCCTGGCAACTGGTGCTGGTGGGTTTCACGGTGCTGATGCCGCTGCTGGGCATGCTGCTGCCGGCCGCCCCGCGCTGGCTGTTTTTCACCCTGCCCCAGGGGGCGGAGTTCATCCTGCTGGGCCTGACCCTGTGGGTGGTGTCGCGGCACTGGCGCACCGACCTGGTGGAAGCCCGCCGCCGGCTGCGGCTGGGGTTCGTGGGGCTGAACGGCGCCTACCTGTTACTGCTGATTTTTTCCCGGGAAATCCTCTTCCCCGGCGCCGCCTGGCTGGCCACCTGGGAATACCTGCCGCCGGCGCTGCTGCTGTTGCTGATCAACCTGGCGCTGCTGGAGTACCGCAGCGGCCTGCTGTTCCAGCCGGTTGCCAAGGCGGCCGCGCCCGAAGCGCCGGCGGTCAGTGTCGACCCGGGCCTGCTCGCCCGGCTCGAAAGCCACATGCAGTCGGAGACCGCCTGGCGGCAAATGGGCCTGACCCTGGGCGAGCTCGCCAGCCAGGTTGAGGTGCCCCAGTACCGCCTGCGCCAGGCGATAAACGGCGGGCTTGGGTACCGGAACTTCAGTGACTTCCTCAACAGCTACCGGGTGAAGGAGGCCGCCGAGCGTCTCGCCAGCCCGGGCGACGCCCAATTGCCGGTGCTCACCATTGCCATGGATGCCGGTTTTCGGTCGCTCAGCTCCTTCAACAAGGCCTTTAAGGCAGTGCACCAGCAAACGCCCACGGCCTGGCGGCGGGCGCATCTGGGCGCAGCAGACGCGGCCTGACTGGTCTTATTGGGCCAAAATTCTGCCCCAATCCTGAAAAAATGCTGACGGATTCTTCAAATTCGGCAGATTTCCGCTCTCAGCAGGCCATACTTTGCGCCATTCGCTCGGGGGAGCGCGTTCGGGAACCGCACATGACAATTAATAAATTTAGTTTTGTATTGCTGGGGCTGGCACTGTCGGCCCTTGCCCAGGGGGCAGACCCCGCGGCGGGCAAGGCTGGCTATACCACCTGCATCGCCTGCCACGGTGCCGATGCCACCGGCAACCCGGCGCTTAACGCCCCGGCGCTGGCGGGCCAGTCCGCCGATTACCTGGCGCGACAGATCACCCACTACCAGACGGGCGTACGCGGCGCCGATGCCCGTGACACCCTGGGCCGGCAGATGCAGGGCATGGCCGCGACCCTGGCGAGCCCCGAGGCGGTTGCCAATGTGGCGGCTTATATTGCCAGCCTGCCCGCGGGTGACGGCGGCGAGGCCGGCGACTACGACACCCGCAACGGTGAAGTGCAGTACAACGCGGCCTGCGGGGCCTGTCACGGCGCCAATGCCGGCGGCAATCCGGCTCTGAACGCGCCCAACCTGGCTACCCTTGACGAGGCCTACCTGCGTCGCCAGTACGGCAACTTCCAGCAGGGCATTCGCGGCAGCCACCCGGATGACAAGTACGGTCGGCAGATGCAGATGATGTCGAGCATGTTGGCCACCGAAAAAGACCTCGACGACGTGATCGGTTATATCCTCGCCCAATGAGCTCCGGTCGCAGCACTGTTTTCCTGACGCTGTTCGCCGCCTTTTGCGCGGGGCTGGCAGCGTTGTTGGCCTCGGCCTGGGAGGCTACGTCCCACACCACGCCGCTGGCGAGTGAAACCCTGGCGCTGGATAGCCAGGCGACCGTTGCGTGGGCGCCCCAGGACATCGTGCTGTCGGCGCAGTGCCCGCCGGGTTTCGAAAACACCGGCGCCGAGGGTTGCAAGCTGCGCAACTTCTACCAGTTTTATGATTCCCTGCAGGACCGCGGCGTGGGGGGTACCCAGACCGCGCTACCTGCGCACCGGGACGGCTTCAGCCCTGAAGAAATCGACCTGGGCCGGTACCTGTTTTTTGACCCGGCGCTGTCCGGCGACGGCAGCCACTCCTGCGCCAGTTGCCACCACCCGGCGCTGGGATTCAGCGATGGCCGCGACCGCTCCATTGGCGTGGCCGGCCACCCGGTAAAGCGCTCCTCGCCCACCCTGTGGAATGTGGCCTTCCTGGATCAGCTGTTCTGGGATGTGCGCGCCGGCTCACTGGAAGAGCAGGCCGAGGGCCCGCTGTACTCGCCGGAGGAGATGGGCAATACCCGCGAGCACTTGCTGGCCACCCTCAACGGCAACGAGACCTACCGGCGGCTGTTCCGCCAGGCGTTCCCACAGGGCGAACTGGACGAAATCAGCCTGGGGCAGGTCTACCGCGCGCTGGCGGCCTTCCAGACCTCGCTGATTTCCCTGAACAGCCGCTACGACCGCTACGCCCATGGCTACCACGCGGCGCTGAACCAGCAGGAAATCGAGGGCATGAACGTGTTCCGTTCTTTCGTGGCCCGCTGTGCCGAGTGTCACACGCCGCCGCTGTTTACCAACCAGCAGGTGGCGGTGATTGGCGCCCCGGAGCCCGAGGGCCTGCCGCTGGATATCGGCGCCGAGGCCACCTGGGGCGCCGCCAAGATGAAGGGCGGCTTCAAGGTGCCGACCCTGCGCAATATTGAAAAAACCGCGCCCTACATGCACTCCGGTCGCTTCGCCACCCTGCGCGAGACCGTGGAGTTTTACACCAAGGGCCGCGGCCATGCGGTACCCGAGGGTGTGGATATGCACATCCACTGGCACATCTGGGAGCCGAAGCTGACCGACGCGGAACTGGACCGGCTGGTGGACTTCCTGATGACCCTCACCGACGAGACCTTTTCACCACCCATCCCCGGCGTTGTACCTTCGGGGCTGGCACCGATCGGGGTATCACCACTTCATAACAATGCGCCGGCCACTGCGGACCGCGCGACAGCAACAGAAGGAGCAGCATCATGAACATGGGCAAACTGGTAGCCGTGGTACTGGTGCTGGTCGCATTTGCGGCCGGTATGCAGTTTGGCAAGCAGACCGGCGGTTCGACGCCGGTGGTCACCAGCACCAGCGGGGGTGCCGCCTACGGCGGCAGCACGGCCGGCAAGGCGACGGAGGCAGAGGTGGCCGCCGCCAAGGAGCAAATTCTGTCCGGCAGCAGCAAGTTTGTGGCCGGCCCGCCGATGAGCGATGTGGTGGTTACCGTGAACGACGGCGAGTCCATCCAGGAAGCGGTGCAGGCGGCGGAGCCCGGTACCACGATCCACGTGATGCCCGGCACCTACAGCGAGACCGTCTACATCGACAAGGACGGCATTCGCCTGATCGGTATCGTGCAGGGCTCCGAGCGCGCCACCATGGACGGCGGCGGCACGCTTAACGACGCCATCCTGTTCTCCGGCAACAACATCGTCATCGAAGGCTTCCTCATTACCAAGTACAAGGGGAACGCCATCATGAGCCAGGCCGGCAACAACTGGGAGATTCGCGACAACATCATCGTCGACACCGGCGTCTATGGCATCTTCCCGCAGCTCGGCCAGAACGGCGTGGTGGAACACAACGTGATCTCCGGTATCGAGGATGCCGCCATCTATGTGGGTATGAGTGACAACGTGCACGTGGCCTACAACGAGGTGTTCGACAGCGTTGCCGGCATCGAGATCGAGAACAGCCGCCACGCCATTGTTGAGAGCAACTTCGTCTACAACAACACCGGTGGCGTGCTGGCCTTTATTACTCCCGGCCTGCCGATCAAGACCACCTACGACGTGATCATCCGCAACAACTGGATCTCCAACAACAACACGCCGAACTTTGGTGCGCCCGGCTCCACCGTGGGCGGTATCCCGGCGGGCACGGGCATCATGGTGATGGCGGCGGATGACGTGGTGGTGGAAGGCAATATCATCACCAACAACAAGACCGTGGGCATCATGTCGGTGGATCACAATACGGCCGCCCAGCTCACCAACGTGACCGTAGACCCGGAGGCCGACCCCAATTCCGACGGTCTCAAGATCCTCAACAACACCATGCACAACAACGGTTACGAGACCATCGACGAGATCAAGGGCCTGATGCTGGCCGACTTCAAGACCGGCAACCCGGATATCTTCGTCATCGGCCCGACCACCGACAGCTGCATCATCAACCGCCACCGCTACGTGCATTCGGGTATCGATGAGTGGCCGGAGTGTGATTTCACCAACACCTCCACCATCGCCAACTACCTGCTGCCGACGGTGGCGCCCCGCGTGATTGCAGCGGACGAGCGCGGCAAGATTGCCTACCTGGGCGTCTGCGCCGGCTGCCACACCTACGAAGGCCGCATGATTGGCCCGCCGGTGAAGATCATCCAGGCGCTGTACATGGACAACCCCCATGGCCTGGCGGAATACATCGCCGCGCCGGTCAAGAAGCGCGAGGACTATCCGGAAATGCCGCCCCAGAATTACCTGGACGAGGACACCCGTCTGGCGGTGGCGGAGTACATGCTCAGCGTCAAGCGCTGATCTGACAAGGCAATAAGAAACGGCGCGATCGGGTTCCCGGTCGCGCCGTTGTTTTTTGGATTTACCACTTGAGTTGCGCCGCCCTGGGTGGGTGGCGCCGAAAAGGGTGTTGCTTAACTGCCGCCCAACTCGGCTTCAGCGCGGGTAAACCAGGCCCTGGTGTTTGCACAGTCCTCGGGAATGCCCTCTTTGATCCAGCCGGCGAACTGCACCAGGCAGTACAGATCGATATCTGCGAAGGAGAAACTGTCGCCGGCAATCCATGGGTGCTTGCCGAGCTGCTCTTCGATCATCGGCCAGAAGGCCTCCAGCCGGATTTTGCCGCGCTCACACAGCTCGGGTATCTGCGGCAGCTTCAGGGGGCCGGGCATGGCGCGGTCCTTGAAGGCCGGGTGGCCGTTGCGGAAGATGTCGGCAATGGCCGCCATGCCCTGCAGGAAGATCTTGTGGTCCCAACTGATCACTTCGGCCTGCTCCAGCGGGGTGCCGCCCATCAGCGGCTTGTCCGGGTGCAGGGCTTCCAGGTAGACGCACTGCCCAATCACTTCGGTAAGCAGCTCACCGCCGTCCAGCACCAGGGCGGGCACGGTGCGGGCGGGGTTGATGGCGCCGTACTCGTCGCTGTGCTGCTCCAGGGTGCCAAGGTCCACCTGCTGGGTGTCGATGTCGATGCCCTTGTACTTCAGGAACAGGTTCAGGCGCATGGGGTTGGGGGCAGGGTCGTAGGTGTACAGCTTCATTCTTGGGTCCTCGGCGGCGTGGAAAAAATGCGGAGCAGGGATGTTAGGCAGGCTGGGCGGTGATTGGAAGCCCGGCGAGTTTCCGCGCGGCGGTGAAGCCGCTATAATTCGCGTCCACCGAGACGTTCCACAGAGGGATTTATGACCAAGTCATTGAAAACACTCGTGATTTTGTTTGCTGCCGCGGTGTCGCTGGCGGCCTTCGCGAAGACCGACGAGCAGCGCGCCGCCATCATCGAGCGCATCAAGCCGCACGGCGAGGTGTGTATGGCCGGCGACAGTAGCTGTGCGACGGCCACGGTGGCCGCGGCCTCCGGCCCGCGCTCCGGCGAAGAGGTGTACAACGCCGCCTGCATGGCCTGCCACTCCACCGGCGCCGGTGGCGCGCCGAAGCTGGGTGATGTGGCAGCCTGGACGGACCGCATCGCCAAGGGTCGCGATGCCCTGCACGACAGCGGCCTCAACGGTGTGGCCGGCACCGGCATGATTGCCCGCGGCGGCTGCATGGCCTGCTCTGATGATGAGATTCTCGCCGCCGTCGACTATATGGTGGATGGCAGTCAGTAAGCCTTTGGGCTGATCTCAAAAAAGGGCCGCCGCAGCGCGGCCTTTTTTTTGCCTGTTTTTTTTACACCAGATGGCGGGAAGTCTGCGCAGGGAGGCTCGCTTTGCTACAGTCAGTGCTGACAGGAAAACGGACACGGGGAAGAGTAGTGACCAGGTTTACCCTTTTTTTGGCAGCCGCGCTGCTGACGGCTTGCAGCCAGGAGCCGCCGCCCCGTCCACCGGTAGAGGTCGTCGTGGATGAGGTGGTGCTGGATCCCTATCAGCCCAAGTCATCCTTTGTCGGCCGCCTGCAGGCCATCGACGATGTTTCCATCGAGGCCCAGGTTACCGGCTACCTGAAGGCGCGCACGTTCACCGAAGGTCAGTTTGTCGAGGCCGGTGAAGTGCTGTACGAAATCGATCCCGCCGTGTTTGAGGCCGAGGTGGCCCGCGCCAAGGCCGGTCTCGCCAGTTCTCGCGCCACCCAGGCGAACGCCGAGCAGAATTTTCGCCGCGGCGAAAACCTGGTGCCGGACGGCAATATTTCGGAATCAGAAATGGACCGGCTGCAGGCCGCCAAGCTGGAAGCCGATGCCAGCGTCGCCGCGGCTGAGGCCGCACTGAAAACCGCCGAAGTGAATCTTGGCTATACCACCATCCGCGCGCCCATCTCCGGTCGCATCGCTCGCAGCACGCATACCACGGGGGACCTGGTGGGCCCCAACACCGGGGTGCTCACCACCCTGGTGAGTGTCGATCCCATCCATGCGCTGTTCCAGCTCTCGGAAACCACCTTCGTGGATGTCATCGTCCAGCGCATGGGGCAGCCGGGCTCGCGCAATCTCAACGACATCGACCTCAGTGACCTGCTGGTGCGCCTGGAGCTGCGCAACGAGGTCTACTACCCGGAAATCGGCCGCATCGATTACTTCTCCAATCGCATCTCCGAAGACACCGGCACCCTGGAGTCTCGCGCAGTGATTCCCAACCCCTACGGCCTGCTGGTACCGGGCCAGTACGTGCGGGTTGAGATCGTTCGCGAGGAGCTGTCGGAAGCCCTGTTTGTGCCCCAGGCCGCGGTGCAGGCCGACCAGCAGGGCAGCTTTGTTTTGGTGGTGGAGGGCAGCACGGTACAGCGCCGCAACGTGGTGCTGGATGAGCGGGTCGAGGACAAGATCGTGGTGTTGCAGGGGGTGGATGAAGGCGAACAGGTGATTGTCCGCGGCCTGCAGCAGGTGCGCCCGGGGCAGCCGGTACGGATTCGTCAGCTGACACCTTCCGAAGCCTGATGTTCAGTCAGTTCTTTATCGACCGGCCCAAGTTCGCCATTGTGGTGGCGATCGTGATGACCCTGGCCGGCGCCATCGCGCTGAGAATCCTGCCGGTGGCGGAATACCCGAATATTGCCCCGCCCTCTATCCAGGTGATTGGCGCCTACCCGGGCGCGTCCGCGGAAGTGGTGGAGGAGACTGTCGCCACCCCTATTGAGGACGCCATCAACGGCGTTGAGGACATGATCTACATGTCTTCCAAGAGCGCCAATGATGGCAGCTACCGCCTTAACGTGACCTTCAAGGTGGGCAGCGATTCCGATATGGCGCTGGTCAGGGTGCAGAACCGGGTGAAGCTGGCGGAGCCGCAACTGCCCGCCGAGGTGCGCGACCAGGGTCTGACCGTTGAAGAGCAGTCCCCCGATATCCTCAAGGTGGTGAGCTTCTTCTCGCCGGGCGGCACCTACGATTACAAGTTCCTGTCGAACTATGCCGCCATCAATGTGCAGAGCGCCCTGGCGCGCATCGAAGGCATTTCCACCGCAGAGATCATCGGCGAGGCCGAGTACTCCATGCGCCTGTGGCTGGACCCCAACCAGATGGCGCAGCTCTCGGTGACCACCGGCGATGTGCTCGCGGCCCTGGAGGAGCAGAACGTGCAGGTAGCCGCCGGCAAGGTCGGTTCGCCGCCCTTCACCGGCAAGCTGCAAACCGAATACACCCTGCAGACCAAGGGGCGCCTGGAGCAGGCGGAAGAGTTCGGCAACATCGTGCTGCGCGCCAATGCCGACGGCTCGGCCTTGTACCTGCGGGACGTGGCGCGGGTGGAGCTGGGGCAGGCGGACTATGCCTTCTCCGGCCGGTTCGACGGCACGCCGGCGGTCAATATGGCCTTTTACACCCAGCCGGGCGCCAACGCGCTGTCGGCGGGCGCCAAGGTGGATGCCGAACTGGAGCGGCTGTCGGCGTTTTTCCCGGATGACCTGGAGTACCGGGTCAGCTACGACACCACACGCTATGTCTCTACCGCCATCCAGCAGGTAACCGAGTCGCTGTTTGAGGCGATCGCGCTGGTGATCCTGGTGACCTTTATCTTCCTCGGTAGCTGGCGCACCACGCTGGTGCCGGCGATCGCCATCCCCGTGTCGCTGGTGGCGACCTTCGCGGTGATGGAGCTGATGGGCATGTCGATCAACACCGTGACCCTGTTCGGCCTGATTCTCGCTATCGGCATTGTGGTGGACGACGGCATTCTGGTGGTGGAGAACTGCGACCGTCACCTGCGTGACGACCCCGATATGACACCCCGCGAGGCCGCCTCGCTGACCATGCAGGAAGTGGGTGGCGCGGTCATCGCCACAACCCTGGTGCTGCTGGCGGTGTTTGTGCCGGTGGCCATGCTGCCCGGGATTACCGGGGTGATGTACCGGCAGTTCGCTGTGACCATCTGCGTGGCGGTGGTGTTCTCCTCCGTCAATGCGCTGACCCTGAGCCCGGCCCTGTGCAGCCTGTTGCTGAAGTCCGGGCCGCGCAATGAGTCGCGCTGGTTTGCCGCCTTCACCCGCGGCTTCGATCGGCTGACCGCGCGCTACGACCGGGGGGTGAGCTGGCTGCTGCGCAAGCTCGCTGTGGTGGTCGTGGTGTACGGCCTGGTAATCGGCGGACTGGCCCTGGGTGTGCTGTCGACGCCCACCAGCTTTGTGCCGGACGAAGACAAGGGGTTGATGCTGGTCAGCCTGCAGTTGCCCGATGCGGCCTCTTTCAACCGCACCGAGGCGGCTATGGGCAAACTCACCGAGCTCATGAAACAGGACACCCGCATCGAGTCCATCACGGCAATCACCGGCTACTCGATTCTGAATGGAGCACTGCAGAGCAATGCCGGCACCATGTTTGTGGTGCTCTCCCACTGGGATGACCGGCCCGGCTTTAAAAACCAGGTTTTCAGCATTGCCCAGCGCATCAACGGCCTGGCCTTCCAGAGCATACCGGAGGCACAGGTGTTCGCCATCACGCCGCCGGCAGTGCCGGGCATGGGCTCAGTGGGCGGGCTGGAGTTCGTGCTGCAGGACACCCTGGGGCGCTCCGCCGCCGAGCTCAACGAGATGGTCAATATCATGGTGGTGAATGGCAACCAGCAGCGCAGGCTGCAGGGCGTGTTCAGCACCTACCGCGCCAACGTGCCCCAGTACTTCATCGACATCGACCGGGTGAAGGCCAAGAACCTGGGCGTGCCGCTGGATGAGATTTTCAGCACCCTGCAGGCGCAGATGGGATCGCTGTATATCAACGACTTCAATCGCTTCGGCAAGACCTACAAGGTCATCATGCAGGCGGATTCCCAGTACCGGTCCGACCTCGAGGACCTGGAGCTCTACTACGTGCGCTCGCGGCGCGGCGAGATGGTGCCGCTCAGCACCCTGGCGACCACCCGGCCCATCCTTGGCCCCGATGTTGCGGAGCGCTACAACCTGTTCCGCTCGGCGACCATTCGCGGAAACCCGGCTCCGGGGGTGAGCTCCGGCGACGCGATCACCACACTCGAATCGATGGCGGCGGATACCCTGGCACCGGGCTATCGCTACGAGTGGACCGGCTCTGCCTACCAGGAAAAACAGGCCTCCGGGCAGGCGTCGCTGGCCTTCGCCCTGGCGCTGGTATTTATCTACCTGTTCCTGGTGGCCCAGTACGAGAGCTTCTCCATTCCCTTCGCCATCATCCTGGTCGTGCCCATGGCCATGGGCGGGGCGGTGGCCGGCTTGCTGTTGACCGGCACGGCGCTCAATCTCTATGCGCAGATCGGCCTGGTGTTGCTGATCGGCATGGCGGCCAAGAACGCTATCCTTATCGTCGAATTTGCCCGCCGCCAGCGTGAACGGGCGGGGCTGGACATCGCGGACGCCGCGCGCGAAGCGGCGCGGCTGCGCTTCCGGGCGGTGTGTATGACGGCCGTGTCTTTCATCCTGGGCATCGTGCCGCTGGTAATTGCCTCCGGTGCCGGTATGTATGGCCAGCGTTCGCTGGGCTATACAGTGTTTGGTGGCATGTTGGCGGCACTGCTGGTGGGCACCCTGTTTATTCCCGCGTTCTACCGCATCGTCCAGGGCCTGCGGGAGCGCCTCAGGGGGCGACCCGCTGAATCACCGGGTGAGCTAAGCTAGTGACACCGAAGCAGTGAGGCGCCGGGGGCGCTGGCGCTGTACACCCAGCAACGGAGATCTGTCCATGAAGGGATTTTCACGCTGCCTGCTGGCAGGCGTTTTTTCGCTAGTGAGCGCAGTGGCTGCGCAGGCGGACACCATCGCGGAACACCAGGACGTGAAGGCAGGCATATTCCTGGCCAACGCCTGGCTCGAAAACCGGCTGAGCTATGACCGGGTGCCCGGCGCCTCTATCGCGGTGGTGGCGGACCAGGAAACCGTCTGGGCCGAGGGCTTTGGCTACGCGCGCCTGCGCGGCAAGGTACCGGCCACGGCGGACACCGCCTACAGCATCTGCTCGGTCTCGAAGCTGTTTACCAGTATCGGGGTGATGCAACTTCGCGATGCCGGCGCGCTGGATCTCGACGCACCACTGGCTGAGTTGCTGCCCTGGTACAACCTCCCGCCCCACGCCGATGCCGAGGAGCCGGTCACGCTACGCAACATTCTGTCTCATGTGGCCGGCTTGCCGCGCGAGGCGGTGACGCCCTACTGGGTGGACGAGGACTTCCCGGCCCGCGGCACGATTCAGGAAGGGGTTGGCGAGCAGTCAGCCCTGTATCGCCCTTACGAGCGCTTCCAGTACTCCAACCTCGGTATGAGCCTGGCGGGCGAGGCCATCGCGGCGGCCTCGCGCCGGGACTATCACGACTATGTACGCAACAACATCCTTGAACCCCTGGGCCTGGACGCCACTACCAGCGAGCTGCCCGTGGAGGATTACGGCAGGCGTTTTGCGGCGGGCTATCGCTTGCCGGACAGCAAAGGCAAGCGCCCCGAGGTGGGCAGGTACACCTTGAATGGCATCGCGCCGGCAGCGGGTTTCGCTTCCAGCGCCAATGACCTGGCCCGGTTTGCCAAATGGCAGTTTCGCCTGCGCGAGAACGGCGGTGAAGAGGTCATCAAGGCCACCACCCTGCGCGAGATGCAACGGCTGCAGTGGGCCGAGCCGGATATGGACGGCGCGACCTGGGGGCTGGGGTTCTCACTCAATAAGGTGGGCAATGACGTTTGGGTGGGCCACGGCGGTTACTGTCCCGGGTACCGCACCAGCTTCCTGTTGCGCCCACAGGACAAGGTGGCGGTGGCGCTGATGGTCAATGTCAACGATGTGGCGCCGTCCAGCCTGGTGCGGCAGGTCCTGGCGCTGATGGGGCCGGGCATGGAGACTGCCGCCAAGGCCATGGATGAGCCCGATGGCGAGACAGAGTCTGCTTCCGAGGAGGAAGCAGTTGACCTGACGGCTTACCAGGGCGTCTATGGCCGCCAGCAGATGCCGATCAACTACGCCCTGGCGGCGACCTCAAAAGGCCTGACCGGTATTTCCCTGTACAGCGACAAGCCGGCGGATTACCAGCTCAAGCTGCGACATGAGGAAGGCCATGTGTTCCGGGTCTACTCCAAGAAAGATGAGCCACTGCACACGGTGCGCTTCGAGGTGGACGAGGACGGCCGTGCGACGCGGATGTGGATGCACGGCCAATACTCAGACCGGCTCGACTAGCGGCGGCCGGGAGCGGTCGGTCGCGTGAGGATAGTGGCTTTGACCGTGCGCCCGGGCAAGGCGCTAGTTAAGCAGTTCCTTCAACCCCGCGAGGGTTTCGTTGGCGCGCTCCTGGGCGACCGCCTTGTCTTCGGCCTCACCGCCCTGGAACAGCAGGTCGTCGACAGGTAGCTCGTCGATGAAACGGCTGGGCTCGCAGTCCACGGTGTCGCCGAACTGGCGGCGCTTCGCCGCGTAGCTCATGGTCAGGGTCTGGCGGGCGCGGGTGATGCCCACGTAGGCCAGGCGCCGCTCTTCGGCGATGTTACCGTCGTCGATGCTGTTGCGATGCGGGAGCAGGTTCTCCTCCACCCCGATCATATAGACGTGGGGAAACTCCAGGCCCTTGGCGGCGTGCAGGGTCATCAACTGCACGCTGTCGCCGGTCTGTTTCTCTTCTTCCTGCTGTTCCATCAGGTCGCGCAAAACCAGCCGCGCGATGGCTTCGTCCAGGTCTACCTGGTCGTGCTGCATGACGCGCTGCAGGCTGTCCACCAGGAAGTCCACGTTGGCCATGCGCCGTTCAGCCACCTCTTCGCTGGAGCTGAGGTTGTCCAGCCAGTCCCGATACTCGATATCGCGCAGCATTTGCCGCACACCGCCGACGGCGTCACCGCCGAAGCAGCGTTGGCGGGTGGCGTCCAGCCAGCCCACAAACTGGCGCAGCCGCTCGCGGCCCGCGTCGGGAATATCGCCGCCGACACCGGCCGCGGCACGTGACAGGCTCAGTCCAGCAGTGTTTGCGTAGTTGCCCAGGGCTTCCAGGGTGCCGGGACCCAGCTTGCGGCGCGGCACGTTGGCGATGCGCAGGAAAGCGTTGTCGTCGTCGGCATTAATCAGCAACCGCAGGTAGGCCATGATGTCCTTGACCTCGTTGCGGGCAAAAAAGGACTGGCCGCCGCTCATCTGATAGGGCACCTGCTGTTGCTGCAGCGACAGTTCCAACAGGCGGGACTGGTGATTACCGCGGTACAACACCGCGTAATCACCGAGCCGGGTGCGCTTGCGAAGCTGATGGTCAAGGATTTCCGCTACCACCTGGTCCGCTTCCGCCTGCTCGTCGGCACAGCGCATGATGCGAATCTGTTCGCCGGGGCCAAACTCACTCCACAGGGATTTTTCGAACACGTGTTCGTTGTTGGCAATGAGCTGGTTGGCGGCGCCGAGGATGCGGCCGCTGGAGCGATAGTTCTGCTCCAGCTTCACTACCCTGAGGCCGGGGAAGTCTTCCTGAAGCTGCGCCAGGTTCTCCGGACGTGCGCCGCGCCAGGCATAGATAGACTGGTCGTCATCGCCGACCACCGTCATGCGGCCGGTCACGCCCACTAGCTGCCGCACCAGGGTGTACTGGGCGCTGTTGGTGTCCTGGTACTCGTCCACCAGCAGATAGCGCATGCGGTTCTGCCACTTCTCGAGAATGACGGGGTCGCGCTCAAATAGCTGCACCGGCAGCAGGATCAGGTCATCGAAGTCCAGCGCGTTGTAGGCGCGCAGGGCGCGGTTGTAGCGCAGATAGGCCTGGGCACAGAGCATATCGGCAGGGCCGCCGGCCGTCGCCACCGCCTGTTCCGGGGTGAGGCCGTCGTTTTTCCATTGCGAGATGCGCTGCTGGATGGTGGCCGCCTGGTCGCCCTCGGCGCCGTGTTCCTGTAGCAGGATGTCCTTGATCAGTGTCTGGCTGTCCTGGCCGTCAAAGATGGAGAAGCCACCCTTGAGGCCAAAAGCGCGGCGCTCCTCACGCAACACCCGCAGGCCCAGCTGGTGGAAGGTGCTGACCATCAGGCCCTCGCCGGCGGATTCGGAGACCAACCTGCCCACCCGCTCGCGCATTTCCCGGGCGGCTTTGTTGGTAAATGTGACCGCGGCGATATTGCGGGCCGGAATGCCGCACTTGTCGATCAGGTAGGCGATCTTCCTGGTAATCACACTGGTTTTGCCGCTGCCGGCGCCGGCCAGCACCAACAGCGGGCCGTCAATATAGGCTACGGCCTCAGCCTGCCTGGGGTTGAGTTGTGCTTTTTGGGACACCGTCTGGACACCACGGAAGGGTCGTTCATTGTAGCAGCGGCGAGCCAATCGATACTATTACCGCGCCAGGCCAACCCGGAGCAGCCATGAAAATCACCCTGACAGAACTGCGGCAGCGTCAGCCGATCGACAAGCTGGCGATCCGCTCCGCGGAGCTGAGCCTCTACCTGGCCGAAGCCGAGCTGGCGGGCCAGCGTTATCTGGTGTGCGAAGCCGACGGCAAGCCCCTGCGCACCGTGAACCTGGTTGCCATGCGCGAGAAATTTGCCGGCCTGGAGGTCAGGGAGATGGTGCTGGTGCACGAAAGCGCCTACGACGAAATGGTCGGCCAGCCCGGGCCCGCCGGCAGCAATCGCATGGAAGTCCCGCTGGAAACCTTTCCATCCTGGCTGAATTAGCCCGCTATTCTCGATCTCTTGGTCCGCGGGCACGCACAGAGTCTCGTCTGCCGCCAGCAGATCGCGCCCGACCTGCGAAGCACTATCCAGCAGACAAAAAAAGCCCGCCAAAAGGCGGGCTCTTTCTGTTCACGAGGTGATCAGACTTACAGCAGGTCTACATCCACCGAGTAGGACACGACGAACTTCACCTCGTCGTTGTCGAAACCCGCTTCAGAAGCGCCGCCGCCCACGTCCGTGTCAGAGATCATGAAGCCAAAGCCACCCTTGGACAGGGAGATGTTGTAGTCGTAGTAGTCACCGTCTGCACCGTTGAAGGCTTCCATGAAGTCACCATCGTGGTAGCCGCCGTGCAGGCCGATCTCGATGCCATTACCGATTTCGAAGGCGTAATCGACGGAGATGTAGTAGGCCTCACCGGCGCCGAAATCCTGGTCACCCACTTCGTCGGCTTCGGTGTTGGTCAGTACCCAGGCGCCAACGCCAAGGCCTTTCCAGCCAAGCTGGAGGTAGACTTCACCGAAATCGAACTCCGCTTCCTCATCGTAGTTGTAGTACAGGTAGCCCACGTCAACGCTGACTTCACCCAGTGAGAAGGCATAGCCAGCGTAGATATCGTGCTCGTAGGAGTACACGTCACTGGGGCCGTAGTTCACGTTAGATACCCAGGTACCCGCATAGAAGCCGGAGTCGTGGGCGTAATCGATACCGCCCTGGACAGCAGCCTCGTTCTCAGTCTGCGTCAGACCGCGCCAGATGTAGTTATTGGTCACGGAAGCATTGGCGGACAGAGAATCAGCGTATGTGGGAGCAGCCATGAAGCCGGCTGTCAGTACCGCGGCAGTGATAAGGCTCTTGTTGAATTGCATTGGGATGGTCTCTCATATTGTCTGTTCATTGGTGTGCCGCGTCTGATGTGTCGGCATCGACAGGTAATGAGCAAGAAGCAGGCCAACTTATTCCAAGTGTGGAATTCGCCGGAATTAGCCGCGGCGAGAAGGTCCGTCACAGAGCCTGGGGCGTAAACACAAAGATGTGTTGCCGCTTTTTGGTGCCAAGCCTGCACCGCGATGGTGCTACTTATGCATATATGAAAATACTTGCAGTCGAGGGCGTCGTCGGTAGTATGGAGAGCCTTCGCATACTCGGGAAAACACTATGAAACACGTGCTTTTTGCTATCGGTCTGCTGTCTGTTGCGCTTTCATCGCCGGCGACGGCGGACTGTCGCAGTGTTGTAGCAGCTACCCTCGCTGAGCTGAAAGCAGCCTATCCGGAGTGGGACGACAACATGGAAACCCTGGTTCGTACCGCTGCCGGTAGCGCCTGTGTAAAAGCAAGCACGGTAGAAGCAAGCACGGCTGCGCCGGCTCCCGCGCCGGCACCTGCCGCAATTCCCGAGACGCAGCTTGAAGAGCAGGCGGTCAGCGCCAGTGGCGCCGTCACCCCGATGGCCGTCGAGACTACCACCGCTGCCGCTGAAACCAGCGCCAGCAGCGAGACTGCCGCTAGCGAGGCAGATGACGACAGCGACTGGAATCCCTTCAAGGACATCAAGTTCAACAAGGTATCGGCCTCGCCCAACAAGAAGCCCTATGAGCGCCGCCGCGATGTGAACAACACCGCGCCCAGTGCAGACGACGCCGAATAGCTGCGGCTCAGCCTTTGAGCTGGCGGTAGGCCAGCGCTTCGACCAGGTGCGGCTTATGCAGGTGCGCATCCCCCGCCAGGTCAGCAATACTCCGGGCCACGCGTAACACCCGTTCCACTCCGCGCAGCGACAGCGCCTGTCGCTCCGCTGCCTGCTCCAGATAGCGCCTGTCGGTCTTTCCCAGTCCACAGTGCTGCCTCATGGCATCGCCGGTAAGGCGGGCATTGCTTACCCCCTGGCGTTCCATGGCCAGTGCCCGCGCTGCATTGACGCGGGTACGCACCTGCTCGGACTGCTCCAGGTTTGTCGTAGCTGTGCCGTCCAGCACGCTGCCGGGCGGCAGGCGCGGCAGCCGCAATTGGATATCGATTCGATCCAGAAGCGGGCCTGACAGTCGCTGCTGGTAGCGGTCGACCTGGTCCGGGGTGCAGCGGCAGGCTCGCTGGCGATCGCCCTCAAAGCCGCAGGGGCAGGGATTCATGGCCGCGATCAACTGGAAACGAGCGGGGAAGGTAACGCGATGCAGGGCGCGCGACAGGGTTATCTCGCCCGCCTCCAGGGGTTCGCGCAGGGTCTCCAGTACCTGGCGCGGGTATTCAGGGAGTTCGTCGAGAAACAGCACCCCGTTGTGCGCCAGGGAAATTTCACCGGGCCGCGGGCAGCTGCCGCCACCCACCAGGGCGCTGGCCGAGGCCGAATGGTGCGGCGCCCGGAACGGTCGCCGAAAACTGTCTTCCCCCGGGTCTGCGGAGGCGGCGCTGCGCAGCGCCATGATTTCCAGCAATTCGGTGGCCGTCGGTGTGGGCAGAATGCCGGGCAGGCGGGCGGCCAGCATGGTTTTGCCGGTTCCCGGTGGGCCGCACAGCAGCAGGTGATGGCCGCCGGCCGCGGCGACTTCCAGGGCGCGCTTGGCCAAGGGGTGGCCCCGCACTTCGGCCAGGTCCGGGTAGTGGGGGGGCGGGAATTCCTCGCGCCCGGCGGCATAGCGCACCTTGTCACGGCCCTGCAGCCAGGCGCACAGCGTCAGCAGACAGCGCGCGGCCACCACTTTGGCGCCGGGTACCAGGGCCGCGCTGTCGGCGTTTCCCTCCGGTAGCACCAGGGTGCGTTGCTCCTGACGGCAGGCGATGGCGGCCGCCACGCTGCCGGATACCGGGCGCAGGTCGCCGTCCAGGGCCAGTTCGCCGAGGAATTCGCGGCCGTTGAGCGCACCGGCGGGTAACTGCCCGGAAGCCGCGAGTATGCCCAGGGCGATAGGCAGGTCGAAGCGGCCGCCGTCCTTGGGGAGATCGGCGGGCGCCAGGTTCACGGTCAGGCGCCGGGCCGGCCATTCGAAGTGAGAGTTCAGCAGCGCCGAGCGCACGCGCTCCTTGCTCTCCCGCACGGCGGTGGCCGGTAGGCCGACGATGTTGAATGCCGGCAAGCCATTCGAGATATGGGTTTCCACCTGCACCGGGGGAGCCCCGATGCCACGCTGGGCGCGACTGAACACCGCGGATAACTCCATGGGCTCCTCCCTGAGCCGGCGGCTGTCGAGGCAGTGTAGTGGGCTGCGATGCTTTGCGGGTGTTGCCGGGTGCGACTTGAGCGCCAGAGATGGAAAACAGCGGCGGGCTAGGACTCGTCGAGCTCTGCGCTCAGGCTCTCCAATTGTGCTTCCAGTTCCTGCACCCTGGCCTGGGTGCGGGCCAGGATCTCGGTTTGGGCGTCGAATTCCTCGCGACTCACCATGTCGAGCCGCCGCAGTGCTGACTGCAGCAGTGCGCGGGCGTTGCGGTCGGCTTCGCTCCTGAGAGGGGATTCACCCAGCAGGTCGCTGACCTGGCGAATGACCTCGCCGATTGGTGGGGGTTTCAGTGCCATGGCCGCAGTCTACCCGATTGCTTCCGGGCGACTCAATTGCGCGCCCGCTGCACGTTCAGCTCGCGCAATCCAAGTGCGCACGTGCACCATCGCGGGGCATGTAGCGGCCGTAGCGCTCACATCGGTGTCGCCTTGAAATAAGTAAGCCATTGAAAAATATAGATTTCTGCTGAGTTGGCACGACGGCTGCAGTTTCGGGAGGCAATCCGGTGTGATAACCGGTGCGCCACGTGTGCTGTCGTGGCGCTGAAGTGATCGATGTTCGGTGCCTGTCGCGTTATTTGCAGCCTGCTGATTTGCCGGTGCTGCTCCAGGGGTCTCGCGGGGAATCGAAGCAAGCGTCGGTCGGCCTTTCCATCAGGAGAACACTATGAAGTTAATAACAGCCGTTGTTAAGCCGTTTAAGTTGGACGACGTGCGTGAAGCACTGTCCGAAATCGGCGTTCAGGGGATTACCGTCACCGAGGTCAAGGGATTTGGCCGCCAGAAGGGGCACACAGAGCTCTATCGCGGTGCGGAGTATGTGGTGGATTTTTTGCCCAAAGTAAAAATAGAAGTTGCCGTTGCTGAAAGCAGCGTCGAGGCCACTCTGGAAGCGATCAGCAAGTCTGCCAACACCGGCAAGATCGGTGACGGCAAGATTTTCGTGTCCAGCCTCGAGCAGGTCATCCGGATTCGTACTGGCGAGACCGGCGAAGACGCGATCTAGCACTGACAACAAAAGAGAGACGAACCAATGGAAGACCAAATTTTTCAACTGAGTTACGCGCTGGATACGTTTTACTTCCTGATATGCGGCGCGCTGGTAATGTGGATGGCAGCGGGCTTCGCCATGCTCGAGGCAGGCCTGGTGCGTTCCAAGAACACCACGGAAATCCTTACCAAGAACGTCGCCCTGTACTCCATTGCCTGCATCATGTACATGGTGTGCGGCTACAGCATTATGTACGGTGGCGGCGAGTTCACGGCATTCCTGAGCGGCATTACGGCTGATGGTGTTGCCGGCGCTGAAGAACCTGCTACCTACGCACCGTCTGCTGATTTCTTCTTCCAGGTGGTGTTCGTGGCGACTGCCATGTCCATCGTCTCGGGTGCGGTGGCCGAGCGCATGAAGCTGTGGGCGTTCCTGATCTTTGCCGTGTTCATGACTGGCGTTATCTATCCGATGGAAGGCTCCTGGACCTGGGGCGGCATGCCTGTGTTCGGTATGTACACGCTGGGCGATAACGGCTTCTCCGACTTCGCCGGTTCCGGCATCGTCCACATGGCAGGCGCTGCTGCAGCGCTGGCCGGCGTCATCCTGCTGGGCCCGCGCAAGGGCAAGTACGGCCCCGGTGGTCAGGTGAATGCGATCCCGGGCGCAAACCTGCCGCTGGCAACGCTGGGCACCTTCATCCTGTGGCTGGGCTGGTTCGGCTTCAACGGCGGCTCGGTACTGGCAACTGCGACGGTCGAGAGCGCTAACTCTGTAGCGGTGGTCTTCATGAACACCAACGCCGCCGCGGCCGGCGGCCTGGTTGCCGCCCTGCTGGTAGCACGCTTCACTTTCGGCAAGGCCGATCTGACCATGGCTCTGAACGGTGCCCTGGCCGGCCTGGTGGCGATCACCGCCGAACCGTCCACCCCGACCGCCCTGCAGGCCACCCTGTTCGGCGCTGCTGGTGGCGCGCTGGTGGTGTTCTCCATTATCACGCTCGACAAGCTGAAGATCGACGACCCGGTCGGTGCCATCTCTGTGCACGGTGTGGTCGGCCTGTTGGGTCTGCTGCTGGTGCCTGTCACCAACGGCGAGAACTCCAGCTTCGGCGGTCAGCTGCTGGGTGCTGCCACCATCTTCATCTGGGTATTCGTGGCCTCCGGCATCGTCTGGTTTGCCCTCAAGGCCATCATGGGAATCCGGGTCTCGGAAGAGGAAGAATACGAAGGTGTCGACCTCTCCGAATGTGGCATGGAAGCCTACCCGGAGTTTGGTCCCGGCGGCAGCTAACAAGAATTGCGGGCGCATTAACGTGCGTGTTGGGGGGCCTTTTGGCCCCCCTTTTTTTGTAAACCCGCCAGGGTTTACCGCCTCTTAGTTCGGTACGAGGCGCCAGGTCTCGTATTTTCTTCTTCCCTGACAGTAGCTCCGTGGGCCGGGCGCGACCTGGGCATGCTCGTCCCCGGACACGCTACAGGCATGACATCCCTGTCTCGCTCGGCAACGGCCGTCCCTGGCCGTTGACGGTCCGGGGACGTGCATGCCCAGCTCACACCCTCCTGGTGTGCGAAGTGCAGGCGCGTAAGATCTGCACCTAGGTGCACTGCTTGCGGAGCGCGCGCGGTGCCCGGGGTCCTTCCGGGACCGTATGCGGCCAGGACGGCCGCATCCGAGCGAGACAGGGACGTCATGCTTGTAGCGTGTCGCGGAAGGACCCCGGGTATCGCGCGCGCGGCTTCCGTGCTTCCCCAGCTTGCCATTAGCATGTGATTGATTGTTGTTGGGCGAACGCCTAGTCTGGGTAACTGGAGTTTGCACCTGGAGTTGCCATGAAGCTTGTTACTGCCATTGTTAAGCCCTTCAAACTGGACGACGTGCGTGAGGCGCTGTCCGATATCGGCGTCCAGGGGATCACGGTGACTGAGGTGAAAGGCTTCGGCCGGCAGAAGGGCCACACCGAGCTCTACCGTGGGGCGGAGTACGTGGTGGATTTCCTGCCCAAGATGAAAGTTGAGGTCGTGCTCAGTGATGAAGAGGTCGAAGGCGCCATCGAAGCGGTAGCCAAGGCGGCATCGACGGGCAAGATTGGCGACGGCAAGATCTTCGTGCAGCCGGTGGAGCAGGTGATTCGCATCCGCACCGGCGAAACCGGCGAAGACGCCATCTAAGCCGGCGTCAGCCTCCCGAGCGGCGCTCTATGCGCGCCACCGCCGCGGGCAGATCCTCCAGATTGCGCACTTCTTCATCGGCCGGGGTGTCACCTGGCCACCCCGTGCCGCTGTAGTTGGCCCACACGGTGTACATGCCCACCGCCTGGGCACCGGCTACGTCGTGTTCCGGGTGGTCGCCTACGTGCACCATCTCGTGGCTGCGCGCGCCCGTCTCCTTCATGCTGGCGTGGAACATATCCGGTAGCGGCTTGCTGGCGCCGATCTGCTCGGCGGAGAAGGAAAAGTCAAAGTACTCGCCGATGTCCAGTTTGAAGATATCCGCGTTGCCATTGGTCAGCGCGCCCAGCACATACCGTTCCGACAGCGCCTGCAACACATCCAGCGCCTGCTCATAGGGTTCCACCTGGTGGCGTACCCGCAGGAAGGCATCAAAAGCGGCCTCGGCGCCCTGTCGCGCCAGCGCTTCGGAATAGCCGCAGTGGAGCTGGATTTCGTAAAGCGCCTGGCGACGCAGGTCGCTGATATGGTGCTTCAGGTCCGGGTGCAGCTCGAAGGTGCGCATGCGCAGGCGCCGCAACTCGGCCGCGTCGAACTGTGTGGTGACCCGCTCCCGGTGTTCGGCCAGCCAGGCGTTCTGGGCGGCTTCGGCGCGCAGCAGGGTTGGGGTGACATCCCAGAGCGTGTCATCCAGGTCGAAGGTAATCACCCTGATCACGGTCAGTCTTCTCCGTTGTCGCGCTTGCGAGCCCGCGGGTGGGCCTGGTCGTAAACCTTGGCCAGGTGCTGGAAATCCAAATGGGTGTAGATCTGGGTGGTGGAGATATTGGCGTGCCCGAGCAGTTCCTGCACCGCGCGCAGGTCGCCGCTGGATTCGAGCATGTGGGTGGCAAAGCTGTGGCGCAGCATGTGCGGGTGCACGTCCTGGTGCATACCCGTGGCGCGACCGCGGCGCTTCAGGCGGTCCTGGATGTTGCGCACGCTGATGCGCCGGCCACGGCTGCTGAGGAACAGAGCGGGCTCGCCGGCGATTTGCGGCCGCTGCTTGCGCCAGGCGGCGACGGCGTCCAGGGCCACGCCCCCCACCGGCACCGTGCGGGTCTTGCGGCCTTTGCCGGTGACGGTGACCAAGCCCTGGCGCGGGTCGATATCGTCGACATTCAGTGACGCCAGCTCAGACAGACGCAGGCCCGAGGAGTAGAACAGCTCGGCCATGGCCTGGTCGCGCACTGCCGTGCTCGAGTCATCTGATGACTTCAGGAACTGCTCGACCTGGTCGGCGTCCAGCGCTTTTGGCAGGCGGCGCTGCTGGCGTGGCGCCTGGATGCCGTTGGCGGGATTGCCCTTTACCTGTCCCTGGCGCAGCAGAAAGTTATAGAGGCTGCGAATCGCTGACAGCGCGCGCTGGATGCTGCGCCCCTGGCGACCCGCCCGGTGCATGCCGGCGGCATACTGACGCACATGGGCGGCGTGAACCGCGTCGGCGTCGGCCAGGTTCTGTTGCTCGCAAAAGCTCTGGAAGCGATTGAGGTCGCGACGATAGCCGTCGAGGGTGTGGCGTGAGTATTGCCGCACCGTTCCCAGGTACTCCAGGAAGGCGTCGACCTGCCCGCCCAGGGTGGTGTTCACGCCCCCGCCTGGTCTCCGTGCAGACGCGGCAGCAGGCGCACGATCACGTCGCCCAGGTGCCCGAGGAACAGGGTGCCAGTGTTGGCACTGTAATGGTGCGGGTCGTTGCTGCCCACCGCGATCACGCCAAGGTCGCCGCCGCGTAGCAGCGGTACCACCGCGGCAGAGCCCACGCCCGTGCTATCGGGGAACAGGTATTGCAGCTCCTCTTCGCGCAGCGTGCCACAGACGGCGCTCTGGCCTTTGATTAGCGCGCCAATCTCGATGCGGGCGCGCTCGGCAGCCTCAACCCGGCAGTGATCGCTGCCGTCCTTGGGGTCGCCAAACAGGATGAAGCTGACGTGGTCCACGCCGAAGTCGTCGCGCAGTCCCTGACAGAAGCTGGCCGCCAACTGTTCCAGGCTCTGCGCCTCCAGCAGGGTTAGCACCAGGGCTCGGGTCAGGTCGTAGAGGCGGTCGTTGTCACGGGCGTTGCCGGTGAGCGTATTGAGACGCTTACGCATCTCCATGTTGCGCTCGCGCAGGACGCTCACCTGCTTCTCCACCAGCGACACGGCACTGCCCGCCTTGTGAGAAATTTGCAGGTGGTCGAGCATGTCCGGGTGGTGGTCGAAGAAATCCGGGTTCTCTTTCAGGTAGTCCCGGACACGGGCGTCGCTCAGGCCGACAGGCGCCTGGCTGTCAGCAGACTCAACGCTCGCGCTTTTGTTTTTGGATACGGTCTTGGCATTCAAATCCGCACGCTCCCCTCGAACACGGTGGTGGCTGGCCCTGTCATCATAACCGGATGGCTTTCCCCGGCCCAAGCAATTTCAAGGTCGCCACCCAGCAGGTGCGCGGTGACGCGTTTGCCGAGCAGGCCCAGTTGACGGCCGGCCACCACCGCAGCGCAGGCGCCGCTGCCGCAGGCCTGGGTCTCGCCGACGCCACGCTCGTAGACGCGCAGCCGTATCTCTTTATCTGATACCACCTGCATGAAACCGGCGTTCACCTGCTCCGGAAAGCGCGGGTGGGGCTCGATGAGCGGGCCCAGACGCTCCACCGGCGCCGTGTCGATATCATCCACCAGCATTACCGCGTGCGGGTTGCCCATGGACAGGGCGACAATGTCTATCGGTTCGCCGTCGATATCCAGCGTGTAGCGTTCACTGCGCGCCTCGGCATCGAAGGGGATGTCGGCGGGCTCGAAACGCGGCGCGCCCATGTCCACTTCCACCTGCTTGTCCTTGCGCACTTTGAGCTGCATGGGTCCGCCGGCGGTTTCCACGCTGATCTTGTTGCGGTGGGTAAGCCGACGGTCGCGAACAAACCGGGCCACGCAGCGCGCCCCGTTGCCGCACTGCTCTACCTCGCGGCCGTCGGCATTGAAAATGCGGTAACGAAAGTCCATGTCCGGATCCCGCGGTGGTTCCACCACCAGCACCTGGTCGCAGCCGACGCCCAGGCGCCGGTCCGCCAGCTTGCGGATATGCCCGGGCCGCAGCGAGCAACGTTGGCTCACCAGGTCCAGCACCACAAAGTCATTGCCGAGGCCATGCATTTTGGTGAACTTGAGCCTCATGCGGCGCCGGCCTCCGCCTCCGGGAGCAGTTGTTCACCGCGCAGCAGCTCTTCGATGGATTCGCGGGCTCGCACCAGGTGGGCCTGGTCGCCGTCCACCATGACTTCCGCAGCGCGCGGCCGGGTGTTGTAGTTGGAGCTCATGGAAAAGGCGTAGGCGCCGGCATCCATCACCGCCAGCAGGTCGCCTGCCGCCAGCGCCAACTCCCGCTGCTTGCCGAGAAAGTCGCCCGTCTCACAGACCGGCCCCACCACGTCATAGGGCAGGGTCTCGGCGTCGTCCCGAGGGCTGACTGCGACGATGTCCATCCAGGCGTCGTACAGTGCCGGTCGCAGCAGGTCGTTCATGGCAGCGTCGACGATGGCAAAGTGATGGCCGCCGTTGCTTTTCAGGGAGCTGACCCGGGTCAGCAGCAGGCCGGCGTTGGCGCAGATCGAACGGCCGGGTTCAAACATCAGCTTGAGCGGGCGCTCGCCGAGGCGCTCGCGCACGGCGGCAATATAGTCCGCTGTTGCCGGCGGTTCCTCGTCGCGATAGCGCACGCCCAGGCCGCCGCCGAGGTCGAGGTGTGATATCTGGATGCCGTCTTCAGAGAGCCCGTCGATCAGGCCCAGCAGCCGGTCGAGAGCATCCAGGAAGGGACTGATCTCGGTGAGCTGGGAACCGATGTGGCAGTCGACGCCGACCACGTCCAGGCCGGGGAGGGAGGCTGCGCGTCGATAGCTGTCGCGGGCGGTTTCCCAGGGCACGCCGAACTTGTTCTGCTTGAGTCCGGTGGAGATATAGGGATGCGTACGGGCGTCTACATCCGGGTTGACCCGCAGTGAGACCCGGGCCGTGCGGCCGGTGTCTACCGCTACCGAGGACAGCAGTTCCAGCTCCGCATCGGACTCCACGTTAAAGCAGAGAATGTCTAGCTCCAGGGCCTGGCGCATCTCCTCGGCCTGCTTGGCGACGCCGGAAAACACCACCTTGCGCGGGTCGCCGCCGGCGGCTACCACGCGCTGTAGTTCGCCGCCGGAAACAATATCGAAGCCGGCGCCGAGACCGGCCAGCAGGTTGAGAATGGCCAGGTTGGAATTGGCTTTTACCGCGTAGCACACCAGGTGATCGCAGCCTGCCAGTGCCTCTTCATAGGCGAGGAAGTTGCGCGTCAGTGCGGCCCGGGAGTACACGAAACTGGGCGTGCCAAAACGTTCAGCGATGTCAGCCAGCGGCTGCGCCTCGGCAAACAGCCCCCCATGGCGGTAGTCAAAGTCACGCATTGTGTGGTTTATTCCGTTGTGTCCTGCTCGGCGGGCTGGGGCGGCGGTGCTTCCTGCGGTTCCTGGGGTATATACAGGCCACCCTTTTGTCCGCAGCCAGCCAACACAAGGAGCAACAGGACAAGGTAGGGCCGTAAGCGCACTGTAGGTTTCCAGAAGGCGAAAAGCAGGCATTATAGCGACGCCGGGAATGCCAGGCGAGCCGCCCTGCCAATGGAACAACCACATGGAGTACCACCGTGCGCAACACCCGTTTCATCATCCCGTGCCTGTTGCTGCTGGGCGTGCCGGCGGTCGCCGACCCCCTGTATGCCAAGAACCTGGCGCCCATGGCCGGCCTGTTCGGCTTTCCCAACCTACGCACGGCACAGACCCTGGCGGCCGGTGAATTCTCCACCTCGCTCAACGGCAATGTCGCCAACAATTACAGCGTCGATACCAATGCCCGTGAAGCGGTGAACTTCGATGTGGAGACCCGGCGCTTCGCCCTGCGCGGCGCCGTCGGCCTGGGCTGGGGCGTGGACTTCGAAGCGGAGTTGCCCTGGCTGCGCCACGAGGGTGGCGACCTCGACCAGCTGATTGAGAATTGGCACGACTTCTGGAACCTGCCGGACGGCGACCGCGACGAGGTGGCGCGGGACCTGATCGACGTTTCTTTCAACACCCCGGGCGCCGCCTTCGCCCTGCGCGAGGAAGTGGAAGGCTGGGGCGATCTCAACCTGGCGCTCACCAAGCAGGTCTGGCGTTCAGAGACCGCCGCCATCAGTGTGCGCACCGGCGCCAAGCTCGCGACCGGCGACGAGGATGAGCTGCTGGGTAGCGGCGGCGAAGACTACTACCTGTCGGTGAACGCCAGCGGTGAGCACCGCGGCGACTGGCCGATTACCTGGCATGGCCAGGTGGGCTATCTGCGGGCCGGCGGTGCCGATGTGCTCGGCAACATCCAGGAGCAGGACCTGTGGTTTGCCAGCGGTGGCATGGAGTGGCGCACCTGGCAGAGTTTCCATCTCAAGCTGCAGATCGACAGCCACGCCGCAGTGGCCGACTCTGCCCTCACCCAACTGGGCGACACCAGTGTGCAGATTACCGCCGGAGCCAGCTGGCTGTTCGCCCGCGGCTGGGAAGCGGAGTTCAGTTTTAGCGAGGATATCGCGGTGAACACTTCGCCGGACTTCGTGCTGCAGTTCGGCCTGCGTTACCAGGTGCCCGGTAGCTGAGACTCAGGTCTGCTCGCGGTCTGCGAGCCTGGCCGCGGCGCGGTCCGCGGCCTGCCTGACCTGATTCGGCGCTGTGCCGCCGATGTGATTGCGCGCAGCGACTGACCCCTCCAGGGTCAACACCTCGAACACATCCCCAGCAATCTCCTCGCTGAATCCCTGCAGGGTCTCCAGGCTCAGTTCCGCCAGGTCCAGGCCCTGTTCCACTCCGTGGGCCACCGCCGAGCCGACGATCTCGTGGGCGTCACGGAAAGGGATGCCCTTGCGTACCAGGTAGTCCGCCAGGTCGGTGGCGGTGGAAAAGCCACGCCGTGCCGCCTCGCGCATGGTGTCACGCCGCGGTCGGATAGCCGGCACCATGTCGGCGAAGGCGCGCAGGCAGTCACCGAGGGTATCGACGGTGTCGAACAGCGGTTCCTTATCCTCCTGGTTGTCCTTGTTGTAGGCCAGCGGCTGACTCTTCATCAGGCTCAGCAGTGACACCAGGTGGCCGTTGACCCGACCGGTCTTGCCGCGTACCAGTTCCGGCACATCCGGGTTCTTTTTCTGCGGCATGATCGACGAGCCGGTGCAGAAGCGATCAGGTAGTTCGACAAAATCGAACTGGGCAGAGGTCCACAGCACCAGCTCTTCGGACATTCGCGACAGGTGCGTCATGATCAGCGCGCCGGCGCCGACAAACTCGATCGCAAAGTCGCGGTCGCTTACGGAATCCAGTGAGTTTTCGGTGGGCGCGTCAAAACCCAGCGCGGCAGCGGT
The DNA here is from genome assembly GCA_028282105.1 of Halieaceae bacterium. Taxonomy (GTDB): domain Bacteria; phylum Pseudomonadota; class Gammaproteobacteria; order Pseudomonadales; family Halieaceae; genus JANQIO01. The sequence goes on along the minus strand of JANQIO010000169.1, from coordinate 23,791 downwards.
TTGCGCACGATCGATGGGATAGGACGTGCCGGCCAGGGCGGCGGCCCCCAGCGGCGAGAGATTCATGCGTGCCCGGCAGTCCTGCAGGCGACCGTAGTCGCGCTCCAGCATCTCGTTCCAGGCCAGCAGGTGGTGTCCGAAACTGACCGGCTGGGCGGTTTGCAGGTGGGTGAAGCCGGGCATGATGGTGTCGGCCTCGGCGCGGGCCAGCGCAACCAGCCCCTGCTGCAGCCGCGTCAGTTCAGCGCACAGGGCGTCGATGGCGCCACGCAGGTACAGGCGGATATCGGTGGCCACCTGGTCGTTGCGTGAGCGGCCGGTGTGCAGCTTTTTGCCGGCGTCGCCAATCAGCGCGGTGAGCCTGGCTTCGATGTTCATGTGCACGTCTTCCAGCTCGACCGACCAGGCAAACTCCCCGGCCTCGATTTCGGCGCCGACTGTCTCCAGGCCGCTTTCAATGGCGCTCAGTTCGTCGGTGCTCAATACGCCAACGCTGGCCAGCATGCGCGCGTGGGCCAGCGAGCCGGCAATGTCTTCGGCGGCCATGCGCTGGTCGAAACTGACCGACGCCGTGAAGCGTTGCACGAAGCTGTCAGTGGGTTCGCTGAAGCGCCCGCCCCAGGTCTGGCTGGTGTCGTCTTTCTTGCTCATGATTCCTGAATATGCCGTGGCATGATGCGGCGGAGGCTTGCTGCCCCAGCGCGGGGATGCAAGTATAGCAGCATAAAAACACTGTACTGCGAGGCGCGTGATGCGCGGCGTATGGCAATAACAAAACCCAGGACCATTGGTGGGGAAGGCGGTATCGCGGCGCAGGCGTCGGGGGAATTTTTTATTCCCGACCTGTGCGCCACGCGGCCGGTGCTGCTGATGTTTATCCTCTCTGAGCTGCTGGTGGTGGTCTATGTGCTGGGCGGCAGCCGCCTGCCCAGCTTCGATTGGGGCACTCTCGCACTGGCGTCCCTGTTCGTGCAGTGGATCATGTTGCTGTGCGCCGGATTCCTGTGTGCGGCACGTCCGGTGCTGGCGCGCTTGTCATTGCCGCTGGGCGTGCTGCTGAGCTTTGTCATTATCCTCCTGGTCACCACGGCGAGCAGTCTGGTGGCGTCGCTGGCTCTGGCCAACTCAAACTTCGGTCCGCTGGATACCTGGTGGCTGTTGCGCAACCTGCTGGTGGCAGCGGTGTTTGGCGGCATCGCCTTGCGTTACTTCTACCTGCAGCAGCAGTTGCGGGCTCGCGAGCAGGCGGAGCTCAATGCGCGCATCGAATCGCTGCGCTCGCGCATCCGCCCGCACTTCCTGTTCAACACCATGAACAGCATTGCCAGCCTGATCGGTTCGCGACCCGAGCAGGCGGAACAAGCGGTGGAAGATCTGTCGGAGCTGTTCAGGGCCAGCCTGGTGGAGAACGATGATCGCGGTACCCTGGCGGATGAACTGCATCTGTGCCGGCTGTATCTCGGCATCGAGCAGCTGCGATTGGGTGAGCGAATGCAGGTGGACTGGTCGGTGGAAGAGGCCGCCCGTGCCTGCCCACTGCCGTCGCTGCTGCTGCAGCCGCTGGTAGAAAACGCGGTCTACCACGGTGTCGCCCGCATGCCAGAAGGGGGCCGCATTGCGATTCACGCGCGCTGTGTTGACGAGCGCGTGCGCGTGGAGATCAGCAACCCGGTGCCGCCCGAGCCCGGTGTGAGCGGCAACGGCCACCAGATAGCGCTGGACAATATTCGCCAACGCCTGGAGGCGATCTATCGCGGCGCCGCTTCGCTGGAGGTGCAGCCGGGGTCTGATCAGCACCGGGTGGTATTGTCTGTGCCCTTCGAGCACCAGGCGGAAGCATGAAGATTCTGGTGGTAGACGACGAACCGCTGGCCCGCGAGCGGCTGCTGCGGCTGCTGGACAAGGTCGAGCCCGGCGCGGAGACGGAAGAAGCCGGCAACGGCGCCCAGGCCCTGGAGATGGTGGCTGCCATGCAGCCGGACCTGCTGTTGCTGGATATCCGCATGCCGGGCATGGATGGCATTGCCGTGGCAGCAGCGCTGCAGTCACTTGAGCAGCCGCCGGCGGTGATTTTCTGCACCGCCTACGACCAGTTTGCCCTGCAGGCGCTGGACAACCAGGCCGTGGCCTACCTGTTGAAACCGGTGCGCGAGGAGAAGCTGCGCGAGGCCCTGGGCCGCGCTGGCAAACTCAACCGCCTGCAACTGTCAGCGCTGGACGGCGGCGCGCCGGCGCGCACCCACCTGGTTAGCGAGAATCGCCGCGGCGTGGAGATAGCCGCCGTAGACGAGGTGCGCTGCCTGGTGGCTGAGCAAAAGTATGTGCGGGCGATTTTCCCGGGCGGCAGCCTGTTGCTGACCGAGACCCTCAAGGAGCTGGAAGAGGAGTTCGCGGGTCGTTTCCTGCGCGCGCATCGCAATGCGCTGGTGTCCAGGGCGCATGTAGCCGGCCTCAATCGGGACGGTGACGATCGCTGGACGGTCAGCCTGGAAGGCGTCGAGGAACGCCCCGCTGTTAGCCGGCGACACCTGGCCGCCCTGAAGGACAGTCTGCGGCTGGGATAGCTGCCGGGACAAGCTCCCCGGCCTTTCGTATTATGTGCCTCCATCAGCCCGCAAAGCGTCACTGGAAGACAGGTCGTCTATGGAACACACCCTGAAGATTGCCACCCGCGAAAGCCAGCTTGCCCTGTGGCAGGCGGAATACGTCAAGGCCGAGTTGGAGCAGGCCCATGCCGGCCTCACCGTGGAGCTGGTACCCATGACCTCCCGTGGCGACCAACTACTGGATGCGCCCCTGGCGAAGGTGGGCGGCAAGGGGCTGTTCGTCAAGGAGCTGGAAGCGGCCCTGCTGGAGTCGCGGGCGGATATCGCCGTGCACTCCATGAAAGATGTACCAATGGATTTCCCCGCAGGCCTCGGCCTGGGGGTGATTTGCCCGCGGGAAGATCCCCGTGACGCTTTTGTCAGCAACACCTACAGCGCCCTCGATGACTTGCCCGCCGGCAGCGTGGTGGGAACCTCCAGCCTGCGGCGCGAGTGCCAGCTGCGCAGCACCCGGCCGGACCTGACGGTGAATTTCCTGCGCGGCAATGTGAATACCCGGCTCGCCAAACTGGATGCCGGTGACTACGACGCCATCATTCTGGCCAGTGCGGGCCTGATTAGGCTCGGTATGGCCGAGCGCATAGCCCAGCCGCTGCCGGTGGAAGCGTCGCTACCCGCCGGTGGGCAGGGTGCAGTGGGCATTGAGCTGCGCGTCGATGACAGTCGCACCCGTGAACTCATCGCACCGTTGCACCACGCGGCGACCGCCCGCTGTGTGGGCGCCGAGCGGGCCCTGAACACCCGCCTGGAAGGCGGTTGCCAGGTGCCGATAGCGGCTTACGCCATCGCCCACCCGGATGCGCCGGGCCAGCTCTGGCTGCGCGGCCTGGTGGGCAGCCAGGACGGCAATACCATCCTGCGCGCCGAAGCCTCGGCCGCGGAGGAGGACTTCGAGCAGCTCGGTATCGGTGTGGCCGAGGACCTGCTGGCCCAGGGGGCGGCTGAACTGCTAGCGGCGGCCTATGGCTGATACTCGCATCCCGGTGCTGGTCACCCGCCCGGCGGGTCAGGCCCGGGAACTGGGTGAGCGCATCAGCGCAGCGGGCTTTCGCCCGATTTATGCCCCCCTGCTGGCCATCGAGGCCTTTGCCGAACCCGACACCGAACAGCGGCAGCAGTTGCTGGACCTGTGCCACTTCGAGCACGTCATCTTCGTCAGTCGCAATGCCATTCGCCACGGTATGGCCTGGATCGAGGATTTCTGGCCCCAGCTTCCAGCGGGCGTAAACTGGTACACCGTGGGCAGCAGTTCCGCGGCGGCCCTGGCTGACTACGGCATTGCACCCCTGCAGCCGACGTCGGATATGACCAGCGAGGGGCTGCTGGCGGTGCCGTCGCTGGCGGCGGTGGCGGGGCAGCGGGTGCTGATCATCAAGGGGGAGGGCGGGCGTCGCCAGTTGCGCGACACCCTGGCTGAGCGCGGTGCCCGTGTTGAGGAGCTGGCCGTCTACCGCCGTGCACGTCCGCGCTATGCCCCCGGCGAACTGGCGGCCCAGCTGGCGGCTGAGCAGGTTGAAGTGGTGCTGGTCAGCAGTGGCGAAGCCCTCGACAATATGGTGTCATTGCTCGATGAATCAGGTCCCGCCGGCGCCGGTCACTGCACCCTGGTGGTCCCGGGCGCGCGGGTAGCCGCGGCGGCACGGGCGGCGGGCTTTCAGCAGGTGCTGGAGGCGCCCAACGCCACCGATGACGCGATGCTGGCAGCGCTGAGTGAGTACCGCGACCGGCGGCTCGGTGGGCAGGCATAGCGGCGGGTCCGCAGGATAACAAGACGGAACAGACATTGAGCGACTCACCCAAGGACAAACCGCCGGCGCAGTCGGGCGAAGCTGGCGACGCAAAACCTGCCGACCAGCCGCCGGAGACAAAGCCTCAAGACCCCACGAAAGCGCAGTCTCAACAGCAGCCTGCCGGCAAGTCTGTCGACAAGTCTGTAGAGACGCCTAAAGAGACTCCTAAAGAGACGCCTGAAGAGACGCCTGAAGAGACGCCTGAAAAGAAGGCGGCAGAGAAGCCCGCCGACAAGTCCACAGACAAGCCCGCCACCCGAGCTGGCGCGGACACCGCTGCTCCGCAGGTTTCGCCGCCCGCGCCGCGGGTCAGCCGGCCCGCGGAGGCTGATGTACCCGCCAGCAGCGCGGGCCGCGGCCTGGCGCTGCTGGCCCTGTTGCTGGCACTGGGTGCTGCGGGTTTCTCCGGCTGGCTGTACCTGCAACAGGAAGCGCGCCGCCAACTGCTGGATGAACGCGAGACGCGGCTGGATGAAGATGTTGAGCGGATCAGCGCGACTGCCGCCGCTGCCCGTGAAGCAGTCGCTGATGCCATCGCCGCCAGCCAGCGTGCCACCAGCGAAGTGGGGGCGCGGCTCAGTGAAGAGCGCAACCGCAACGCGGATTTGCTCGACGAGCAGCGTGCCGCTCTGGAGTCGGTACAGGCCGCCCTGCGCAGCCAGCGCCAGCAACTGCTGGAGATCAGCAGCACCGACCGGGTCGACTGGACTCTGGCGGAGGCGGAATACCTGCTGCGGCTGGCCTACCAGCGCTTGCTGATGGCTCGCGATGTCGCCTCGGCGCAGGCCTTGTTGGGCAGTGCCGATGCGATTCTGCGCGAGTTGGACGATACCGCGCTGTATCCGGCCCGGGAAGCTATCGCCGCTGACATGGCGGCCCTGCGCGCCGTGCCTCGGGTTGATACCGAGGGGACCTGGCTGCGGCTGCAGGCTTTGGCGGGTCGTGTCGATAGCCTGATCCTGTTCGAACTTCCGTCACTGGAGCAGCAGCGCCAGGAGGTGCCGGCGGATGCCGGTTGGCAGGAGCGGCTGTCGCTGGGTTTCCAGGCTGCGCTGCAGAAAATCTCCGACTACATCGTGATTCGCCGCCGGGATGAGCCCTTCGAGGCCCTGATGGATCCCCAGTGGGAGCAACTGGTGCGGCAGAACCTGCGCATGCAGATTGCCCAGGCGCAGGCGGCGTTACTGGCAGGCAATGGCCAGCTTTACCGCTCCAGTCTTGAGGCGACCCGGCGCTGGCTGGCAGAGTTCTTTGATTTCAATGCCGCCGATGTCACCGCGCTGGATGCTGAACTGGAGGCACTCGAAGGCGTGACCGTCAGCGCCGAGTTGCCCGATATCGGCCGCTCTCTGGAGGCGGTGAAAGATGCCATCGATCTGCGCCACGCGGTAAGGGAAGGCTGATGCGCCGCCTGCTCCTGGTGGTGATGCTGATGCTGCTGGGCGGCGTTGGTGTCATCGCCCTGATCGAGACTGATCCCGGCTACGTGCTGGTGTCCTACGGCAACTACACCCTGGAAACCAGCCTCTGGGTGGGGCTGGTGCTGTTGTTTCTGTTCTACCTGTTGCTTTATACGCTGTGGCGATTGCTGAGTCGTTTTCTCGCCACCCGCGGCCTGGTGGCTGACTGGATGTCGCAGCGCGCCTATAGCCGCATGCTGGCTCGCTGCCAGATGCAGTTGGATGCCGGCGACACCCAGAAGGTCATCGACACCCTGGAGGACCTGGGCAGGCTGCACGCCCAGGAACTGCGGCTGCTGGCCCGCGCCCGCGATGGCCAGGGCGACTGGCAGGAGGTGCTGGGCCTGATGCCGCAGCTCCGCAAGCAGCGGGTGTTCGGGGAGCCGGCCCTGGATGCCTTTCAGCAGCGCGCCTACCTGGGCCTGTTGGCGGAGACAGACAGCCTCAAGGAAACCTGGGCCGGTTTTCCCGCCGCGCAGAAGCAAAATCCGCGGCTGGTAGAGGATTACGGCCGCCGCTTGCTGGAATCCGGCGATGCCCTGGAGGCGGAGAAGGTGCTCACCCGCGCCATCAAGCGCGCCTGGGACGGCGGCCTGGTAGCCCAGTACGGTCGCATCAGCGGCCGCGACCCGGCACGGCGCATGAAGCAGGCCGAGAACTGGCTCAAGCAGCACCCCGACGATGCCAGCCTGATGTTGTGCCTGGGGCGTCTCAGCCTGCATAATAATCTGTGGGGGCAGGCCCGCGATTACTTCGAGGCCAGCCACCGGCTGTCGCCTAACCCCGAGGCCTGTGCCGAGCTGGCGCGGCTGCTGTTCAGTCTGGGCGAGCGCGAGCTCAGCGCCCAGTACTACCGGGAAGGCCTGCTGCTGCGGGAATCCAATCTGCCGGAATTGCCGCAGCCGAAATCCGAGCGGGTGGGCAGTCTACAGGCGGGTTAATCCGCTTCCGTCAGTCCTCTGCCCAGCGGGTGGAACAGCTCTTCGATGGTCAGTCTGCGCTTTGCCAGGCCCTGTTCGTGGGAGTAGCGGAACAGGGTCTCCAGGGACTTGCGGTTGCCCTGCAATCCGTAGCTGTAGAAATTCTCGCCCATGATGCCCCGGGTGTTCTCCAGCTCCTGGGTGTACCAGGGCAGCATATCGGCGCCCCAACCTATCCCCACCATCTGGCGATAGGCGAGCCGTTTCGCTTCGGAATACGCAGCGAAGATGGCTTCTGCCAGCCAGGGGTTGGTTTCCAGCAATGTCCTGCGTACGGCGACCGCGTGCATGATGGGGAACACACCGGTTTTACGATAATAGGCCTGCTCCACCGCACGCGAGTCCTCAAACAGGCGGACGACCCGCGGATGGCCCTGAATGAAGGCACGCGGCACGGCAGCGTGAAACAGTGCGTCTACCTCGCCCGCCACCAGCAACTCGGATTCGTCCATGCCGGCCGGCCCCATGGACATGCTGACGCCCTCCGGCACCATCGACTCCTGCGCCGAGGCTTTGCCCGCTACTGCTGCGGAGGAATCCTTACGTGACGTCACCCACTCCACGTCGCTGGGTTTCACCCCGTACTCGTCCTGCAGCAGGCCGCGAATCCAGGTAAGAGAGGTGGAGGAATACCCCGGTGTGGCAATCCGTTTACCCTTCAGGTCCTGAGGTGATGCGATACCGCGATCATTGCGGATAAAAATACTCTTGTGGCGAAACAACCGCAGCGGGTACACGGGAAGCAGGGTGTAGTCGCGGAAGCCATCGTTGGCGTAAGCCAGCATAAAGGGGTGCAGGCCAATCTCCGCGAAGTCATAACGCTGTGCGCCGCTGAAGGTGTCAGTGTTGATGTCGCCGATGCCGGCTTTTTCGAACACGGTGCTGGCGCCATCCACCGTGACCTGGCCGTTGAACAACGGCTCGGTGCGGGGGAAACGGTAACCCGCAGCGCTTAGAGCGAGCCGCTTATCTGCGCCTCTGGCGAGCCTGCCCTGCAGGCTTCCAACAGCCGTTAACAGGAACAGTGCTTTGAGAAACTCGCGTCTTCCAGGCAAATTTTGCATTCGTGTGACCTAAAAAAACGCCCGCAAGTTGCGGGCGCTAGAGTGAATACTCATGTGTGATCAGGTGAGCCGCTACTGGCCCAGGCTAGGGTCTGCGTCCGGGTCGAAGGGTAGCTCATCCAGGTTTTCGATGTATTCCAACGGATCGAAAGGCAGGTCTTTGCGGCCGAATGGCGGATTCGCAAGGGCCTCGACTTCCGGTGTGGCGTTGGAGATGCCTCGCCAGGGCACGTCTGTCTTCTCGGCGCTATTTGGATACTTCTTGATCCAGATGTCGTGCCGCAGACGCATGCGGTTAAAGGGCGACTTCAGGTGAATCATGTTCACCAGCATGGGCGACTTTTCGCGCGGGTCCGCTGGCAGGAAGTAGAAAGCCGCACCGATACCGCTGGCTTCGCCTACCGGATCCGGGGAGATAACGTGGCGCTTGTAGTCGCCTTTCACCATGGCGCCCAGATTCGGGCCTGCGTAGATGAACACGTGATCACGTCGTCCATGGGTGTCGCCATTGAGTAGCAGCGCGGTCTGGTCGATGCCGTCGATCACCCGGTCGGTGGGAATGTGCCTGGTGGCGCCGGCCAGCCTGGCGAAGGTGGTAAAGATATCAGTCTCATGAATGATATCACCGGGCACCTGCCCGGGCTCGATCATGCCGGGCCAATAGGCCTGCGCAACCACGCGCACACCGCCTTCGAGGAAGTCACCTTTACCCCCACGGAATATGGTCTCTGCCATACCCAGCCCGGGAGGCGGATTGTGAGCCATGGGGCCGTTGTCGGCCATGGCAATAATCAAGGTGTTCTCGGCAATGCCCAGTTCCTTCAGCTTGTCGTTGAGGCGCTTCATGAACGGGTCAACATTACATTGCAGCCCGTCCTGCAGCAGGCTGCGGGCGCGGGCACATTTTTTCTGCACCGGAATAAAGCTGGTCAGATTCGGATAGTGGGCGACGTAGAATGGCTTGCCCGCCTTGGCCTGGCGTTCGATGAACTCAATCGTACGATTTTGCGCCTCAGGGTCGATCTTGGTGTAGGTGTCGTGGGTGTTATCGCCCCACTGGAAGGTCTCGCCTCCTTTTGTACCCTCAGCAATCTGTACCCAGCCCTTGGTGATGAAGGTGTCATCCATCTTGTAGGGGTCTTCGGGAAGAATCTCCTCCATGAGCCCGATTGAGCCATTGGCCTGCTCCGCCATGGCATTGTTGATGGAGAGGATTTGGTTGTAGCCGGTGAAAAACGCTTCATCAAAGCCCTGTTTGTGCGGGTAGCTCTCTTCGATGTCGCCGAGATGCCACTTGCCGTGGAAGGCGGTGGCATAGCCGGCTTTGCTCAGCACTTCCGCCATGGTGACTTCACCGGCCCTGATGCCGTGGCTCTCGCGCAGCATGCCAATGTTGTACATACCACTGCGCACCGCCAGGCGGCCGGTCAGGGAGGCGGCGCGGCTGGGCGTACAGCCAACTTCGGTGTACATGCGGGTGAACAGCATACCCTCAGCAGCCATCTGATTGAGCGTGGGTGTGTCGAGACCGCGAACCCGCTGGATGGCCGGGATGCCCACGTCGCCATAGGCTGTGTCATCCCACATAACGTGGATCAGGTTTGGGGGTTGGCCGAATTTCTTGCGCAGCGCGTCGATTTTCTGCTGCAAGGCCTTGTCTTCCTCAGCCCAGCGCTCAGCGTTTTGCGCCTTGGAAATGTAGAACTCGGCATCATGAACAATGTCTTTCGCGACTGCAGTGACGCTGCAGGTGAGCGCTGCAATAAGTCCGATGATTTTTCTGATAGTCATAGTGCTACCTTCGTCTTTACATGGGATGTGCGCGGGGAGCGCTGTGCTGTGGGCCACAACTCTCTCGCATCACGATTTTAGCGGCTGCGTGTTTTGCCACCATCAATTTTGGGCACGCTAGCCCGACCCAGCGCTTCACTCGAAGCTTACGTCAGAGCTTTGTACAGGAAAGATGCTGGCGCTAGCGGCTGCGAGCCAGAGTCTCAGAGGGCAGTTCTCCGAAGCAGCCGCGGTAGTCTCTTGCGAACTGGCCCATGTGCCAGAAACCAAAGATATTGGCAGTATCGGTCACGTTGCTGAGCGGAGCGGACCGGTTCTGGAGCAAGGCGCGAACACCGTTCAGACGCAGCATTTTGAGGTACTGCTTTGGTGGAATGCCGAGGTTTTCCGAAAAGGCATGCGTAAGTGAGCGCCGGCTACATCCCAGGTATTCACAGAGCTCAGCCAGCGAAAAGTCATCGGTCATGTAAGTGTGCATGTACTCGCGGGCCTGTCGGTAAATGCGCTGCCGTCGGACTGGATCTGTGCGCGCTGCCACCACGGTCTGCCCGGCAAACTCCTGGAGTATTTCAGCGAGCAGTGTCTCTGCCAATTCCAGCGCCTGCAGGCCCTGGCCTACTTCCCAGAGCTTACCTGCGACGCCCATGAGGGCCGAGCAGCGACGCCTGTCGATCTCGGACAGCAGCGCAGAATTTGCAGCGGGCAGCCGCGGGATATCCAGCAGTCGCTGCAGGCGTTCGAGTAATTCAGGCCTAAAGTGGAACTGGTAGCCTTCAATGCCCTGTTTGTTCGACGCGGTGAAATCCGTCTGTGGCATTTTCAGCAAGACCGCGCTGTCGTGCTGGTGCTGACACCAGCGGTTGCTGTTACTGCCGGGGATGACCAGCCCCAGGGTTAGCCCTTCACCAGGGGCCTGCATCTCGCGCGCGGAAGCCGTTCCAAGCTGCGTCTTGAAGGCCGAAAAGCCGCCTGCCTGCAGCATGCTGAACTCAACAGCTAGCTGCCCCGGGGCAGTTTGGCAAACGCTGCCCTCCCATCCGTTTTTGGCCAGGACCTCCCAGTACTGTTCAATGGTCTCGGCGTAGATGTGGTGGCGAATGAGTGAGGTCATGGGTAACGATTATGAGCGATGCTAGCGGAGCCCAAATCGCAGCTTGTGTTCAGCCGTGGGTAGCGCAGGTGGTCGGGCATTGGCGATGCCGACGTCCAGCTTGGCCGCCTGTATCGCATCGTAGGTCGCCTTTGAAACCACCAGTGGCTCCTCGATCACCAGCCACTCGACGGTTTCGGAACAGGGTGGCGTGGTCAGGGAGCCCTGGTAGCGCCAGTATTTGTTGCCACCCCGGGTCAACTGGTTGAGGTTTACAGTGATGGGCTGGCCCGGCGTGGTGGCCACACCCTGGTAGTCTCGTGCCATGTTGCTGAAGAACTCATCGATCTTGGGCAGCGGCGCTTTCGGCGCAACGTCAACAAACAGGCCCACGACCGCAAGCCGGCTACCGTCGATGCTGCCGTCATCGTTTACGGCGGCGTGCACGAAGTGAATCTCTGCCGGGTAATTGCTGGTGCCGGCATTGCCACCGTCAATCACATGTTCGCTGGGCGTGTGGATGTGGAACTGCAGCAGCCGGTACTCCTGCCCCGCCAGCGCCATGGTGCGCACTGAATCGTCGGTCAGCGTCGACTGCACGGTGTGGCAGTTGTGCTCGACGATCACCTGGGCGATTGCACTGCCGCCAAAGTCGATGCCTTCTTGCTCGCCGGCTGGAAGCGCCTCCACGGCCGGTAGCTCGATAGGCGACTGGCGGTGCAGTGGTGCAGTGGAGCGACCGCAGGCGGCAAAGCTCAACCCCCAGTCATTGGGTAGCAGGATACTCTGGCGCGCGTCGGACTGTGGCTGGGAAAGCTGCCCGTAATAGCCCCAGGTGCTGTTGGAATGGGCCACGCAGGAACGTTTGCTGGCGTTGAAGTTGAGCACTTCCTCAGCTACTGCGGTGGTACTGGCCAACAGGCTGCACACCAGTAGGGTTCGCTTAAACATCCCACACTCCTTGTTATTGCCAACGCATGGTCGCTAGTGAAACACAGCCTCCTGCCGGGTGCCAGAGACCGAACCGGGGGCGTCTGGAATGTGTCTAGCGTTGTCCGGCCAGTGCGTTCAGTTCGGCCAGCTTCTCGCCCAGGTCACCCTGCAGGGCCTCCAGGGCGCCGAACTGCTCGCGGGCGCCGGCAATCTGTGGGCCGATCTGGTCGCTCATCTTAAGCTGCAGTTCGTTGGTGAACTCGGTGACACCCTGGCGAATAGCGCCTTCCAGGGTGGCCTGGAACAACTGGTCCATGTCCGAGGCCAGGCTGACCTGGGGATTGGTCAAGGTGCCCGAAAAGCCGAGCTGCATCATGAAGTCGGTGGTGGATGCCAGCACCGTGGATAGCAGCTCCGCGGCCCGGCCGGCACCGTCCAGCAGGCGTGTGTCGAACTGGGTTTCAGAGAAACGGTTGGTGAAACCACCGCTCAGTTGGCCGTCTTGCACGCTCAGCTCACCGCTGACACTGGCCAGGGTCTGCAGCAGGGTGACTGCCAGGGTGTCGGTGCCGGCCAGGTTCATGTCTTTCAGCGGCAGGTCGTCAATATTGATTGCCACGCTGTCACTGGGTTCGCCCCGGTGGTCCACGCTGGCGTTGATGGCCAGCTGACCGCCGTCGATGCTGGAGCCCTCCAGCAGCAGGGTGGCGATCTGGTCGGCGTTCTCCAGTGGCCAGGCGAAATCCTTCAGTTCGCCGTTTACCGAGAGCCCGGCAGCCGATGGCAGCAGGCTGCCGTTCACGGCGGCGCGGCGTACGAAGATGGGCAGGGCGTCTTCCTGGGTGGCGGCTTCACCGCTGTCGTTGAACGCCAGGGGCGCCAGCACCTGCTGCAGCAGGCCATCAAGGTCGCCGCGCAGCACCTGCTGGCCAAGTTGGGCTACCTGTTCACTGGACAGGCCCAGGGAATTGACCACGCGGTTGGTGTATTTTTCGGGCAACTCGCCGGCCAGTTCCACCTGCTCACGCAGCATCTGCATATCACCGCGAAATTCCTGCTGCAGGTTCTGTAGCCGCTGCAGTTCGCCATTGACCTCGGCAATCACGGCCTTGATCTCGGTGGCGGCTTTCAGCGCCTGCAGGGGCTTGTCGGTATTCTTGAGACCGCGAATACGGTTCTTCCAGGCCTTGATGTCGTCCTCGTCGGGAATCGAGTCGATGTTCTGCTGCCACTTGTCCTGGGTGGTTTCGAAGGTCTGTTCCAGCACCTGTACTTCGCCCACCAGGGCGTCGCGCTGCTCGTCCAGCAGGCGGTCGATGTCCGGTAGTTCAAAGTTGGGCAGGCCCACCTGATCGAGTGCGCTGCCTTCCTCCACCAATGGGCGCAGTATCGTTGCCGGCGTCTCACGGGGGGCGAAGGCCAGCAGGCCGTCAACTTCCATATCGGAAACATCCACCACGTTTTCCGCGAGGCGGATAATGTCGAGGTCCACGTACACGCGATCGGCCTGCACCAGGTTGCGCATGGCATCGCGGCGGTCAGCTACCTGCAGGTCGTAGAGGGTGGCCTTGCCGGCAAAGGGCTTGAGGCTGAGCCGCTCGATGCTGACTTCCGCGCCGTACTGCTCCGTGGCCAGCCGTTCGAACACCGGCTTTGCCAGGCTGTCCAGGAAGGCCAGGTAGACCACCAGAATAAGCGTCAGGAACAGGACGATATAGGTGCTGATGCGGCGCATGAGTCGCTCCGGATTGAACGGCGGCTAGTATATAGCGAATTGATGGACCAGGGGTTAAATGCCCAGCTCGTCCCAGATAGCGTCAACCCTGGCTTTCACGTCCGGGTCGCGGACGATGGGGCGGCCCCACTCACGATCGGTTTCGCCGGGCCACTTGTTGGTGGCATCCATGCCGATCTTCGAGCCCAGGCCAGACACCGGCGAGGCGAAATCCAGGTAGTCGATGGGCGTGTTGTCGATCATCACCGTGTCCCGCTGCGGGTCCATGCGGGTGGTGATCGCCCAGATCACATCCTGCCAGTCGCGGGCGTTCACATCCTCGTCGGTGACGATGATGAACTTGGTGTACATGAACTGGCGCAGGAAACTCCAGGCCCCGAACATGACCCGCTTGGCGTGGCCCGGGTATTCCTTGCGCATGGTGATGACCGCCAGCCGGTAGGAACAGCCCTCCGGTGGCAGGTAGAAATCGACGATCTCAGGAAACTGCTTTTTCAGCAGCGGTATCAGCACTTCGTTGAGCGCGGCACCCAGCACCGAGGGCTCATCGGGCGGGCGGCCGGTATAGGTGCTGTGATAGATGGGGTTGTCCCGGTGGGTAATGGTGTCGACCGTGAAAACCGGGAAGGACTCCACTTCGTTGTAATAGCCGGTGTGGTCGCCGAAGGGCCCCTCGTCGGCCATCTCGCCGGGTTCCAGGTAGCCCTCGAGGATGTACTCGGAAGTGGCCGGCACCTGCAGACCGTGCTGTTTGCAGAGCTCGCTGTGACAGCCCGTCACCTCGGTCTTGCTGCCGCGCAGCAGACCGGCGAAGGCATACTCCGACAGGCTGTCGGGTACCGGGGTGACGGCGCCGAGGGTAGTAGCGGGGTCTGCCCCCAGGGCCAGCGCCACCGGATAGCGTTGGCCGGGGTTTTTCAGCTGCCAGTCCCGGTAGTCCAGGGCGCCACCGCGATGGCTCAGCCAGCGCATGATCAGCTTGTTGCGACCGATCAACTGCATCCGGTAGATGCCGAGGTTCTGGCGTTCCTTGTCCGGGCCGCGGGTAATTACCAGGGGCCAGGTCACCAGCGGTCCGGCATCGCCGGGCCAGCAGGTCTGTATCGGGATAGTGTTGAGGTCTACGGCATCGCCCTGGACGACGTTCTGCTGGCAGGGCGCACTGCGCACCACTTTCGGCGCCATGTTCAGCACCTGCTTGAGCAGGGGCATTTTCTCCCAGGCGTCTTTCAGGCCCTTGGGTGGGTCTGGCTGCCGCAGGTAGGCCAGCAGCTCGCCCAGCTCGCGTAGCGCCGCCAGGTTTTCCTGGCCCATGCCCAGGGCGACCCGTTCCTCGGTACCGAACAGGTTGCCCAGTACCGGGGTGTTGAAGCCCCTGGGGTTTTCAAACAACAGCGCCGGACCCCGCGCCCGCAAGGTGCGGTCGCAGATCTCGGTCATCTCGAGATTCGGGTCGACTTCGGCAGTGACGCGCTTGAGCTCGCCGCGGGCTTCGAGAAAGTCGATAAAGCCGCGCAGGTCAGCGTATTTCATGGGGCGCAGCCTTCGCTCAGCGCGCCATTACTTGCGCTTCATGGAGAGGAAGAACTCCTCGTTGGTCTTGGTGTCCTTGAGCTTGTCCGTGAGGAACTCGATAGCGGGCAGGTCTTCCATGCCGTGCAGCAGCTTGCGCAGAATCCACATGCGCTGCAGCTCTTCCTCGCTGGTGAGAAGGTCTTCGCGGCGGGTGCCGGAGCGGCGAATATTGATGGCCGGGTAGACGCGCTTCTCTGCCACCTTGCGGTCCAGGTGCAGCTCCATGTTGCCGGTGCCCTTGAATTCCTCGTAGATCACCTCGTCCATCTTGGAGCCGGTGTCGATCAGGGCAGTGGCGATGATACTGAGGCTGCCGCCTTCCTCGATGTTACGGGCCGCGCCGAAGAAACGCTTGGGACGCTCCAGGGCGTGGGCGTCGACACCACCGGTCAATACCTTGCCAGAGGAGGGCACCACGGTGTTGTAGGCGCGCGCCAGGCGGGTGATGGAGTCCAGCAGGATCACCACGTCGCGCTTGTGTTCTACCAGGCGCTTGGCCTTCTCGATCACCATGTCGGCCACCTGCACGTGGCGGGCCGGCGGTTCGTCGAAAGTAGAGGCCACGACTTCGGCGCCCTGGGCGCCCACCGAGCGCTGCATCTCGGTCACTTCTTCCGGGCGCTCGTCGATCAGCAGCACGATCACATAGCACTCCGGGTTGTTGCTGATAATCGCCTGGGCGATGTTCTGCATCATGATGGTCTTACCGGCCTTGGGCGGCGCCACCAGCAGGCCGCGCTGGCCCTTGCCGATGGGTGCCACCAGGTCGATGATGCGCCCGGTCAGGTCTTCGGTGGAGCCGTTGCCCTTCTCCAGTTGCAGGCGCTCGTTGGGGAACAGCGGCGTGAGGTTCTCAAACAGGATCTTGTGCTTGGAGTCTTCCGGCTTGGTGAAGTTGACCTCGCCGACTTTCAGCAGCGCGAAGTAGCGCTCGCTGTCCTTGGGCGGGCGAATCTTGCCATTGATGGAGTCGCCGGTGCGCAGGTTGAAGCGTCGAATCTGGCTGGGTGATACATAGATGTCATCCGGGCCGGCCAGGTAGGAACCCTCCGCCGAACGCAGGAAGCCAAAGCCGTCCTGCAGGATTTCCAGTACGCCATCGCCGTAGATGTCCTCGCCGCTCTTTGCGTGGCGTTTGAGGATAGAGAAGATAATGTCCTGCTTGCGAGAACGGGCGATGTTATCCAGGCCGATCTCCGAGGCGATGTCGATCAGTTCCTGGGTGGATTTGGTTTTGAGGTCAGTCAGATTCATAGAGTTCTTGGTCTGATTTGTAGGGATGGAAAAGGTCCGATGACGTCCGATGCGGAGGAAAGTAGGCGCGCACGCCGCAGACGCTTGTTGTTTTGCGTTCGCACGACGGGCACCGGGCGACCCTTCCCACGGGTGATTTGCCAGAATGCTTCCGCTCTACCGACGACCGGGCCGATTTGCCAGGTCAGAGAGTTGCGCCGTCGACGCTAAGGGAGTTTTTGCTTGTTATAGTGCCCTGCGGGGTGCAGGACGCGTTGAAATGTAGCACGGCCATCGGGGGGCGTCTATACCCCCCTCAGCAAAAAAATGCGGCGCTCACAAAGACTTGCGTCGTCTTCGCGAGCGCCCGCCAGCCCGGCTGATCAGACCGACGCTTCGACGAATTCGGTCAGCTGCGTCTTTGACAGGGCGCCCACCTTGGTGGCTTCGGCGTTGCCGCCCTTGAAGATGATCAGCGTGGGAATGCCGCGAATGCCAAACTTCGGCGGCACCTCCGGATTGGAGTCCACATCGACCTTGCAGACCTTGATCTTGCCGGCGTACTCATCGGCGATCTCGTTCAGAACCGGGGCGATCATTTTGCAGGGGCCACACCACTCGGCCCAGAAATCCACCAGCACCGGGATATCCGAGCTCAGGACTTCCGCGTCGAAGGTGGCGTCGCTTACATGAACAATGTGTTCACTCATGGGTGTCTCCGTGAATGTTTCTGGAATCAGTAAGCGCGCAATCATACCACCGGGGCGACGCTGTACAAGGAATCGCCACCCGCGCACTTAGCACCTTTCGGCATCCCGATAGCGGCAATTGGTATAAGCTGGCCGCTTCGCCGTGGAACCATTGCCCGGAAACCGCAACTAACAAGGCCGGGTGCGGCAGGGCCTCACAGGAAGAAAAGGCATAGACAGTATGAACAGGAAGCAGATCGCGGTACTGGTAGCACTTGGCGCGGCCATCGCGCTCTGGGTCAGCTTTGACCTGGGCAGTTACCTGCGCTTCGAGGAAATCAAGGCGCGCATGGGCGATTTCCGGGCCTATTACGCCGAGCACCCCTGGAGCACCGGCGCCATCTATTTCCTTCTCTATGTGCTGGTCACTGGCCTGTCATTGCCGGGCGCCGCGGTCATGACCCTGGCCGGCGGCGCCCTGTTTGGTTTCTGGTATGGCCTGCTGCTGGTGTCTTTTGCATCCAGCGTGGGCGCGACCCTGGCCTGCCTCGTGTCCCGGGTGCTGCTGCGCGACTGGGTGCAGAATCGCTTCAAGCGCCAGTTCCGATCCGTAAATGCGGGCTTCGAGCGCGACGGCGCCTTCTACCTGTTCGGTCTGCGGCTGGTGCCGCTGTTCCCCTTCTTCGTCATCAACCTGGTGATGGGTGTGCTGCCCATTTCTCTATGGCGTTTCTACTGGGTCAGCCAGGTCGGCATGCTGGCGGGTACGGCGGTGTATGTGAACGCTGGCACCCAGTTGGGCCAGCTCGAGGGTTTGGGAGGCATTCTATCGCTGGACCTGCTGCTGTCTTTTGCCTTGCTGGCAGTGTTTCCGCTACTGGCGCGCTGGTTGCTCGGCGCCATCAAATCCCGCAAGGCCCTGGGGCGCTATACGAAACCGCGCCATTTTGACGACAACATGCTGGTGATTGGCGCCGGCTCCGCCGGCCTGGTGGCCGCGCTGATCGCCGCCACCGTGCGCGCCAAAGTCAGCCTGGTGGAACGACACAAAATGGGTGGCGACTGCCTGAACACCGGCTGCGTGCCGAGCAAGGCACTGATCCGCTCCGGTCGGATTGCCGAGTACCTGCGGCGCGCGCCGGAGTTTGGCCTGGGCGCGGTGGAGGCCCGGGTAGATTTCCCCGCCGTGATGGAGCGGGTGCAGTCGGTGATTGCCAAAATCGAGCCCCACGACTCGGTAGAGCGCTTCACCTCGCTGGGGGTGAACTGCATCAGCGGCGAGGCGAAGCTGGTGTCGCCCTGGGAAGTAGAGATCGATGGCCAGCGCCGCAGCGCCCGCAATATTGTGATTGCCTCCGGAGCGCGGCCCTTTGTGCCGCCGGTGCCGGGTCTGGATGAACAGGACTACCTGACGTCTGACAGCCTGTGGGATTTGCGCGATCTGCCGCGGCGCCTGCTGGTGATGGGCGCGGGACCGATTGGCTGTGAGCTGGCGCAGGCCTTTTCACGCCTGGGCAGCCAGGTCACCCTGGTAGACATGGCGCCGCAGATCATGCCCCGGGAAGACGCCGAAGTGGCGGCCCACGTCACCGAGGTATTCCGCAATTCAGGCATCGAGGTGTTGACGGGCCACCGCGCTGTTGGTTTCCGCCGGGAAGACGACCGCAAGCTTGCCGATTTCGACTGCGCCGGGGAGTCCAGAACGCTGGAGTTTGACCGGGTGCTAGTGGCGGTTGGCCGCAAGGCCAACAACGAAGGCCTCGGCCTGGAAGAGCTCGGCATTGAAACCAATCCCAATGGCACCCTGGTGGTGGACGACTACCTGCGCACCAGTGTGCCGACGGTACTGGCCTGTGGCGATATTGTCGGGCCCTACCAGTTCACCCACATGGCCAGCCACCAGGCCTGGTACACCGCGGTGAATTCCCTGTTCGGCTTTGCCCGCAAGTTCCGGGTCGATTACTCGGTGGTGCCCTGGACCACCTTCACCGATCCGGAGGTGGCGCGGGTGGGCCTGAACGAGTTGGAGGCAAAGGAGCAGCACATCGACTACGAGGTCACCCGCTATGATATCGACGACCTCGATCGGGCGATTGCCGACAGCGAAGCTCACGGCTTTATCAAGGTGCTGACCGAGCCAGGCAAGGACCGCATCCTCGGTGTCACTATCGTCGGCTACCACGCCGCCGAGCTACTGGCCGAGTACGTGCTGGCCATGAAGCATGGCATTGGGCTTAACAAGATTCTCGGCACCATCCATGTTTATCCGACCCTGTCGGAGAGCAACAAGTTTGTGGCCGGCGAGTGGCGCAAGGCGCGCAAGCCCGAGGGCCTGCTCAACTGGGTCGAAAAGCTACACAACTGGCGCCGCGGGGCGGCCAGCCAGTAAGTGAATTCTCTGTGGTATTGAAGGAAGCCAGATGACGGTTGAATCGATTGTTCAGGAACGCTACGCGCAAGGCGCCAGCCAGCGCCAGGAGAGTCTCTGCTGCCCGGTGCAGTACCGGCCGGAGATGCTGGAATTACTGCCGGCGGAAATTATCGAGAAGGACTACGGCTGTGGTGACCCCTCGCGCTATGCGCGCAAGGGCGATACCGTTGTCGACCTCGGCAGCGGCGGCGGCAAGATCTGCTACATCGCCGCCCAGATTGTCGGCGCCGATGGCCGCGTGATCGGCATCGATATGACGGACGACATGCTGGCCCTGGCGGAGCGCTATCGCACCCAGATGGCGGAAAAACTCGGCTACAGCGTGGTGGAGTTTCGCAAAGGCTACATCCAGGACGTCGGCGACCTGGTCGCGGCCAATAGCGCCAGCCTGGTCATTTCCAACTGTGTGCTAAACCTGGTGGCAGAGAGAGATCGCCAGCGGCTAATCGACGGTGTGCACTCGGTGTTGAAGCCGGGCGGCCGGGTGGCGATTTCCGACATCGTCAGCGATGCCGAGGTGCCCGAGCGCCTCAAGCAGGACGCGGAGCTGTGGAGCGGCTGCATCTCCGGCGCTTACCAGCAACAGGCTTTCCTGGATGCCTTTTCGGCGGCGGGCTTTGCGAACGTCAGCTATGACAGTTTCGACGCCGAGCCCTGGCAGACGGTCGAGGGCATCAATTTTCACTCCGCTACCGTGGTGGCAGTCAAACCCGGTGGCAGCGGCTGCTGCTGAGCGCCTGCCCGCTGGTGGCTGACTGGTACGTCTACCTGCTGCGCTGCCGTGACGGCAGTTTCTACACCGGCATTGCCCGCAACCTGGAGCGGCGTCTGCGGCAACACAATGGCGAGCTGGCGGGCGGCGCCCGCTATACCCGCGGCCGCCGGCCGGTGGAACTGGCCTGGTCTGAGCCCGCGGACGACCGGGCCGCCGCCCAGTCGCGGGAGGCGGAAATCAGGAAGCTGTCGCGAGCCGCCAAGCTGCGGCTGGTGGCTGCAGGCTAGATGCCAGCGGCTAGCGCGCCATGGCCTGGTCTTCCAGCGGCTGCTCCGGTGGCCGCCGCCGGCGAGAGATGAATACCGCACTGCCACCCTGGCGCTTGGCCTGGGTTTTGGCGTCCACCGCCAGCGCGGACACCTCGTGCAGCGACCGGCAATAGACCGGGTCGGGGTGGGCGACCCCGCAGGACAGGCTTAGCAGCTTGAAAAACTGCCGCTCACCGGAGCGGTCCAGGTTCCAGATTCCGCCTTTGTCGAAGTCCTCCGGGGTATAGAACGCCGCGCAGGCGACGTCGAATTTCTTCAGCACGCGGTGGCAGCGCGCCTCCCAGTCTTCCGACTGCATGATGGCGACAAAATCATCACCGCCGACATGGCCCACGAAGTCCCGCTCCGGGTGTGCCTCTTCGATGAGGATCTGCGACAGGGCAATAATGACGTCGTCGCCCCAGCTGTAGCCGTAGTGGTCGTTGTAGGGTTTGAAGTGGTTGACGTCGAAGTAGGCGATACGGAAACTATCGCCTTCCTCCAGCAGTGATTCGATCTGCTCGTGCAGCGGCACATTGCCTGGCAACAGGGTCAGCGGGTTGGCGTAGCGGGCGTTGCGGATCTGCTGCTCGGTAATCCGCCGCAGCAGGGTCGCGGTGCTGCCAACCCCGAAATAGTCGCCACCGTGGGTGACCAGGAAGTCCTGGCTCAGGCGCCCGGCCGGGTCGGTGGTGAGCTGTCGGCTGATATCTTCCAGTCGTGTGTCCACGTCCACGACGATGGGCCGCGTGTTCATGAAGTGGCTGATGGGCTTGCGGCCGTGCAGCGAACGCGCGTACTGCTGCGACAGCAGCTCGAGAATATCGTGCCGATCCACCAGACCCACCGGCCGGGTGCCACTGAGTATTGGCAGGCAGGTCATGCTGCGGTTGTTATGGAAGATGTCGCAGACTTCCTCCACACTGCTGTCGGGCGTTGCGGTGCGGGGGTTGCTGGCCATTTCCCGGGCGCGCATGGCCGAGCGATGGCGTTGCCGTGCTGTGTTCTCGGGACTGCGGATGCGACTCAGCACCACCATGTCCTGTTCCGGGCGGGCCTCCGGCCGGCCCAGCAGGAAGCCCTGGCCGTAGGGGATACCCATGTCCTGCACGGTGTGCAGGTCTTCCGGCGTCTCGATACCCTCGGCGATCACCTGGCAATCCAGCTCCGCGGCGATCTCCACAATGGAGCGCACAAACTCCTTCTTTACCTGGTCGTTGTGAATGTTCTCGACGAAGTGGCGGTCGATCTTCACGAACTGGGGGCGCAGCTCGGACCAGGTGCGCAGACCGGCGTAACCGGCGCCGAGGTCGTCTATGGCAATCGAGAAGCCCTCCGCGCGACACTGGTCCGTGGCCTTGCGCAGCGCGTCGTAGTCGTCCATGGGGTACTGCTCGGACAGCTCGATCACCACGTTCTCCGGAGATAGCCGGGCGTGGTCCAGCACCTGGGTCAGCATGCCGAGCCGGTAATGGCGCTCCAGCAGGCTCAGTGGTGAGATGTTCAGGAACAGGCGGCCGTTGCTTCTGAAGTGGGCGAAGGTCTCACAGGCCACCCGCGAGCAGGCAAATTCCAGTTCGCCCATCAGCTCGTAGCGATTGGCGGCGTCAAACAGTGTCAGGGGGTTGTGTAGTGTGCTGTTGGCCGGGCCCCGGGTCAGTGCCTCATAGCCATACAGCCGCTGGTGCTGGATATTCACCACCGGCTGGTAAACGCTGGTCAGGGCGGTGCCCTCGATAATGGCCAGCAGCTCTTCTTTTGTGCCCTGTGTCGACATGGGTTTTGTCTGGCGCCACTCTTCCACAGGCCATGCTACGCCCCTATTTCTTACAGTTCCGTGACACAGATGGGGGTTTTGCGTGGCCCTGGGCCAGAACTGTGAGCCGGTCGACGCAATCAGGCGTCTGCAGCCAGCTCCGCTTCAAGCTGTTCCAGTTCCTGCTGTAGCTGCAGCCAGGTGGCTTCGAGCTGCTCTGAGTGCTGGCGCAGGCGACCCTGCTCCCTGAGCAGCTCATCCAGCTCCGGCTTGCGGGCGCTGTCATAGAGTCCGGTATCTGCCAGCCGGGTGTTGAGGCCCTCCAGCTCCGCATCCGCTTTCTCCATGGCCGCTTCGGTGCTGTTGATGCGTTGCTTGAGCGGTCGCAGCCGCTCTCGCTGGCGCGCCGCGGCCTGGCGCTGGGCCTTGCGTCCACCGCGTTCGCTGTCGCCTGCCGGGGTGGGCTGGGCGTGATCCTGTTGTTTCAGCACCCACTGCTCATAGCTGCTGACATCCTCCTGATAGGCGCTGACGCCGCCATCGTGCACCAGCAGCAGCTCATCTACGGTATTGCGCAGCAGGTGGCGATCATGGGTGACCAGCACCATTGCGCCTTCGTAGCCCTGCAGGGCGACCGTCAGGGCGTGACGCATTTCCATATCGAGGTGGTTGGTGGGCTCGTCCATGATCAGCAGGTTGGGTTTCTGCCAGACCACCATGGCCAGGGCCAGACGGGTTTTTTCGCCGCCGGAGAAGGGCGCGATCGCCGTGGTGGCGTCATCGCCGCGGAAGTTGAAACCACCGAGGAAGTCCAGCACCTCCTGCTCACGGGCTTCCGGGCGCAGCCGGTGCAGGTGGGTAAAGGCACTGGCATCGAGATCCAGTGCTTCCAACTGGTGTTGGTCGAAATAGCCCACCGCGCAGTGGGCGCCTTCGTTGCGCCGGCCGGCCAACAGCGGCAGTTCGCCGGTGATGCTTTTCAGCAGGGTGGACTTGCCGGCGCCGTTGCGGCCCAGCAACCCTATGCGGCTGCCGGGCCGCAGGGTGACTTCCACCGCATCCAGCACCGGCTGTTGATAGCCCAGCGTGGCTTCCGACAGACCGAGGATGGGATCGCTGGGCCGATCCGGCGCCGGGAATGAGAAGCTGAAGGGCGAGTCGACGTGGGCCGGCGCGATAGTCTGCATGCGCTCCAGTTCCTTGAGTCGGCTTTGGGCCTGGCGCGCCTTGCTGGCTTTGTAGCGGAAACGCCTGACGAAGGCATCGATCTCAGCGACCCGGCGCTGTTGCTTTTCATAACCGGCCTGCTGGTTGGCGAGCCGCTCGGCGCGCTGCTGTTCAAAGGCCGAGTAGTTGCCGCGGTAGGCGTTAACCCGTCGCTGCTCAACATGCAGCACCTGCTGGCAGGTAGCATCAATAAACTCGCGGTCGTGAGATATCAGGATCAGCGTGCCCGGGTAGGCCTTGAGCCACTGCTCCAGCCACAGGGTGGCATCCAGGTCCAGGTGGTTGGTGGGCTCGTCGAGCAGCAGCAGGTCCGAGCGGGTCATCAGGGCCTGGGCCAGATTGAGGCGCATGCGCCATCCGCCCGAAAAGGTATTGACGGGCAGGTTGTTTTCTTCAGCAGTAAAGCCA
>JANQIO010000168.1 GCA_028282105.1 Halieaceae bacterium | reverse complement strand
TCCAATTGACGGCCCCTGGGGCGGCGGGTATGATTCGCGCTCCTGAAAAGCAGGGTAGAGGGATTCGAACCCCCGACATCCTGCTCCCAAAGCAGGCGCGCTACCAGACTGCGCTATACCCCGATTCCCCGAAACTACCCTGCTTTTCAGGAGCGCGAATCATACCCGCCGCCCCAGGGGCCGTCAATTGGAACGGGGCTTGCCGGCTTTTGTGTGCCGTAGCGGCGTGCGATAATCCGCCGCTTTCTATTGCATCCTCAGGAGCCCCCCGATAATGACCGCACTGGTCCTCGATGGAAAAGCGCTGGCCGCCAAGAGCGAAGCGGAATTACAGGAGCGCGTTGCGCGCCTCAAGGAGAAGTCCGGGGGCAAAACCCCGATCCTCGCCACCATCCTGGTAGGCGATGACCCCGCCTCAGCGACCTACGTGAGGATGAAAGGCAACGCCTGCCGCCGTGTTGGCATGGAATCTCTGGCCATAGAGCTGCCAGCAGATACCTCAACCGAGCAGTTGCTGGAGAAAATTGACGAGCTCAATGCCAACCCGGACGTGCACGGCATCCTGTTGCAGCACCCCACCCCACCCCAGATTGATGAACGCGCCTGCTTCGATGCAATAGACCTTGCCAAGGACGTAGACGGCGTCACTTGCCTGGGTTTCGGCCGCATGGCGATGGGCGAGCCCGCCTACGGCTGCGCGACCCCCCAGGGCATCATGCGCACACTAAAAGCCTATGACATTGAGCTGGAAGGCAAGCATGCGGTAGTTGTCGGCCGCTCGCCGATTCTTGGCAAGCCCATGGCCATGATGCTGCTCAATGAGAACGCGACAGTGACCATCTGCCACTCACGGACCCGGGACCTGCCGGCGCTGATCAAGCAGGCCGATATCCTGGTTGGTGCGGTGGGCAAGCCGGAGTTTATTCGCGGCGAGTGGATCAAGGATGGCGCGGTGGTCGTGGATGCCGGCTATCATCCTGGCGGCGTGGGTGATGTCGAGCTGGCGGCCATCACCGACCGCGTGGCTGCCTATACCCCGGTCCCCGGTGGCGTCGGCCCCATGACGATCAACACATTGATTTACCAGAGCGTGGAGTCCGGCGAGAAAAGCATGGGCTGATCAGCCCTCGCTATCATCCAGCCGACAGTGCCACCGGGCAATGCCCAGCTTCTTCATATTCTGGATTAGGGTGCGGTGGCTTCGGAACCGCTTGGGCTGACCGCGAAAGGTCGTCAGCGTCCCGTCGGCTTCATCCCGCTGCCGCGCATCCCGCAATCGAGCGCCCAGGTCAAAACGCAGCTGGTAGCCCGAGCCATCCGAATCTACTCTCGGGTGGCTCACTTCCTCGCTGACAACGAGTTGCTTGAGTTCGCGTTCGTTATAGCCTCGCACGTAGCATGCCTTGTCGCTATTGTTTGCGAGGACATTAGGTGGGGGCCTTCGGCAAGTCTACGTCCAGCGGGCCGAAGTTTGACGCGATTCACAATTTCAGGGAAAGCGGCGCCAGGACTGTGAAGTGGGTAGCTTCAGCCCAGCGCCATGTCCGCATCAACACAGAGAACCGCTTCTACGCGAGCATCGTCGCCCTTGCCTATCGTGAATTGGCTCAGGCAGCGCACACTGTCGTCGGGCAGTCGCACCCAGCGATGACCCACCAGGACGGGACCACGGCGGGTTAACTGGGTGCGGATGAAGTTAACCTCAGAGAAATAAGTAGCACTCAGCGCCTGCTTGACCGGCACGCTGGCGCCGGACTGGTGCAGGTAGAGAATGGCATCGAAGGCATCCCGAAGCTGTTCCTGGGCGCGGGTGATACGGCCCGACCAGGTAAACACGATGTCTTCGTCGGCGCGCGCATCAAACACCGCATCGTTATCAGTGCCCTGATACAGCCGGTATTCACCGTTGGACAGGGCCAGCCGCAGACTGCCATCCCGGCCCAGGTTGTCCATATGCCGCGGCCCTACCGCCTCGAAAAACTCCACCGGCAGGCCAAACTCGTAGACGCCCTCACTAAAACCATCGGGGTCGTGGAACATGAGGTAATGGTGGTTGTGACTGGCGGCGAAAACCAGCACGCCAGGGGCGTCCGGGGCTGCCATGACCAGGGCGGCGTTGGACTGCATCTGGTTCGGAAAACGCCGAAGCAGCGCCAGATAGTGGGCGCTGAAGCAGGCCAGATCGACGGGGCGCGCCATGGAGTCAGGACACCTGTTCGTGGGACATGCCCGGAATATACACGGAAAGCCTGGGTATTAGGAGCCAGAGTCACCTAATTCATGAACTTGTTCCACCCTGCGTCCGGAAACCGGGATTTTCCGTCATTTTTGCAAGAAATGCGTTGCGTCGGACACTTGACGCTGGTCTGCTAGCACAGAGCAAACAGCGGTTGATTCCATGCAGAATGACCCCCTGATTGGGCTCATTTGCGACCACACCTCGCCCGTGCTGGCAGGGGATATTCTACGAGCCGGTTACCGGATACTGCGGGTATCGCCGGAACACCTGGCCCCGGATTCCCTGCAGCCAGTGGATGCCTGGGTGGTCGATTGCGAAAACAGCAATGCCATAGCTGAGGCCACCCTATGGCTGGAACCGCGCCTGGTGGCGCTGAGCAACCGCCCCAACCCATCCGACATCAAGGCTTACCGGGGCTGGTGTGACCGCATCATCGGCACACTTGACCGCTGGACCGCCGATATCCGCCATGCCGACGCGGCCAGGACGCAGTCGGAGCCGGGCCGGTTTGCCGATGTGGAAGCGGTATGGGTGCTATCCGGCTCTACCGGCGCATTCGGTGCGGTAAAGCAATTCCTGCGACGTTTCAGCCACGTGCCGCGTATTGCCTTTGTCTACGCCCAACACATCGACCCCCGCCAGGAAGGCAGTCTTACCCTGATCGGCGCGGCCAATCAGGACATACGCTGTTCGCTGGCCCTGGGCCGGCACTGGTTGAATCCCGGCCAACTGCTGATAACACCTGCCAGCAGTCAGTTGCGCTTCGGGCGTCAGGGAGAGGTCTACAGCACTCGGGATCCCTGGCCGACCCCGGAAACCCCGAGCATCGACAAGCTGCTGCTGTCGCTGTCTGGAATCAAACCGGACGGCGCCATAGTGCTCAGCGGCGCGGGCCGCGATGGCTGCGAGGGGCTTGCCGCCCTGGCAGAGATGGGCACCCGCATCTGGGTGCAGGATCCTGAGACCTGCGAGGCACCGTCGATGCCGCGTTCTGCCCTGCAGGCCCGGTTGGCGTCTGTGGTGGATACGCCGGAGGGACTGGCCCGCCGGCTGCTGACGATGTATCCGCGGCCCGCCTAGCCCGCTTCACCAAGGTCCAGTGAAGACAGGTACTGGTTCTTGCACCGCCGCTTGAATTCCTCGCTACAGTACTCGCTCAATTGTTCAGCCAGTTCCTGTGCCTCGATCCCGGCGCCGAGGGCATAGCGCAGCAGGGCCTTCTCGGCGTGTTCCGGGATGGGAAAGCGGGAGATGTAGACATCGCACCAGCACAGGGCCAGCGCCCGGAGATCATATTCATCCGCCGGGTTGCCCACCAGGGCGGTAGTAAGCCTCTGCAGCTTGTGCTGGGCGCTGCCGCCAAGGGCCGACAGCCCGGCATCCGCAGGGCTAAGGCTCAACAAGGTCTCAATCCGTTCCTGGGTGGCTTCATAGTGCTGTCGACGGCGACGTGATAGGTAGGACTCACGAGTGGGATTGAACGCTGCCCCGGGGTCCCAGCGGCTGACGTCAACCACGAACTCCTCGACGCCCAGACGTCGCAGGCAGGCCAGCGCGCGGTCCGGGCATTTTATGGTCTTTTCCGTACCTGCACGGGTGACCATCACCGCAGGTACTGGCAACCCACCTTCGGGTTGGTAAATGCCTTCAACGATGAACCCTGCGGGCGTTACACCGCGCAAAACGATATCAGAGACCTTGCCCTGTCGCACTGCATCCCGCAGTTCCTGCTCAGGCAGCGGCAGGCGCGGATGTCGCGTATTTACCTTGCTCAGCAGCATAGCTAGCCATCCTATTGCTGGTTATATCCGGCCGCGCACAGGACAATGCAACTCCGTTGGCGGCACGACATTTTGTTGCGTCACCCCACCAAAAATGCCTTGACCTGTGCGAGAGCGGCGTTATTGTTAGCCCATTGGTACGCCCGGTGCACTCCGGCACACGCGGCGACGGGGTTGGGCCTGTGCTGGCGGCAAGCGCTGCTGCACAGGCACCGGCACGAGTAGTTCGTTTTGCATTGACCTGTCCCTTCTCGGACAGCATGCAATCTTCACTCACCCGCTGGCGTGTTTTCCGGGGCAGCAAGAAGATCGGTAACGGCAGGTTCTCCTTATGGATGGGCCTGGCCGCAAGCCGCGCAGCAAACCGGGCAAACGTGTTGCGTGAAGCCAACTGCCCGGGCAGCCGTGCCAGCACTTGCTGGGCACCCAGGGGAACCACTATCCGGCATTGGCAGGAGCCGCGGAGCCTGGCTTCAGCGGCAGACGCAAACGGCACGGTGGGCCGTGTGGTGTTTCCGGGATCGGTGCATACCTTCCCGGCGGCATTCATATCGCCACCCTGCCAAAAAGATGTACCAATGTGAGGTGAAGAATGTCTTCCCGTTTCGGCAATGCGTTTGAAAGCGCTACTAATAACCAAGACACTACCCGAGAAGCTACCCACGACGTGGCTGGGAATGTCTCCCTGGACAATGTCCAGGATGACGCGCCGACAGATGAACTCGAATCCGTACCCGCCAAGAGTCCACACCGAAAGTACCTGGTGCTGCTGGCGCTGCATATGGTCCATACCGATGACCCCAAAGTGTTCAGCACCGCCACTGATTGCAGTGAACGCACGTTCCACTATGTGAAAAGCCGGCTTTGCAAACACGATGGCGTGATTATCAGCTACGACCGTCGTGCCGGCCGATACATCGTCGTGCACTCCGGCGTGCTGGATCTGAACCGGGTGGCGGAGCTGATGAAGCGCCATTACCCGAAGCGCTATGCCAACATCGAGAGACTGGCCAGGGAGAGCCGCGCCAACTTCATCGGCTGAACCGGCTGAACCGGCTGAACCGGCGCCGACCGAGGCTGCAACGATTGAGGTGACGGTGGCTGCTCCCGACGCGGAGTCGAAGCCTGTTGAAAAGCAACGATAAAGGTTCAGAGCAGCGTCGCCAGCTTTCCTCTTTTGCTCTCCTGCAAGCCTGTTGGCCATGGTCTCAGCACTCCACCTGTCACCTGAGGCCTAGCTGGCCTCAAATAGCATGCGCGGCAGGTCGGGAATCAGGTACAGCTCGTTGTGCAGACGCGTGGCGCCGACGAACACCCCTTCCTGGGGCAGGTCTACCGACGTCAGCCACGAGGGCTCCACGCGACCCGGTGCCGCCGTACCGGAGAAGGCCAGGGCTCTAAACGGCGGATCCATCTCTTTGTCGGCCTTGAACACACCTACCGTGGTCAGCCGCTCGGGGTCCGGGGCCGGCAGGCCACAAACCTCGTCCAGTGACTGAATCGCCAACTCGTAACCTCGCCAGGTAAACTCCCCCAGATCACCCATCGGGCGCCCGGCAAAGTTCACCTGCTGCACCTCCGCCAGTGCCTGCAGCGGCACCATGATCTGGCGACCGTCTGACAAAGGCAGCATGGCCACTTCGAGATTGTCGGTTGCTCCGCTGTTTGCCATTACGCGTCGTCTCTCTTATCCGTCACTCAGCTCGCCAGGGCCTGGTTATCCAGGTGGCGCTGTATCATGGCCTGCATTCCCTCGGCACTGTTGGAGCCCTTGGCCATGAAGTCAGTGGCGCCGACCTTACGGGCTTCTGCGCGGTGCTTTTCACCGTCACGCGAGGACACCACTACGGTCGGCACGTCGGCCATGACCGGCAGGCGCCGCATGTTGGCGATAAAGTCGAAGCCGTTCATGTTCGGCATCTCGAGGTCTGTGAAGATGAAGTCCGGCGGACGCACCGCGTCAGCCAGGTAGTCCAGAGCCGCCTCGCCGTCTTCAGCAGTCACCACGTCGTAGTTCAGGCTCGACAGGCGCTTTTCGTAGGTGCGGCGCATCATCACCGAGTCATCTACACAGAGCACCACAATGCGGCTGTCGTCTGTATCCAGGGGCTCTTCACTGAGGCTGTCGGCGTAGTCCACCTGGCGTATCAGTTCGTTGAGATCCAGTGCCAGCACCGGCTGGCCATCGGACTTCAGTGAGCCGCCGGCAATCCCAGGCACGCCGGTAAACTGCGCACCCAGGCTTCGAATTACCAGTTCTTCCGCGTTGGTGACCGAGTCGGTGAAAAACGCCACTCGACGGCGCCCGTGGCGCGCAAACAGCACCGGAACAAAGTCGGGCATTTGCTCATGGGTCGGCGGCGACATCCCGCCCCGCACGGTTCCCAGGTAGCGCAGCTCATATTGCTCATTGCGGAAGCTCAGTCGCTCGCCGCGATCGGAGATCGCCTTGGCGATATCGTCGCGGTGGCGGAAATCTGATCCATCCAGCGAGGTCAGCGGCACCGCGACCTCTTCATCGCCAATAGCCGCCAGCAGCGCACCGTTTACCATGATGCTGGCAGGTACGCGAATATCAAACTGGGTATAGAAGCCAGGCTTGGAACTGACTTCAACCGAACCACCGATTTGCGCGATCGACTGCTGGACCACATCCATACCCACGCCTCGGCCGGAGATATCCGTAACCTTGTCGGCGGTCGACAGGCCGCTGTGGAAGATCAGTTGCAGAGCTGCCTCTTCGGATATGCGATCGTCTTCGCTGATGATGCCGCGCTCAACGGCTTTGCGACGCAGGGTCTCGGGGGCGAGGCCCTTGCCGTCGTCCATCAGGCGAATCACAAATTCAGCGGCCTGCCGGTAGATAATCAATGACACCTTGCCGGTATCCGACTTACCGCGAGCGGTGCGCTCTTCCGGCATTTCCACGCCGTGATCTACCGCGTTGCGCAGCATGTGCTCGAGCGCGGTCTTCACCTGCTCGAAAACGCTGACATCGAGGCCACCGTCGTCGCAGGTCAGGTCAAACTCAACATTTTTGCCCAGTTGCCGGCTGACCTGGTTGACGATGCGCCGAAAGCCCGGGCCCAGACGCGAGAAGTTCACCAGCCTCAGCAGACGCAAATCGGATTGGCTGCCTTCAATCAGGCGAGACGAAGAGATCGCCTCACTCATCGCATTGTGGACGTGTTCCCCGAGTTCCTTGGCTTCCTCGTGAAGGTCAAACGCCGCCTCGCGGAGAATAGCCGCGAGACCCTGCTTCTCTGTAAGCCGGTCCATCTCAAGCGGGTCGAAGGACTCGCCCTGGGGGACGGATTCCGTTTTGGCCTGGATTTCGGTATCCAACTGTAGCGACAGCTTGTCGACGATTTCCTCAACCCGTCGCGCCAGGCCCTGTACGGACAGGCGGTCCTGCATTGCGCGGTCGAGTGCGCGGCGTGTTCGCACGTTGCTCATGCTCACTTCCAGACCGACATCCAGTAGCCGATCGATCTTGGAGGTGCCTACACGGATGGAGTCAACCCGGCCGACGGCCTGGGCAATATCCTCTTCTTCTACTTCTTCATCGCTGGATCCGGACGGCGCTTCCGGTACTTCGACGCCCCAGTCGGTCTGCTTGAGCTTAACGAACTGGGACGCCTCGTGAAGTAGGTCAACCTGTCCGTAGATGGCCGTCTGGCCTTCCTGATCGGTCAGCTTACCGGCGACTTCCAGGGAACTGATCTGGCTTTCGAAGTCATGCACCAACGCGCCGTAGTTGCGTAGGCCTATAGAGTTGGCGCCGCCTTTCAGCGTGTGCAGCGTGTTCTTGAGTTTTTGCAGGCTGCTGCCGTCATCACCGGCGAGGCTGGACACTGCAGAGTCAACTGTCTCGATGGAATCGTCCAGGGTCTCAAGGAAAATTTCCAGCAGTTCCGTATCGATATCAACTACGGGGAATTCCACCACATTGTCAGTGGCGGCGGCTGCGGCCGCTTCACCAGCTTCGGGAGCAGGCTCTTCGGCGCCGGGTTCTTCGATTGGATCGGCCGCTGCCACCTCGACCTCTTCCAGCACCGGCTCGACGGAGACTTCTTCTACGGTGATTTCTTCCAGCGTGTCGGCCAGCTCGACGGCCTCGTCTGCGCTGCTCTCTTCACTTTCACCGCTTCCACCGCCTGCCGTGACTGCATGGACATCGATTTCTTCGAGTTCCGGCACCGGCAGGTCATCGTCGCCCAGTTCCAGGGTCGCGGGCGCATCATCGCCCAGTGCGTCGAACTCTTCATCGAGATCCAGGGAGCCGGCCGGCAAACTGCCCGAGCCGAGTTCAAAGTCGTCGAGACCTTCGCCGAGGTCCCCGTCGACATCAAAGGCTATATCTTCATCGTCAGAAAGGGCGCTCTCACTCCCCAGAGGCTGCTCTGGTTCGGAGGCGCCATCGAGCTTTGGGCTCAGGGGATCTCCTTCCACCATGAGTTCAGTGAAGTCCGCAAACTCACCTTCCGGCGCTTCCGTGATGGGAATGTCGTCCGGGTTGAAATCAGCTCCACCGACCTCGTCGGCGTAGGGATCAGCTTGTAGCTCGATATCAGCCAGCTCATCTTCACCGCCTTGAGTTGTGGCATCCGACATGGCGGTCGCGCCACCAGGCAGACTGAGTGACTGGCGAACGAAGTTTTCCAGGTCCGCGTGACTGCCGGCCTCGGCCGAACCGCCTTCAAGCGTCTTCAGGTAACGTTTTACACCTTCGACACCGGACGTGGAGAGTTTGCAAAGCACCGGTGCGCCACCGCCTACGTCGACCGTGCCGCTCTCGGCATTAGCAGCAGCAGACTGCAAGGCAGGCAGGCTCAGCATATGCGACAGGCCCATATCGTCGAGCCCGAGAATACTGGCATCAGCGAGTTCCTTGAGCACGGGTACGGCTGCGTGCAGCAGCACCAGGGCCCCGGCGCTATGAGCGGCAGTGTCGCCTTCTATCGGCGCCGCCTTGAGACGATCGGAGAGCGCCTCGATGATCTGGTCAGTGCCTTCGAGGCTCCAGGCATCCACGCTGGCCTCTATATCGGCGGCGGGGGCGTCTTCGTCCGCTGCAGCTTCTGCAGCGACTGGCGCTTCATGAGCTGAGGGTTCTTCATCCGCCGAGGATGCTTCAGCGGCTGAAGGCTCTTCACTGGCTGAAGGCTCTTCACTGGCTGAGGGCTCTTCACTGGCTGAAGGCTCTTCACCGGCTGAAGGCTCTTCACTGGCTGAAGGCTCTTCAGCAGCTGAAGGCTCTGGCTGCTCTTCGGCAGCAGGCTGGCTATCGCCCTCCCCGGTGGATACCCGGGTAGTGCCGGCATCGAAGCGCTTCTCGGAGATCGCCGCAGCAATCTGGTGAGGAATGCTGAAGTCGGCTGTATAAAGAGGTACACGCTGCATCATCAGGTCGACAAAGGCCGGCAGCTTACCGGTGACTGCCTGCAGAAGTTCGGCCATTTCCGGCGTGCCCTTGATGTAACCATCCCGCAGGGCGTTGTAGATCTTTTCCATGTCGTACATGAATTCGCCGAACTCATGCAGCTCGATGGTGCGTGCGCTGCCCTTCATGGTGTGGAAAACAGCGCGTATATCCAGAATGTACTTTTCGTTGTCCAGCTCTTCAGCGAACTGGGGCGAGGCGTCCTCCAGCTTGCGAACATACTTGCGTGCTTCCTCCACGAAGCATTCGACAAGCTCCTCATCGATGTCGGCATCGGGGTTTTCCAACGGCGCATCCGGCCCGCGATCGACATCACTGGCCACCCAGATCTCCAGCGCTTCGCGCCAGGGTGTGCCGCTGCCATCGTCCTGTACCACAGGTTTTTCCGCCGCAGGCTCCGGGTCAGGCGTGGCAGCCACGGCAGCCTGCACTTCATCGGGCTCTTCAAGCTCCATTGATACGCTGGTCGCGGGCTCCTGGTCATCCAGTTCAGCGCCGAAGGCTTCTTCCTCTTGCGTGGCATCGTCGCCTTCCACTACCAACTCGGCCGCAGCCTCCTCAGACTGAGAGCTGAACTGCACCACGTTGTCCGCGGTGGGCAGCGAGGTCGCCCGATGCTCGACATGAGAAGCCAGCAGCCTGGCCCGGGCTTCCGCGCGGTCCAGGTGGTCGTCGGCATTACCCAGCGGGTCTTCGGTGCGACGTTCCATAAACTGTTCGAGGGCTGCGATCGCCTCGGCGAAGCAGGCCATGCCGGCGTCGTTAACCAGGCCGCCCAGCCCGATAGAATCGCGGATGAACTTGATGCACTGGTTGAGTATCTGCGACTCGCGCTGCTTGTCCTCCATCAGCGACAGCACGGAAACCACCTGTTCCATATCGGCAGCGGCCTGCTCGGCGTAGGAGTTCTCGGGAATTTCCCCCAGCAGCGTGCTGGCGAGGTCTGTCAACTCATCGCGGGTGGGCAGCTCGCCCTTCTCCCACTCGGCCACGCGAGCCTGGATATCGTCATTGTCTACCAGTGACGCGCCGCGATGCACGGGGCGCAACATGGCGACCGTAACCGCATCGTTGCCGGTGTCAGCGGTGAAGGCCGTCAGGTCCTGGCGGGCAAACTCCCGGTTGATACTGCTCTTCATGTCGTTCAGGCAGCGGAAGGTCTGGGCCATGATTGCGGAGTCGAGATCGTGCCCCATGCTGTCGCCCTCGGCGGACAGACCATGCTTGAGTTTATGCTCCAGGTTCTCTTTCACCGCGACCAGCGCGCCACCGAAGTCAAGCAGGTCCGACTGCGGCGCAGGTTCGTCGCGCTCGGACAGGTCCTTCAGCACTTCGTACTGCTGGGAAATGGTGTCGGCATGGGTATTGAGGCCAATGGCCTTAAGCTGCAGGCCGACCTGGCGCAGCTGCGGCACCATGGTGCCAACCAGTACCTGGTTGCCGGAGAAAATTTCACGGTGCTGGGAGGTCATGAACTCCATCACCTCCAGCAGCTGGCTCATGGTATGGCTGAGCGCCTCCAGCAGGTCATCTTCCTGTATCAGGCGACCGGCACTGGCAACCCCGACATCGTCGACATCCTGTACACCGAAGGTGTCACGCAGGCCCTGCTGCAGCGCCGTGGGGGCCGGCGTCCTGGCAATGTAGTACAGCATCTTCTTCAGGTAGGGCGTCGGGTTGGCATCTTCTACCGCCGCCTCGCCCGTCAGCGCCAGGGATTTCAGGAACGCAAAGGTGTTCTTGAAAATATCAAGTATCACCTCATCGCTCTTGCCCGAGGGCTGGGCCAGGGCTTCGATCAGGCCCATATGGCAGCGGAAATAGGGCTCCATTTGGGTACCAGCCAGCAGCGGCGTGGCATGCTTGCCGACCGCAAACAGCTGCTTGAGCCCATCCCGGTCCTTCTTCAGTGCCGCCTTGGAATACTGTGCGCACACGCGCATGGCGCGGGCACCGAACTGCTTCAGCTTGGCGTCGCCCGCCGGCTGCTGGCCACTGGTGATGCCGGCGGTCGGCTTGATCGCAGGGTTGAAGAACAGCGAGTCAGGCAACGACGGGCGGTTGCCAAAGTGACGAAGGTCGTTGATGACATTGGCGATGACGCCCGCCGATACCTCGCGCTTGGCGCGTACGTTGGCGAGATACGCGGGCAGCGCCTCCATGGCGGCCGCCAGCTCCGTCATTGCCAGTTTGCGCGCTTCACCGGCAATCTTTCCGATGATCAGTTGGCCTATAACACGCTCGATCTCCTGGGTGAGGAGCGCCGCCGGGTCGAGTGCACACAGCTTGAGCACGCCAGTCGCGGAATGCACATTGCGCAGCGCCTCACGCAGGTGGCGAATCTCGTCGGGCTCATGCTGGTAGGCATGGAGATGCTGCCTGGCAGTATCCATCTCCTCGCGCAGGTATTTTTCAACCCAGCCGAGTGCAACGAAGTCAAAGTGTTGTGTCATAGCTCATGTCCATTAGCAT
>JANQIO010000158.1 GCA_028282105.1 Halieaceae bacterium | reverse complement strand
CGCTGCCAGCACCTGGATTTACACCATTGCCCGGAACTGTCGTACCGATATGTACCGGCGCCTGCAGAAGTTCGATACGCCGCTGGCCGCCGAAGACATTTGGGTAGAGCAGGAAGAGGAAGAGCCGTTTGTGGCGGTGCAGCAGCGCAGGAACGCCGCGCGGGTTAAGGAAATGCTGACCCAGCTGCCCCAGGAACAGGCCCAGATTCTTGCCAAGGTGTACATGGAGGGTAAATCACACTCCGAGGTGGCGGAGGATCTGCAATTGCCCCTGGGCACGGTGAAGTCGCGGGTGCGGCTCGCCATGCAGAAACTCCAGATTATGACTGACCAGCGCTGATCAGATAGCAGATTAGCGCGAAGATAATAGAGCGATACTGACCATGGTTACTCATCACCCCGACACGCGACTGCTGAACGAGTTTGCTTCAGGCAGCCTGCCACTCGCCCAGTCGGTCGCCATTTCCGTGCATTTGCACTTCTGCGACCACTGCAAGCGTCAGGTAAAGGCCCTGCAGGACATGGGTGCGCAGATGTTTGACACCCTGGAGCCGGCAAGCGTAGACGATGCACTGCTGGACAGTGTGCTGGACCACCTCGACGACGAGGCCCCGCTCACCTACCAGTCAAAGGCCGCTGACGTGGACAGCGACGAAAGCCCGGTGCTGGTGCAACGCCTGATGAACGGCGACTACCAGGACCTGAAGTGGAGCCGCATCAACAAGGCGCTGCAAATCGCCCGCCTGCGTACCGGCGACCCGGAGCACGAGTTCGCCCTGTACCACATCAAGGCCGGCGGCAGCATTCCCCTGCACAGCCACAAGGGCACCGAGCTAACCCTGGTGCTGGAAGGCAGCTTCTCCGACGAGGAGGGCGTGTACCAGCAGGGTGATTTCCTGATGCGCGACGCCGAAGACCAGCACACGCCGACGGCATCCAAAACCGCTGACTGCATCTGCATCGGCGTGCTGGATGCGCCGATTCGCTTCAAGCCCTGGAACTACCGGCTGCTGAACCCGTTCCTGCAGTTGCAGGCGAGCTGAGCAAGCTGAGCTAATTACTAGGGCATACCCTCCGGTTTTTCCCGGCTGGTGTCACGACTGTGGCCCCAGCCGGTTTCCATTTGGAAGTACAGAAACGAGGCCGTCCAGGCAATCTGCACCAGCCCGGTCACCGCTTCCATCCCCACCATGAAGCGCACCCAGCCATCCGGCACGATATCCCCAAAGCCCAGGGTGCTGTAGGTGACAAAGGACAGGTACACGCAGTCGAAGAAGTCCTCCATCTTCGATTCACCCATAAAAGAGCCCAGCTCCGGGGTGTGCAGCACGTAGTAGTAGCCGCCGGCGAAGATGTATATCTCAATGGTGTGGGCGGCCAGCGCCAGCATCACCCCGAACACCACCTCCTGGCGGGGCCCAAAGCTGAAGGCCTTCACCACGGTTCCCAGCCGGTACAGCAGCTCGTAGTGCACCGTCACGCACAGCGCCACCAGGGCCAGATTGAGCAAAAACATGATCAGCATCGGGCTATTCTTGCCTACTGACGTTGAGAAAGTAAGACAGAATCACTTCAGCTGCGTATGCATTGGTTCATCCGCAGTTTGATGGCGGCGGGTGACGGCTGGGCATTCATTTTCCCGATGGCGGATATTTGTCGGGGTTTTGTTTAGCTGTGCTACTCTCACGGTCCTTTTTAAGGACGCAGTACATCAATAACAGAACAGGGTACGGGTAAATCTATGCGCATAGCGATCCCGAAAGAGACGCACCCGGGCGAAAACCGGGTCCCCATCATCCCCGACGTGGCCAAGAAGCTCGTGCGGATGGGGGCAGAAGTCACGATCGAAAGCGGTATGGGCCTGGGGGCAGGCTTCCAGGACAGCGAATACACAGACGCGGGCTGCCAGACCAGCAGCGACCGCGCCGGCCTGCTGGGCGGCGCCGACATGGTGCTGCGCATCCGCAAGCCGGCCATTGAGGAAGTCAGCCAGCTCAAGCAGGGCTGCATCCACGTGAGCTTCCTCGATCCCTTCAACGAATACGAGCTGGTGCGGGCCTTCCAGTCGGCGGGCGTGACTGCCATCTCCATGGAGATGATTCCCCGCTCCACCCGCAGCCAGAAGATGGATGCGCTCAGCTCCCAGGCCAGCCTGGCGGGCTATGTGATGGTGCTGCTGGCAGCGACCCGCATGCCCGGCATCTTCCCGATGATGATGACCCCGGCAGGCACCCTGAAGCCCGCCAAGGTATTCATCATCGGCGCCGGCGTGGCGGGCCTGCAGGCTATCGCCACCGCCAAGCGCATGGGCGCCCGGGTCACCGCTTTCGACACCCGCGACGTGGTGAAAGAGCAGGTGGAATCCCTGGGCGCGAAGTTCCTGGAGATCGACCTCGGTGAAACCGGCCAGACCGCCGACGGCTACGCCAAGGAGCTGACCCCCGAGCAGATCGAGATGCAGCGCCAGGCCCAGGCCGACGTGATTGCTGAATCCGACGTGCTCATCACCACCGCCCAGGTGTTCGGCCGCAAGCCGCCGGTGCTGGTCACCCGCGATGTGGTAGAGCGCATGCGCGCCGGCGCCGTGGTGGTCGACATGGCCGCCGAGACCGGTGGCAACGTGGAGGGCTCCGAGCCCGGCCAGACCGTGAACATCAACGGTGTCACCGTGATCGGTGACGGCAACTGGGCCAACTTTGTGGCCCGCGATGCCAGCCAGATGTACGCCTCCAATATGTTCAACCTGGTGGACGACAACTGGGACGAAGAGGCCAAGGCCTTCCAGGTGGATTTCGAAGACGACATCCTGCAGGGCTGTGTGATCACCCACGGCGGTGCCATCACCAACGACACCATCAAGAACATCCTGGAAGGAGGCGCATAACATGGTACCGGCTGAAGTATTCCTGACGTTTATCCTCATGCTGTCCATCTTCCTGGGCTTCGAACTCATCAACAAAGTGCCGGC